>CAZZVI010000161.1:0-7787 GCA_964657335.1 uncultured Terriglobus sp.
TCGTACAGCACACCGTCCGCGCGATAGCGGCTTGCGGTGATGGCAGACGCAAGGTCAATCTCGCGCCGATAGCCGCTTGCTTCGCCCGTGTGCGCGCAGTCGATGTGCAGGTAGCCGATGGGCTGATACGCCTCGGCGAAAAGCCCCTGCATCCTGCGGCAGAGCTCGTCGGCTTTGTGGTAATCGGCGTGTTGAAGCACTGCTTCGCGAATGGCGGCGAGATGGTTCTTCGCGTCAAGGTTGTTGCCGTCGACTGGCATGCCGGACCACAGCGTGTCGATGTTCAGTTGGAGTGTCTCCTTCGCCGGGTCGCTCGGTACAGGACCGGCAGCTTCGCCCTGCAACACGCCGCGAACGATCGGCTCCTCTATCGCGCCGCCGCCGTAGACCATGGCGCCGAGGCGTCCGTTGCCGATAGGCAGTGCATCGACCCACTGCGCTGCGGGTTTTGTGTACCAGAGCTTGAGTTCGTCCGCCTCAGCCTGCTCGACCTGGGCGGGGCTACGCCGTGAGCCGAGTGACACCGCGGCGGCTGCGGATGCTGTTGCGAGAAGATGTCTGCGTGTGAGCTTTGCCATAACGGCTGCCTTCCTCAAGAGCGATCAAGAGCGGGGCTTTAGCGCGTGCCTTCGGCCCGCATCCGCACGCCTCCACCACCCAGGGCTTCGCCCTGGGCTATTACAGCACGCGCCTTCAGCGCGTCTTCGCTGAACCTAAGACGACAAACACTGAACGTCAGGCCACGGACGCTGAATGTCAGGGGGCAGCCGTAGCGTTCGGATCGCTCTCCTCCGGTGCGAAGCGCGCTCCATAAAGCTGAAACGCGGACGATGCGACCAGTGCCAGCACGGTCACGCCCAGCCCCCAGCGCAGGTTGCTGCGGTCGCTGACGAACCCGATGATGCGCGGTGACGGTACGTCTCCAAACAGGTGGATGAGGAACAGTTGTCCCGCAAGCGCGGTAGCCCGCACCTTTGCGCTGACTGCGTTCACGATGGCCGCGTTGACCGGCCCGCTGCCGAGGAAGAGTGCAAGCTCCGCCGCCGCGAGCGCGGGCAGCATGGTCGCGCGCGGGCCGAAGAAGCAAAGCAGAGCAAACGGAGCACACAGCGCAGGCCCGGCAGCGCAGACCCAGTACAGCGCGCGGTGATCGCGCTTAAGCCATCGCTGCGCCCACCATCCTCCGAGCGCCGTGCCTGCGATGCCGGTGACTGCCGTGATAGCTCCTACAACGAAACCCGCGTGCGCTCCGCTCATGCCCGCTTCGCGCTGCAGAAAGCTCGGGATCCATGCGGAGATGCCGCCGATGGTGAAGGTGCTCATCGCATAGCCCATCGTTGCAGTCAGGTAACCGGGGTTGTGCAGCAGGTCCTTCACCGCGCCGGAGCGCTTCCCTGCTGCTTTGCTCTCGGTCTCACCGCGCGCGGGTTCGCGCATGAAGAACAGGATCAGCACCGCGATCAGCAATCCTGGAATTGCCGAGACGTAGAACGCGCTGCGCCATCCATGCGATGCCGCGATGGCAGAGCCAAGGCTGTAGCCGAGCGCCGCTCCCACGGGGATGGCGATGTTGAAGACCGTAAGCGCGCGGTTGCGCTGCTCCGGCCCGTAGAAGTCGCTGAGCAGAGCGGGGCCAAAGATGCCGAAGCTCGCCTCGCCGATGCCGAGCGCCGCATGCCGCAGCAGCAGCGCGTCGAAGCTGTGCACGGTGGCGGTGAAGAAGTTCGCGCCGCTCCACAGCAGAGCGCCGATGACGATGAGCGGCTTGCGCGGAAAGTGGTCGCCCAGCCAACCCGTTGCGGGCGCCGCGATGATGTAGGTGATGAAGAACCACGTGGTCAGAGCGCCGATGCGCTCGTCCGTCACGTGGAACTCAGACTTCACCATCTCCTGGACGCCGGGCAGGATGTAGCGGTCGATGTAGTTGACCAGGTTCAGCGACGTGAGGAGGACAAGCGCGACAGTCGCTGCCTTTGTGTTCGCTGCGGTCGCTGTCTTCGGCATGCTGCCGAGGATAGCAGTTCGCCGCAAACACAAACGCTCCCAGACGAGTTACCGGCTGGGAGCGTTCGTTGTGTTGCTGCGCGGGTTAGCGGTAGCGCGCGCAGTAGCGGTGGTGATGACGGTAACGCCAGTTACGGCACGGACGCGGCTGCGCGAATGCGCTGGTCGCGAAGGTCAGGAGCAGAGCACCAAGGATAATCTTCTTCATACAAGTGTCCGATGCGTGACTTACGTGCGTCGCGTGGAAGTGACGCGATCTGGCGCTTGCGGATATCACCCGCGAGGCGTTGGCAACACCTGGTCATGTGGGCGCGGATAGGTTGCCGTGACCACGGTGCTGATGCCGCCGCGGGGCCGAAAGTCGCCCTTCACTTCCGCCCAGATGGGGTCGCAAGCCTTCACGGTGTCATCGAGGACGCGGTTGCAGATGTTTTCCTGAAAGATGCCGAGGTTGCGATAGCAGAAGAGATATTCCTTCAGGCTCTTCAGTTCAAGGCAGCGCTCGCGTGGCATGTAGCGAATGGTCAGGTGGCCGAAGTCAGGCAGGCCGGTACGCGGGCAGACGCTGGTGAACTCCGGGTCATCAATCAGGATCTCGTAGGAGCGAAAGTGGTTCTGCCACGTCTCGATGTCTGGCATCGGTTCGTTGATGCCGGCGGCGGCGTGCTCATCGGTGTAGCGTGGATCGGTGTTGGTCATCATTTCAGGCTTTATTTTACTGCGTTGCGAACACAGTCATCAGGTGAGACGGTCGCTGCTCGCGACGCTGTCAGTTCTCGTTCAGGTGATCGATGTGGTCGAGCACAAGCACCTGCACTCCCTGCTTTTGCGCTTCCAGCTTCAGGCCGAGTTGCTTCTTCAGCGCGTCGAGAAAGCCCGGTTGTTCCGCTTCTGCCGGAGCGCCAGCGTCGGGCTGGGGATCGCTGCGCTTTGGAGCGTAGTCGAGCGCAAAATCGTAGTTGCCGGTGAGTCCTGTTTGATCGACGACCGGACGGCCGAGATCGCCCCAGCTGGGCAGTGCGTTTGAGATAAGCGTTATGGGGATATCGCGCGCACCGATGTGGAAGTGGGTCGGCGTGCTGTCGCCCATCATCAACAGACCGCCGCAGGTCGCGGGGAAACCACCGTCGATCGTCTCCGATGGCGGTGCGATGCCGGACTCCTTCGGCCCGGAAAAATCGCGGGAGCAGCCGTCGGCTGGATGCGGCCGCAGCCTCGGCCCAGGCTGGCCCGGCTTGATCAGTTGCATTGCGAAGACGGGTGTCACACGGGTTTCATAATGCACTGCCAGGCCGAACCGCTCGGCCAGCAGAGATCGCATCATCCGGCGCAGCTCGTCCTTCGTCACGCCCGTCTTTTCTGTGCGCGCCTGCAGGTTGAACCGGTCATGTTCAACCCAGGCCGGAACTGCCGCTGTAAAGGTAGTGAGTTGCGCGCTCGTCATGCGATAGGCAAAGCTGATGTAGTTCATCAGCGGCATGTTCTTCACGGTGAGCAGCCCGCCTGTCGGCGAGTAAACGTCACCCGGTCCAAGCGGCACGTTGCTGCTGACGTCTTCATTGCCCGCCTTGTTCTCGCGGATGGATGCAACATCGAAGCTGAGCTTCTCTGCTTTGTCTCCCTGTGCATGTGCAGACGCCGGATCGACGCACACCAGCAACGCCAGCGCGACAGTCAGAATCGGAGTGGCGATTTGTGCGCATCTCAACGGAGAACTGCACGGCTTGCTCATCACCTTACTGTACAAAGAGTGGCTGCCCATACCATGCGGAGGAGCGCTTGAAAGGAACATCAAGATGAAGATCACACGAGCAGGCTCCACGCCATCCACGCCTGGACCGAAGGATTGGTTTACCGGCACGGTTCGCGTGGATACGCTGTTTCCGGCGGATGGAGGCCGCGGCGTCGCTGCGGCAGCCGTTACGTTCGAGCCCGGCGCGCGCACCAACTGGCACACGCACCCGCTCGGACAGACCCTCCTGATCACGCAGGGCCTTGGCTGGGTGCAGCGCGACGGCGGCGAGCGCGAAGAGGTTCGGCCCGGCGACGTGGTGTTCTTCGAACCGGGAGAAAGGCACTGGCACGGTGCGTCCGCGACGGTGGCGATGTGTCACATCGCGATCCAGGCGGCAGCGCCGGACGGCAAGGTTGTGGACTGGCTGGAGCCGGTCAGTGACGAGCAGTACGGCAGTCAGCCTGGCGGCTAGTCTTGAGCAAGCCGCATCATCGTCTGGAGCCGATCGCGCCGACGCCGCGACGCTGAAAGTGGATGAGGTGATACGGCTCGATGGTCGCGATGGCTTTCGCAGGCGGCGCGCCGGCGAAGGCGTGAAAGTCGCGGATCATGTGCATCTGATCGTAGTAGTCCGCAGCGTGCGCGACCTGCAGCCACGAGTCGGCCTCTCCTGTGCCCAGGGTCAGCGCTCGCTGAAAACGAGAAAGCCGTGCCAGCATCCTGGGAGAGACGCCGAAGTATTCCAGCGACTTTCGCTCCAACTGGCGCACGCTGATGCCTGTTTGTTTCGACACGTGGGCTACCGTGTTGCGACTGCCATCTTCAAGGAACGTGCGGAAGGCGTGAACCATGCTGGGCTTGTTCCCTGATCTTTGAAGCCGCCGCAAGAAGAAAGCGTTCAGGAGGGCCGCCCGCCGTGGAAAGCCCGTTGCATTTCCGAGCTCTTCATAAAGCCGGGAGACGCCCATCCCCAGCACCGCATGCCCTTCTGTACCTCTCTCAGCCAGAGGATATGCCGGCACGCCGAAGATCCGATGGAAGCCTGCGGGCTCAAAGATAACCGCTAACGCGCTTACATCACCGCGCACGATCAGACGAACTCTTCGCCGGCTCACCGGGCCGATCACGGTGATGGGGGAACAAGGATTTTCAGAGTCGTCGCCGAAACTTGGAATCCTGTACGGATCGCGGAACTGAAACTCCAGCATCATGCCAAGCCGGGCAATGACCGGCTCGACCACCTCCGACCCGCGCATCTGGAAGTCCCGCTGCACGAACGCACGGACATAAGGCGCTAGCAAAGCATGCGGCCGGATTGTCTCGACGTGAAGCATGGCGACAGTTTACCGGGGCTTTTGGTTCGGGTTCGAGAACGGAAGGTCCATCTTTTCTACATTGACAAGATTGACCTCACTTGCCTTCCAGCCGGATGCACCTTGCAGCAGAACGAAGGTCACAATCATGTCGTTGATCGATGCAGGATCGATCTTGCCATCGGGCTTCATCACCGGGTTCTGCCACTTCGCCTGGACTGCCTGAACGCCGGGTGCAACCGTCCGCTGAATCATGAGTTCCAGTGCCGGAAAGACGGAGTTGTGAAATGGGCCGCCGGCTCCGTGCAGAAAGCCTAATGCCTTCTCCAGATCAGATCTTCCGCGCACGACGGTGCCGAACCGGTTGACGGTGACAGAGTCTTCTGTGTGCAGTGCCGCGATGGATGCGGCGTCATGCTTTGCCCATGCAGCGTCCCAGTCACGAAGGAACGTTGTTACCGCTGAAACTTGTCTCATCTTTGAGCCTTCCGCAACTACTGGCTGCGCGGTCGCCGCAGCAGCGATGCCAGTCAGCAGAAATGTACGTCGAGTGCTCCTTGTGTTTGCCATGCACAATGGTCGCGAACAAGCTCGAAACGCGCATAGTACAGATGCGACAAAGCGGAAAGATTCCTGGCTAAATGAGACGGACCGACGAGCATTCACCGGAGTTCGGGCGCGTGAAGCGATCGTGTCTGTCTTCAGGGAGTCGATCATGCCTCTTCTCCCGAAAACCGACGGGGGCAGTGTCGGGCACAGGAACTTATCGGCACTTACCAGTGAACCTGCACCGTGGCCGTTTTGTACGTATCGGCGGATGCCATCGACGTTTCCGGCCCATGCAGAACGAAGCCGTCCTCCCTTGCTTCCGCGCCGGTTACCGTCAGCGTCTTGACGTCGGCGTTTCTGCGCAGCTTGATGTTCCAATCACGTCCTGCCGGCACATCGAAGACGAGCGTGAGCGAGCGATCGTCCGCTTTCTGCGCGAGCACCTTCAAGCCTTCGGTCCGGCCGCCTTCGAGCGCGGTCTCGGGCGGCAGCACCATCTCGATCGCAGGCAGCGGGACGGTGAGGCGATGGTGTGTCTGCGGTGTTGCTTTACATGCAGACTCTTCCTTCGTGGAGCGGGTCAGGCACAGCGTTGTCGGCTCCTGCGACAGTGCATCGACCTGCAACACACCATGAGTGCGCGTGAACGTCACATCGAAGCGGTCGCTGCCGATGCGCAGGTTGTGAACCGTCGCAGCGTCCCAGTTCGCAGGGAGTTGCGGGGCGACGACGAGCGTGTGTTGCAGCGCATCCGGCTGCAGGCCGAACATGCCGCCGATCGCAGGCGACAGCACCATTGCCGACGACCATAACTGGTGGGAGCTGCTGCGGCCGAGCGGCTCGTAAGCGAAGCCGGAGAGCAGTTCAGTCACGGCTCCAGGGTCCTGCAGCCAGGTCAAATTGACGTTCTGCATCAGGTGCTGCGTGGCCGCAAGGCTATGGCCTGCGCGGAACTCCGCCATCGAGACCCAGCCGGTGTAAAGCGGCCATACCGATCCGATGTGATAGCTGACCGGGTCGTAAATCCTCGCGGTCGTCGGTACGGAGCGCGTGCCCCAGTCGGTGCTGAAGGTGTGCCCGGCCCAGGCGGAGAGCATCGGTTCCGCATCCGGCAGGGCGAGCCGTCCGGTCCACCACGCGACGCTCGGGAAGATGGTCGGCACGGTGTCGAAGGTGCCGTCCGCGTTGCGGCTGAAGGCATACATGCCGTCCGTTCCGCGAAAGTCGGCTATCCGGCCGCGAATCATCGCCGCGGTGCTCTTCGCGGCGGAGGAGAGAAGCGAATCGTTCATCAGGAGCGCGAGGCGGCCCATCGCGTCGCTGGATTGCCCATCGAGCGCTGCCAGGTAGATCTCCTGGTAAGGCTTCTTCGGCAGCCACTCCTCGATCCATCCGGAGCCCTGCACATTGTCGTAGACGCCGTTGGTGGTGTGAGCGCGGGTGAAGGCGTATGCACGCTTGACGTTGTCCCAGTGCTGCTTCAGATAACCGACGTCGCCGCTGGTGCGGACGTAGTCCTCCATCGCCATGACGAACAGCGGTGTCGAGTCTGCTGATGCGTATGGATAGGGCAGGCTTGCCCAGTCCACCGTGTCGGCTGTCTGCGAATACTCGTGCATCATCTTGCCATCGGCGCGCTGGTGCGACAGCAGAAAGTCCATGGCCTGGCGGCTCAGGTCGAAGTCGCCGTAGCGGTTCACCGCATACAGTGTCCACAGGGTGTCGCGGCCGAAGAACCAGCCAAAGCCCGGCCTTGCCGAGTCGCCCGAGGTGAACCATCCCGCAGCCAGGCCGGCGCCGTCGGCGGTCGCTACCTTCGATTGCTCGATGGCGATTTCGGCCCATCGGAGGGCTTCGTTGAAGTGAGGATCAGGCGTGTCGACCGTGAGGCGAGTGTCGAAGAAACGATCGAAGTTGTCCGCGGTGGAGCGATAACTCGCCTGCAGCGAGGCCGCCTTCTGCACGAGCTTGATGAGCAGCGCATAGCGTGCGGCGGGCGCCAGCACTGCCGGAACGCTTACGGATGCGTCCGATACCGCTGCGATCAACGGAAAGAAGCGTCCGTCGTCATGCGCGGGATCATAGGCGAACTGGAATGACAGCGGCTGCGTCTGCGGCCGCTCCTGATACGGGCGGACCGGGCCGTGCTGCGCCTGCGGCATGGCCACCATGCCGAAAAAGGACGG
>CAZZVI010000162.1:0-7766 GCA_964657335.1 uncultured Terriglobus sp.
CAGGTCGAGCATCTTGCGTTCCCGATGATTCATCTGTGTCCAGTCGGCCTTGGTTCAAACGTTGCCAGTATAGCGTCCGGTGTCAGACATCGGCGAGCGCCAGATCTTCGTACCTTCGAATTTGTCCCAATGTGAAAGCCTGCATGTCCTCGCCGCGGTGCTGAGCCTTGTACCAGTCCACGAGCCAGTCGAGAGCATCGGCAAGGTGCAGCCGCGGCTTCCACCGGAGTTCCGCCCGTGCCCGGCTCGCATCCAGCTTCAGGAAACCCGCCTCGTGCAGGCCCGGGTCGCCGTCCCGAAACCACGATGCGCCGTCGCCCCACGTCTTCACCATGCGGTCCGCGATCCACCCGACAGGCCGGGCGTCCTCGTCCGCGGGACCGAAGTTGAAGGCAGTGGCGTAGCGGGCCGCATCGCTCGAAATCAGTTTTTCGCCCAGCGTGAGGTAGCCATGCAGCGGCTCAAGCACGTGTTGCCACGGGCGGATTGCTCCGGGCCGGCGGATGGCAACGGGCTCGCCCGAGAGAAAGCCGCGGACGAGATCCGGCAGCAGCCGGTCCTGAGACCAGTCACCACCGCCGATCACGTTGCCGGCACGCGCGGTGGCTACGGCAACCCCGTGCTCCGGCAGCTTGTCGATCGGAAAGTACGACTGGCGGTAGGCAGCCGAAACCATCTCAGCACATGCCTTGGAGCTGGAGTAAGGGTCGTAGCCGCCCAGCGGATCGGACTCCCGATATCCCCACAGCCACTCCTTGTTGTCATAGCACTTGTCTGTGGTGACAGAGACCACGGCGCGCACGGACGGCGTTCGCCGAACCGCATCCAGCACCCGTGCCGTGCCGATTACATTGGTCTCATACGTCAGGATGGGATCGACATAGGAATATCGCACGAGAGGCTGTGCCGCGAGATGGAACACCACCTCTGGCGAGAACTCCTGAATCGCACGTTCCAGCGATGCCCCGTCACGGATGTCACCACGAACGTCCTCGATCACGGTACCAATCCGCGCCTCTTCAAAGAAGCTGGGCGAAGTGCCTGGATCAAGCGAATACCCTCGCACCGTGGCGCCATGACTTGCAAGCCGGAGCGCGAGCCATCCGCCCTTGAAGCCGGTGTGCCCTGTCAGGAAGATTCGCCGCCCTGCCCATGCGCTCGTGCGTGCAGCCGCGGAGCTTACCAAATTTTCCACGGAGCCTTGCCCTTCTGCCACAGGTCTTCCAGGTGATGCTTGTCGCGGAGCGTGTCCATGGCCTGCCAAAACCCGTGATGGAAGAATGCATGCACCTCACCCTGCTTTACCAGCTCAGTAATGGGCTCACGCTCGAACATCTGCGAGTCATCGGTGACCGCATCGACTGCGGAAGGATTCAGGACAAAAAAGCCGCCATTGATCCACCCGCCTTCATCCACAGGCTTTTCCTGGAACGAGTAGATCTGGGTGTCCTTTAACCCCAGCGCGCCAAACCGCGCCGGCGGCTGCACGCTGGTCAGCGTAACGGCTTTGTTGTGGCTCTTGTGGAACTGGATCAACGCCGTGATGTCGACGTCTGCCACTCCGTCTCCATAGGTCAGGCAGAAGGGTTCGTCGGGCGTAAGGTATTCGCGAACTCTGCGCAAGCGACCGCCGGTGCCGCTGGAGTCGCCGGTGTCCACCAGCGTGACCTTCCATGGTTCCGCGACCGAAGAGTGGACGGTCATGGCGTTGGTCCGCATGTCGAAGGTCACGTCAGAGGTGTGCAGGAAGTAGTTTGCGAAATACTCCTTGATGACATAACCCTTGTAGCCGCAACAGATGATGAAGTCGTTGATACCGTGCTGGGAATAGATCTTGAGAATGTGCCACAGAATGGGGCGACCGCCGATCTCAACCATCGGCTTGGGTCGGACCGACGTTTCTTCAGAGATGCGCGTGCCCAGCCCGCCGGCCAGAATGACTGCCTTCATGCTTTCGGTCCTTTATTGCGGAGGAACACTCGCAGCCCCGGCAATTTCCAGTGACCGGCTGAGGCTTGCAACCCGTTGAATGTGTTCACCGTTTCGTCTTGTATCCTTTAGGCATTATGCCAGCATCCGCAGCGCAACTTCGTCAAGACATTCTGGAACTTACGCGTCAGTACCACGCCGAAGCCTTCCCCGCGAAAGACTTCGTGCCCGGCACGTCCGGCGTGCAGGTTTCGGGCAAGGTGATTGACGGAGAGGATCTGTGCGCCGTCGTGGAAAGCGCCCTGGACGCGTGGTTTACCACCGGCCGCTGGGCAAAGGACTTCGAGCGGAAGCTTGCGCGCTTTATGGGTGTCCGCTCGGCCTCGCTGGTCAACTCCGGCTCCTCGGCCAACCTGGTGGCGCTTTCAGCCCTTTGCTCACCGAAGCTCGGCGATCGGCAGCTAAAGCCCGGCGATGAAGTCATCACTGTCGCCGCTGGCTTTCCCACAACGGTTAATCCGATTATCCAGAACCGTCTGGTTCCCGTGTTCCTGGATGTAACGCTGCCCTCCTATGAGATCGACGTCTCTCAGCTTGAGCAGGCGTATTCGCCCAGGGTGAAGGCGGTCATGATCGCACACACACTTGGGAACGTCTTCGATCTGGACGCCATCACGGCTTTCTGCAAGAAGTACAACCTGTGGCTGGTGGAAGACTGCTGCGACGCGCTCGGCTCTACATGGAAGGGGCAGAAGGTAGGCACCTTCGGCGACATTGCCACTGTCAGCTTCTATCCTGCCCACCACATCACGATGGGCGAAGGCGGGGCGGTGCTGACCGACAAGCCCGCCCTGCAGGTACTAATCGAGAGCTGGCGAGACTGGGGTCGAGACTGCTGGTGCGAACCCGGCGTGGACAACACCTGCGGTAAGCGTTTTGACTGGCAGCTTGGTACGCTGCCCTGTGGCTATGACCACAAGTACACCTACTCTCACATCGGCTACAACCTGAAAGCGACGGAGATGCAGGCTGCCCTTGGCGTCTCGCAGATCAGCAAACTGCCCCACTTCATCGAGCGCCGCAAGGAGAACTTCGCCTACCTGAAGGCCGCGCTCAAACCCTTCGAAGGGTTCCTTATTCTCCCGGAGGCGACGCCCAACTCCGACCCAAGCTGGTTCGGATTTCCGATCGCGGTTCGCCCGGACGCTCCCTTTACGCGCGAGGAACTGGTCCGTCACTTCGACGCGAAAAAGATCGGCACACGGCTCATGTTCGCCGGCAACCTGCTGCGCCAGCCTGCCTACCAGGGCATTGAATGCCGCGTGGTGGGCGATCTGAAGAACACCGACTTCGTCATGAACCATGTGCTCTGGCTCGGCGTCTTCCCCGGCTTGACTCCGGAGATGCTGGACTACATTGCAGAGGTGACGGAAGGCTTTGTCGCACAGGTGAAGGCCGGACTGAAAGTTTTGGCTTAGCGCACGCTCGGTCCTGCACCGCGGCAATCCCAAGCGCGGTGCCGGGATCTCTTCCTCAGTACAGACATCGGTAGACAATGCCTAGTCCCAAAGTCTCGACAACTGCCCTAGTCCGCACGTGGGATGCGATGTTGCGAACCTTGGACCGCGGCGACCGCCATCCGGTTCTGCTGCTTACGATTGTGCTGCTCCTGGACGTTTTCCTGGCGCTCCAGATTTCGCTCACCTCGCCCATGTGGCATGACGAGCTGTTCACCTATGCAATCTCTCAAGCGAAGACGCTGCATGATCTCCAGCTGCAGATAAGCACGGTGGACTTGAACCCGCCTTTGTCGTACCTGCTGACGAGGGCAAGCTTCCGCCTCTTCGGAGCCGGTACCCTGCAGTGCCGTCTGCCGGAGATGCTCGGCTTTCTGCTGGCGCTTGCGTCGACCTTCGTCTTTGTTGGGCGGCGTGCGGGAAACTCTTCCGGCGTGCTGGCGTGTTCCCTGCTGCTGGCCACCTCGGCCGTCGAGGCTACCATTCAGGCGCGCCCGTACGGGCTGATGCTCGGCTTCACGGCGCTTGCTCTTGTTGCCTGGCAAAACTCCACCATCGCCGAGGCAAAAGGCCGGCCGTCGTGGGGCCACGATCTGCTGCTAACAGTGGCGCTTAGTCTTCTTCTGCTAAGCCATGTCTTCGGTCTGTTAGGCTGGCTCACCATTGTGCTCGCGGAAGGTGTTCTGGCGCTTCAACGTCGTCGCCTCAGTTCAATGCGCAGCGCCGCGCTCTTACCTCCGCTGGCGGTGACTCTGCTGTACGCGCCGCTTGTTCGCGATCATGGCTCTTCGCTCTTCCCGCCTGCCTTTCAGCCTCACCTGTTCACCATCGTCTCCTACTACGCGCATATCCTGAGCCGCAGAGGGATCGCACTTTGGCTCGCGATCGCGATTGTGATCCTCCTCCGCAAGAACAGGGGAGTTCCGCGTCCCGCGGACCTGACGTTTACCCTTCCGGAATGGGCCGCCGCCTTCGCTCTGTACCTTCTGCCGGCGATGCTTATGCTTCGCCTGATGTTGCAGCACGCATCCTTCTTCAATCGCTACGGGCTGCTGGCCTGCCTGGGACTGGCCATGCTGGTTGCCGGGATCTTTCAGTGGAGTGCCCGTGTCCATCCTGCCGCCGCACTCATCGCCGCGGTTTTGGTCCTTCTGCTCTCGGGACGGCTTACCTCTGCCGCGCGCGCAGCGATCAGCGGAAGTGTCTTCCGCCACACCGAGCCGGTCACCGGTCCAGCTCACCTGGAGTTGCTGCCTGATGCGTCCCTGCCCATCGTGGATGCCTCAGGCCTGACCTTCGTCGAGATGAACTACCGCGAGCCTCCCGGGATCCTCTCGCGCACCTGGTATCTCACGGGCGGCGATCTCGCGGTGCAGTATGCCCACGCGACGATCTTCGAATCCATGGCGCTGGAGAAGCAGATGTTTCAGTTCCGGTCGAACGTCGATACCTTCCAGCACTTCACGCAGGTCCACAAGCACTTCTATGTGCTGGGCACGATCGATTACCCGGAGGACTGGCTGCTACGCAAACTCGTAGCGGATGGAGCGACCCTAGTCCGCCTCAGACAGCACCTCACCGACTACCACGACAGTTCCGTATACGACGTCACGCTCTCGAAGTAAAGGCGGACGTTTCGACACTTGCATGACATCTCCTCCGCGCAGCCGCTAAAATCCACCGCGAATCGCGAAACTGTTGTGTGAGGCTGTGAACCCGTGCGTAAGTGGCTTTTCGCTTCCCTTTTCGTCGGTGCGCTTTGCGTCGCAGCGATGGACGCTGCCAGTCGCCCGGCAGACATTGCCTTTCACGTCACCATGATCGATCCGGGCTACGGCGAGACGGTTGCAGTCGCCGACGTCAACCAGGACGGCAGGCTGGACATCATCGCGGGCGAATACTGGTACGAAGCGCCGAAGTGGATCAAGCACCCGCTGCGGCAGATCGACTATAGCTCTGGCTATATTGACAACTTCGCCGACCTTGCGATGGATGTGGATGGAGACGGCTGGGTCGACATCATCCAATGCAGCTACTTCGCGCACAACATCGTGTGGCTCAAGAACCCCGGCAAAGCCGGCGGTCCATGGAAGGTCACGGAGATCGACAACAGCGGACCCACCGAGTTCGCATTCCTCGTGGATCTGAACAACGACGGCAAGCCCGATGCCCTCCTTCCGGAGTTCGATCGCCCCGGCGTTCCGGCTGCGTGGTTCGAGCTGCAGAACGGTAAGTGGATCAAGCACGTGATCGCCGAAGGCAGCTTCGGTCACGGTATCGGCGTCGGTGACGTGAACAACGACGGTCGCAACGACATCCTTACGCCGAAGGGATGGCTCGAGGCTCCGGCAGACGTCCACGCCAGCGGCGATTGGGTGTTCCATCCCACGGACTGGGGAGGGAAGCACATTCCTCCGGCGGGCACGCAGCCCGGCTCACCCGAAGCGGCACCGGCGAAGGCTGCGCAGTTCGGCTACATGTACCTGCTCGACATCAACGGCGACGGCCGCAAGGACCTGCTGACAGGCATGGCCCACGACTACGGCGTTGCCTGGTATGAGCAGACCGCCGACGGAGGATGGGTGCAGCATGTCATCGACAGCTCGTGGTCGCAGGCGCACGCCTCGCAACTCATCGACATGAACGGCGACGGCCAGCCCGACCTTGTTACGGGCAAGCGCTACTTCGCCCACAACGGAGCCGATCCAGGAGAGCGCGAGCCAGTGGGCCTGTATTGGTACGAGTGGCGCAAGGTCGCCGCCACGCCCAACACTCCGCGCGGGCCGGGCAACGGCGGCGTCGAGTGGATACGGCACATCGTGGACTACGGCGGACGCATGGGCGGCGGCGTGCAGACCGTCGCGGCCGATATCGACGGTGATGGCGACATCGACCTGGTCAGCGCCAACAAGTCCGGGCTGTTTCTCGCAGAGAACCTCTCAAAGGCTCCGAAAGCATCAGCGGCAAAGCACACCGGCCGCTAAGCTGTCGCGCAGACCGATGCGAGCGTACGCTCCTGTAAACTGAGGGGACCGCCGAAGGAGCACGTTCCCTTGATGTCTGCTGTTGCAGAAGCCGCTGAGATTCCACAAACTGCAGAACCCGCAGCAGTCATGACCTTCCAGGAACTGCTCTTCGCCCTGCAACGCTTCTGGGCAGAGCGTGGCTGCGTTCTGCAGCAGCCGTATGACATCGAGGTGGGCGCAGGCACCATGTCGCCGGACACCTTTCTCCGCGTGCTTGGACCGAAGCCGGTCCGTATCGCGTACGCGCAGCCTTCGCGCCGCCCTGCCGATGGACGCTACGGCGACAACCCCAATCGCCTGTACAAACACACGCAGTTCCAGGTGATCCTCAAACCGCCGCCGGCAAACATCCAGGAGCTGTATCTGCAGAGCCTCGAGGCCATCGGCATCAAGCTGAGCGATCACGACATCAAGTTCGAAGAAGACAACTGGGAGTGGCCAGTTGGCGGCGCTTGGGGCGTGGGCTGGCAGGTGATGATGGATGGCCAGGAGATCACGCAGTTCACCTACTTTCAGCAGTGCGGCGGCCTCGACCTCGATCCGATTTCCGGCGAGATCACCTATGGTCTTGAGAGGCTCACGCAGTTCCTCCAGGATGCCGATTCGATCTACGACATCGTGTGGGCGCGCGAGCCGGACACCGGACGCGTCACGACCTACGGCGACATCCGCTTGCAGGAGGAGCAGCAGTTCTCTGCCTACAGCTTCGACCATGCCGATGTATCGCGGTTGTGGGAACACCTGAACGCGTATGAAGCGGAGTGCCTCGCATTGCTGCAGGCCGCGAAGGATCTGCCCGAAGATGCTTCTGCCATCACGCTGAAGCGCTTCCCTGTTCTCGGCGCGTATGAGCTTGCACTGAAGTGCTCGCACCTGTTCAACCTGCTCGACGCGCGCGGCGCGATCTCCGTTACCGAGCGTGTCGGCGTGATGGCGCGCATTCGAACGCTGATCGTCGGCGTTGCGAAGGCATACGCGATGCAGGGCGAGCGCGTCGCCGCGTCGGAAGAGGCATCTGCGTAATGTCTGACTTTCTGTTTGAAATTGGCCTGGAAGAAGTACCCGCACGCATGCTCGCGAGCGCCGAAGCGGAGTTGTCGCAGCGCATCGTCGAGCTGCTGCGGCGCGAGCGCCTGCTCGATGCGCACCACAGCAGCGAGTGCTACTCCACGCCACGGCGTCTCGCTGTGCTGGTGCGCGGCGTGCTGGCGCAACAGCCCGATGCCGAAGACGAGTTGCTGGGACCGCCGGTGAAAGCCGCCTACAAGGACGGCAAGCCGACCGCCGCGGCCGA
>CAZZVI010000163.1:0-7751 GCA_964657335.1 uncultured Terriglobus sp.
GCCCTCCAGCCGGAACACGGCACCCAGTGGCGTTATGGTGTAACTGGTTAACACGTCGCCCTCTCAAGGCGAAGAGTCCGGGTTCGAGCCCCGGTAACGCTACCAAAATCAACAACTTACGATGTGCCGCTTGACTGGCGTGTCAAATGTCGAGGATGGTGTCGAATAACGCCGTCTGCGACCCCCTACACCCCGGAGAGCCTGGCCTTTGCGCCTGGGCCTCCACCCCGCAGTGCGCGAGCATTTTCGCAGTTCGATCTGGGTGTATATCGCGCCGCGTCGCTTGACATTCCACAGCGCAAAATTTGCGGGATCAGCGGTAGATGCTGACAGGCCTTCGATAGGAAGCATGTGCCAGAAGCAAGGTACCCACAACACCGAGGAACACGAAGCAATCGGTGACCCGCGTCGCGCGCTGATGCCAGTGCAAGAAGGTCCACATCAAGTAGCCAGAGACAAACAACAAGCCGATGATTGTTTCAACGTTGGTACGTCGCATGGCACTGTCCTCGCGCTGGTGGTGTCGCGATTGATTCTATCGTTTCGACTACAAGATCCCGCCGCCCAGCATCACCCTAGACTTTCGCCTTCCATTCGCCTAAGCTCTGAAGCGTGTTCGACCCCGATGCAAACATGCCGCGCCCCAATCGCAGCCTCATCTACTTCGGCGCTTGCATCATCGCTGGCCTGCGTCTCGCCAGAGAGCGGCAAGTGAGCGTGCGTGTCATCCCGACTCGCCACGCAATCGAAGAGAGCTGTGATCTAGCGCACGAGATATTCAACCGTGTGTTTCGCAAGGTGCCGGAACAGGTTGAGAAGAGTGATTGAATGGACTCTGTGAGCGAAACCAATCATCAGAGTTTGACGCCTTCTCACCTAACAGAGATCATTCGCACGCTGGAAGGTGCGAGGAGTACCTCTATGCGCTATTCCCATGTCTTGTTTCTCGCGGCCTTTATGCTCAGCATCTCTGTTACGTCGGTACAAGGCGTTGGACAGGCGGCGCCAAATCGTCCTGTGCCGCCCACCCGTGATCCTAAGTCTCCCAGCTTCCCCGCAGCGAAGGAGCTACCCGACGGCGCTCTGCCGCAGTCTGACCAGGACGGCAACTTCATCCTCGGGCCCACACATGCCCCGGCACCCGAATCACTGAGCCGCGCGGACACGCCCAAAGGAGACATCTCGGAGTTCACCCTGAGCTCTGTCGACAGCCGGTACTATCCCGGCATTGCACGCGACCCCGGAACCTTCGGCACGGCGGATCCGGATAACCCCGCCAAGCTGATCGTCACCACAAGCCATCCTTCCCCTTACACGCGGCGTGTGACGGTATACGTTCCGAAGCAGTACGTTGCGGGCACCGCTGCTCCGTTTATCGTGGGCGCCGACGGTCCGGATCCTCTTTTGTTCACGACGCTCGACAATCTCATCGCGGCAAAGCGGGTTCCAGCCGTAATTGCCATCTCCATCTCGAACGGCGGAGGCGACGCGCAAGGCAGCGAGCGCGGCCTCGAGTACGACACCATGTCCGGACGATATGCGGAGTTCGTCGAATCTGAGGTCTTGCCAGTCGTCGAGTCACGCCTTCACGTCCGGCTCACGCACAACCCTGACGGCCGCGCCAGCATGGGCGGCAGCTCCGGCGGGTCCTGCGCATTCATCATGGCCTGGTACCACCCGGAGCTCTACCACCGCGTTCTTACGTACTCCGGCACCTACGTCAATCAGCAGTGGCCCTACGACGCCAGGACCCCGCACGGTGCATGGGAGTTTCACGAACATCTGATCCCTGCCTCTCCTCGCAAGCCGCTGCGGATCTGGCTAGAGGTCGGCGATCGTGATCTTCTCAATCCCAATGTCATGCGCGACAACTTTCACGACTGGGTACTGGCCAACGAGAACATGACCCGTGTGCTAGCGGCCAAGGGATATCACTATCAGTTCCTCTTTGCGCGGAATGCAGGTCACACCGACCGCGCCGTCAAAGCACAGACGCTCGCTGCAGCACTCGAGTATCTGTGGAGCGATTATCCACGGTGAGAAGAGGTGGTTCTTCTTGCAGGTCGGGGGCCTGCGCTCAAGTGATGCACAGAGAGTTAGCGCGGGACCTTCAGCCCACTGCGCCGGCATGGGTCGAGAGCAGCAAAGCTCGTCTGGATAGCTGTCGTTCTAACCAAGTGCTCAATCAAGAAGAAAAGCGGTGATCTTCTCGTTGAGAAACTTCTTGTCGGCAGGGCTTGCGCCTGCTCCGGCGGGGTGGCCCCATAGCGAGGGGATCGGCGTGAGGGTGCCATGCTGCAGGAACGTAGCTTCGTACCGCGCGTCTTCCAATGGGAAATAGAGATCGGTTGCCGAGGGCATGTAGAGGAATGGGATCTTGATCGACCGGAGTGCCGCCTCGACGTCGCCGTTGAAGTGGGTTGGCTTCCCGTCTGCGAGCGTGGTGTTGCCGACGTTGTTTGACTCCCATGTGCGTGCCTGCAGGATGTAGTTGTTGGCATCGGCGTTGAAGCGTGTGCGGAAGCTGAACATGTATTGCTCGAAGGTGGTGCCGGGCGGCGAGACGGTACGCCATAGCTCCTTGCGCCACCATTCCTGCGAGTAGAGCCAGCCCGCCCACACCATGCCAAACGCTTCCAGGCCTTTGGTCGGCTCGGTCTTGTAGTCGCCGTTCAGGAAGGCGGGGTCGGCGGTCAGGGCGGCAATCTGGCCTTCGAGCCGCACGATGCCGTGGCCGTAGGTCTTTGCGGTGCCGCTGGTTGCGACGGCCTTGTCCATGAAGGTGGGATAGCTCACTGCCCACTGGAACGCCTGCTGCGCGCCCATGGAAAAGCCGATCACCGCGCGCAGATGCTGGATGTGAAGGTCTTCGGTGAGGAGTTGGTGGACGGCGTTCACGTTGTCGCGGATCGTCATCACCGGGAAGCGTGGCCCATCGAACGGTGCGGGCGTGTTGGAGGGGGAAGAGCTGCGGCCGTTGCCGAAGAGCTCGGAGGTCACGAGGAAGAGCTTCGATGTGTCGAGCGCGCCTTCGGGATAGGAGGCCGACTTGATCAGAAATCCGTAGCCCGTAAGGTTCGCCATGTAGTGCGAGGGCAGCAGGACAGCGTTCGACCGGTCGGCATTGAGCTTGCCATAGGTGCCATAGACGATGTGGGCTTCCGGCAGAACAGCGCCCGACTCCGTCTTGAAGTTGTGTATGACAAACTCGTGCCGCTCCGGCGCGGGATTGGCAGGCGCCGCGGGTGACTGACCGAGCGCGGGAAGGACAGCGAACAGGGCGAACAGCGGGAGCAGACGGCGCATGCTGCGAGGATACGACGGGGCTTGCGCGTCGGCCGAGTGGATGAACGATCCGGCCGGTCCGATGTAATAGAACTCCCCCTTATGCATCTGCATGACCATGTAGGTTGCGAGGACGCGCAGCAGGTCCGTGCCGAAGTGCAGGGACTGGCCGTTCCCGCGCAGAGTGCCGAAGGGACCGGCAGTTGCTGCAGCCGCAGGCGCGGAAGTCTTGTTCAACATGGATGCTCCTCCTCCAAGCATCAGGTCCGCGATCAGAGCAGCCAGCCACTAGTCTGCGGCTATCGCCGGAATCTGCGGCGATGGTACGTGTCAGAGTTGTTTGTTTACGAGGCCCTACTGGGAGGATGCGAGATACCGGCTGTTAATGGGCGTAGCTTGCCTGCGCGGCAGGCAGCGGTCTTCTTTCGGTGCGCTCGCTGCTGGCCAGCAGCCGCTCCAGGTCCGCGGCCGTCATGGGCAGCCCCAGCAGGTATCCCTGGAATAGATCGCAACCCATCCGAGACAGATCGTCCAGGGTGCACTGGTCCTCGATACCTTCTGCAACCACTTGCAGCCCCAGGCTGTGTGCCATGGAGATGATGGCAGCCACGATGGAGCGATGACCCACGTCGCACATGCGGTCGATGAACGAGCGATCGATCTTGAGATAGTCGACATCGAGACTGTCCAGTTGACCAAGCGACGAGTAGCCGACTCCGAAGTCATCCACGGAGAACGAGATGCCGGCGGCGGCCAGCAGATCGATCTGCCGCGATGCCATGACAACGTTCCGAAGCATGGCTGTTTCCGTGATCTCGATGGAGATGAGCGAAGGATCGATACCGAAGTGCGCCAGCTGCCCCAGGACGTCCGTCGAGAACTTCGACGAGGTGATCTGGAGCGCGGAGATATTCATTGCGATGGGCACCTGCGGGATGCCGCGGCTCCGCCAGCTAGCGAGCTGAGCGCATACCTGCTTGAAGACCCAGTCGCCAAGCGGAACGATCAGACCGCGCTCCTCGGCAACCGGGACGAAACGTCCGGGAAGGACGAGGCCGCGCTCCGGGTCACGCAGGCGGACGAGCGCTTCGACACTGTGGATCCGGCCGCCGGTCCCGAAGATCGGCTGGAACCATAGCTCCAGGTAGTTTTCCCGCAGGCCGCGCCGCAGGGCCAGTTCCATGTCGTTGGATTCGATCGTCGACTGCAGGATCTCCGGCGACATGGACACGATCTGGTTTCCGCCACTTTTCTTGGCCCGGTACATGGCTGAGTCGGCGTTGCGCCAGAGCGCAGCGGGCTCTGTACCGTCATCGGGGTAGACGGCGAAGCCGATGCTGGCCGTCACCTCGATCAGGTAGCTCTCCGCTCGGATCGGTTCGCTGAGGACGAGTTCGACCTGCCGCGCGACCGAGGCCGCCTGCGCCGGACCGGCGATGTCGGCCAGCACCAGGCCGAACTCCTCTCCGCCGATCCGGGCGGTGGTGCAGCGGTCAGATGTGAGGCGCAGGAGTCGCTCGCCTGCCGTTCGCAGGCAGATGTCGCCGACTCCGTGTCCGTAGGTGTCGTTGATGTGCTTGAAGCGATCGAGGTCGAAACAGATTAGCGCGCACTTACGTGACGACTGCTGTGCGGCTTCCACGGCAGTCTTCAGGTCATGTTCCAGCGTTGCGCGATTGCGCAGGCCGGTGAGTTGATCGTGCCGTGCCTGGAAGGACAGGTTCCTGGCAGCGTCATTGGCAGCGATAATCTCCTCTTCCAACAACATCAGCATCATGCCGAAGGCGACGAAGTACTTGGGAATGTTCCAGAACTCCGGGTGCACGCGTTCGGCCAAGTGCAGATGCTCAAGCCACGCAGCGGTAGGAAACACCGAAGCCCAGGCAACGAGGCCGAGTGAGACGGTGAGTGTGCCGGCCGAGAACCTTCGCAGCGTTCCCATATAGGTAACGCCGACCAGGACGAAGATCTGGGTGAGGAGAGCCGAAAGTCCCAGGTCGAACTGGCCATGCCAGACAGCCCAGTTGTACCAGCAGGTCGTGATGAAGACCGCGGCGAGCAGAAGGATTCGTACGGAGCGGGAGATGTCGCGCAGCCCGGCGCTGTACATCAGCCAGGCAGTTGTCACGAAGGCGCCAGCCATGAAATAGGCCGGCTGGGATCTCACACTCCAGACGTCCATGACGGAGCAGGCCGCCAGGCCAAGTCCCGCCAGTTCCAGGATCAGGGCGAGGTACCGCTGGCGTCGCCGGCGTTTGCGTGGCGGCGCCGAAAGGAACGCGAGGCCGCAGCCAAAGAGCGCAGCCAGGCTGATCGACTCCAGGATGTTTGTCGCGAAGGCGCTGGACGGATGGAACAACGGAAGGAACAACTGCGCCGCAAAATGCAGAAGAATCAACACCCATCCAAGAAGCCATGCACGCACGACGTGCGAGGGCCGCTTCCGGTAAGTCGAACCGAAGAGCAGGACCAGGCAACCGATGATCGTGATGTGGAGCAACTCGCTCTGCATGTCTGGACCCTGGGGGATGGATCTCCTTATTCCGGCGCGGCCTCAATCCGCGTGGACAACTGTTAGATGTGCTTCTGCATTCGCATGACCATACTTTGAGTACGTGGATTGCGCTTGTTTGATGCCTACAGAACGCCTGCGCGGAACCTGCGGATTTCGCTCCCTCGAACTTCCGTGTTCCATTTGCGGAACATAAGCCATCCCTGAGAAATGCCTCGAACCTCCCGCGGGGATGCGTCGAGACGAACCCCGAGTTGAGCCGCGAGCATAGCATGGAAGCGGAAGCAAGTCATTGATTCAAGGCGTCCTGCGGTGTTCGTCGCATCGGCCGCGCTCAATGCCGCGGACTTACCGCATACAGATACATGTCTTCGGTCTCTACTTCGGCACCCTCGAACGCTGTCAGCGGCTGCACGGCCAGGCCGTCCTTGACGATTTCGCGAACCTGCTCGGGTGTGAGCGGCTCGCTGCCAACGTAGGTGAGCGTGCGATCGCGCGCGATATCACCGGTGGCACGGGTCAGATCGGCAACGTGAAAGCCCGTGTCTTCCCAGCCGCGCTTGTACAGGAAGAACTCCTCGAGGCAGGCACACTGCAGCACGTAGACGGGCCGCTTCAGCAGGGCTCCGAGGCTCGGCGGAGCGACGATCGCACCTCCCTCCAGGTGATGGGCCACGATCCAGCCGGCTGCGGCTTCTTCCTGCGAAAAGGGCCGCTGCCACGATCCCCAGGCAGCGTCGACGCCCCCCACAACGGTAAGCCCGAGCAGCACGTAGGCGGGCCAGCGAACCGGATCTCGGGCGCTCCGCAGCAGCCACAGGCCGAGCAGGAAGGCCAGAAACGTCATGGCAAAGTGACGCAGGCTGCCGTAGTAGACCAGCTGGCCGACACAGATCATGAAGAAGCAGGTGGAGAACACCAGCACCAGCAGGCTGCCGTGGCGACGAAAGACGAACCAGTAGGCCAGCAGAACCAGGGGAACGCAAAGCTCGAAGAGAATCTTATGACCTGAAGTGGAAGGAATCCAGAAGTGTCCCGGACGCCCCGTTACCGTTGGAAAGTAGGGCTTGACGATGTAGCTCACCACGACCCGCCCGAGCTGCTCCGTGCTGCCGGCCAGCTTGAACAGGCCCGCCGTCGATCCTGTGCTGATGTCCTTTGCCGGCACCATGGAGGCCACGGAGGTAAGAACCAGCGCTGCATAGATAGCGAAGGCTCCCGCTAATTGCGCTCTGCGCGGCGCCAGTGGCAACAACGGTGGATGAGTCTTCACCGGAAGCTCAACTTCGCCACGCCACTCGCTGTACGCGGCGAACGCGTATTCCAGCAGCAGGGCGAACGACAGCACAAGGCCGGAGAGATCGGTGCAGGCCATGAAACCCAGCAGGGCAGCGTTCCCGAGAACACGTTCTGGATGCAGCGCGCGACGCCGGATGTACACCAGCGCCAACAGGAACAGGACGCCGTACATGCGCGACATCACGCTGTACTCGAACGAGACGAAATAGCAGGCAAACAGCAGCAGCTTTTCCCATGTTCGAAACGGCGAAGCCACGCCGATCATCCCGTAAATCCCGATTCCGACAACCGCCTGCAGAAACTTCATGGCAGCGGGCGCAAGCGTGAAGCGCGAGATGACCCACAGCATCACGTACCAAAGCCAGGGATGGCCGTCATAGTGCAGGAAGCGGAAAAGGGTGCGCAGATTCGGGCTCTGCACGGCCATGCCGTAGGCGTTGATCTCATCCCGCCACATCTGGTGATGCGCGAGTTGGACCAGGAAGAAGATGACGAACGGCAGAGTGAGGGTAATGTGCCGGACGGTAGCCCGCGTGCCGAAACGAACCGGCAGTGGGCTTGCGTCTGAGATCCCGGCCATAGGCGCAATGCTAAAGCAGTAGGTTGCCATCGTCGAGTAGAGCGCGGTGGCAAGCTTCGCATTGCCGTCCGGGAA
>CAZZVI010000164.1:0-7748 GCA_964657335.1 uncultured Terriglobus sp.
CGAGCACACCTTCGTTCTGATCGACACGCTGCACGGCCTGGACGCGCCCGGCGAGGGCGCTATGGCCGAGTGGCGCAAGCGCTTTGCCGCCATTGCTCGCGACGTGGAGCATGCTGGCCTGCTGTACCTTGCATCGCTGCTGCACGACACGGGCAAGGGCCGATCCACGGGCGAGCACACGCAGGAGAGTGCGCGACTTGCGGGCTCTGTGTTGAAGCGGCTAGGCATCGATGCGTATGACTCGGGCCTGGTGCTTCGACTGATCGCGCATCACCTGGAGATGAGCGCGGCCCTGCGGCGCGACATCTTCGACGCGGAGACGGTGCGGGGCTTCGCCGCAAAGGTGCAGACGCCGGAAGACCTGCGCATGCTGACGCTGTTTACCTTCGCCGACATTCACGCCGTGCACCCCGACGCGTTGACGCCGTGGAAGGCAGAAAACCTCTGGCGGCTCTACATCGCTACATCGAATTACCTCGATCGCAACATCGACGAAGAACGCTTTGACTCGCGCGTCTCCAGCGAGCTTGTGCTGCGCGTGACGCAACTGCTGCCGGGCGAAAGCCGCGAAGTGCTGCAGTTCCTTGAGGGCTTTCCGCAGCGTTATCTGCAGACGCGCTCGCCCGAGCAGATCCGCACGCACTACGCCATGAGCAAGCGCTTCGGTACGGACCAGGTGCAGCTCGACTTCTCCTGGCATGCTGACCGGAGCGAGATCACGCTGGTCACGCCGGACCGTCGCCTGCTGTTCGCGCGCGTCGCCGGCACGCTTGCCTCGTGGGGCATGAACATCATCACGGCAGAGGCCTTCAGCAACGCACACGGCATCGTCGTGGATACCTTCCGCTTCACCGACAGCTTCAAGACGCTGGAGATGAATCCGCCGGAACGAGAGCGGCTGGTGAAGAGCGTGCATGACGCCATTGCCGACCCGGATGTCGCGGCGAACGTGATCGCCGGCCGCAAGCGCTCCCGCCGCCGCACGGCCATGGTGGAGGTCGCGACGGCAGTCAACTTTGACACGGAGTCCTCCACGCATTCCACGCTGCTGCAGGTCGTTGCGCAGGATGTGCCCGGCCTGCTCTACGCAGTGAGCACGACGCTGGGCGAGGCCCGATGCAACATCGAAGTCGCGCTGATCGACACGGAAGGCGACATGGCCATCGATGTCTTTTACCTGACACGGGACGGCGACGTGCTCGACCGCGAGGAGCTGCCGTCGCTTCGCGACCGCGTCGTCAAAGCAATTGAAGCGAACGCAGGCTGAGGTTAGTATTTCGCTATGAGCGTGATCGAAGACAGCCGGAAGGTTTTACAAGACTTCATCGCACCAGAACTGCGTGCGGTGGATGCACGGCTGGCGGCTGTAGAGAAGCGGCTCGATAGCTTTGAGCGTCAGGTCGATCAGCGCTTCCAGCAGGTCGACAAGCGCTTCGACAAAATGGAACAGCAGATCGATCGAAAGTTCGATTTGCTCCTCGCGGAAATCCACTCCCTGAAGACCGTTCACGACCTGGAGCTTCGCATGGCAAAGTATGAGGGAATGCTCTCCTCATTGCAGGAAGCAAAGCTGCAGCCTACACCTGAGAGCGAAGCAGCGTAGCGATCATCGCGTCGCGTTCCTGCTCCACCGATCCCCGAGACACCGGCTTCCCTGCCCGCCGGTACCAGTACTCCGCATTGAACTGATCGCCCTCGTCGCGGTGCAGCATGGCATGCACCCACGCGCAATCGCCATCTTCTCCAGCCTGCGCTTCTTCATGCGCCTTGTGCCAGTCGCCGTGTGCGGCATGCCAGAGCGCTCGCAGAGCCGTCGTGCGGGCCACCTCCAGCGGTCCGTGGACAAACGCTTCGACATCCATCGCTCGGTCGGTCGGCATGTGTGCGCTCCAGTCCTTTACGATTACGGTACGATGGCGCTCACTGGAAGCCAAGCAGATTCCGCTGTGCCTCTGGTCCGCGTTGCATCGCTCACCAAGAGCTACAGCACCGGCCGTGCCCCACACCGCAGCACGGTGGAGCTGTTCCGCGATCTTTCCTTCACCGTCTCCTCTGGAGAGCTGCTCGCCATCGTCGGCGAAAGCGGCGCCGGAAAGAGCACGCTGCTGCACCTGCTGGCAGCGCTCGACAAGCCGACCTCCGGCAGCGTCCTCGTGAACGGCCTCAAGCTCGAAACTCTCAATGCGCGGGAGCAGGCACGCTTCCGCAACGTGTCCATCGGCTACGTGTGGCAGTTCCACTACCTGCTGCCGGAGTTCACGGCAGCCGAGAACGTCGCCATGCCGCTGCTGGCCCGTGGCGTACCGAAGGCAGAGGCGCTTCGCAAGGCCGAACACTGGCTTGATGAGGTGGAACTTTCCGGCCGTGCGTTGCATCGCTCCGGCGAGTTGTCCGGCGGCGAACAGCAGCGCGTCTCGCTGGCCCGCGCGCTGGTGACCGACCCGAAGTTGCTGCTGGCCGACGAACCTACCGGCGACCTCGACAACCGCACCGCGGGCGTCGTCTTCTCGCTGCTGGAGCGGCTGCACCGCACCCACGGCCTGACCTCCGTGCTGGTGACGCACCATCTCGGCTTCGCCGCCAAGTGCGATCGCACCCTGCTTCTGCGCGCCGGCGAACTTGTCGAGACACCGCATTCTTCAACCGTTTGAACCGTGCCGCGCCCTCTGCATCACTTTTCAACAGGCTGCGTCTAAAGAGGACGCTCTCAGGAGTCGGTTTGCCTGTTAGTGTGTTGCCTAAGTTCCGGTGCAATACAAGGCATGGGACAATGCGGGTAAACTAGGGTTACAAAGATGTGGGGCCGCGTCCGCCGGCGTGAACGCTCGGTGACTCGCGGTTCAGGTGTTTCCGCATCTTGCACGTGAGGGATGCCGGAGACGAGCAAGGAACCATAGGCCTTACGCGGCACACCGCCGCTACGGGCGCTAGGGGGAGCATGTTCGAGCGTTATACCGAGAAAGCGCGGCGCGTGATCTTTTTCGCGCGCTACGAAGCCAGTCAGTTCGGCTCACCCTACATTGAGACAGAACATCTCTTGCTGGGTCTGCTGCGCGAAGACAAGGCGCTGACCAACCGGTTCCTCCGCTCGCACGCATCGGTGGAGTCGATCCGCAAACAGATTGAAGGGCACACGACCATTCGCGAAAAGGTGTCGACCTCCGTCGATCTGCCGCTCTCGAACGAGTGCAAGCGCGTGCTGGCCTACGCCGCGGAAGAAGCCGAACGGCTGAGCCACAAACATATCGGCACGGAGCACCTTCTGCTCGGCCTGCTGCGCGAAGAGAAATGCTTCGCCGCGGAGATCCTGATGGAGCGCGGCCTGCGGCTGCCCACCATTCGCGAAGAGCTGCAGCGCACCACCCAGGACAAGCCCAGCCCACAGCAGCAGAAGCAGCAGCAACGCGCGGCAGCCGGCAACACCCAGCAGGAGCAGAGCATGCTCGCAGAGTTCTCGCGCGACCTGACCCAGGCCGCCATGGATCAGCAGCTTGACCCGCTGGTCGGCCGTGACACCGAAGTCGATCGCGTCATCCAGATCCTGTGCCGCCGCACCAAGAACAATCCGGTGCTCATCGGCGAGCCGGGCGTCGGCAAAACAGCCATTGTCGAAGGCCTCGCGCAAAAGATCTCCGACGGCGATGTGCCCAGCTTCCTTGCGGACAAGCGCGTGCTGTCGCTCGATCTTTCGCTCATCGTCGCGGGCACCAAGTACCGCGGCCAGTTTGAAGAGCGCCTGAAGACCATCATGAAAGAGCTGATGGAAAACCAGAACTCCATCGTCTTCATCGATGAGCTGCACACGCTGGTCGGCGCGGGTTCGGCCGAGGGTTCGCTTGACGCCGCCAACATCCTGAAGCCGGCGCTCAGCCGCGGCGAGATCCAGTGCATCGGAGCCACCACGCCGGCCGAGTTCCGCAAGTCGATCGAGAAAGACCGCTCGCTCGAACGGCGCTTCCAGGCCGTCAAGGTGCCGCCACCCAACGAAGAAGATGCCATCAAGATCATCCAGGGCATCAAGGACAAGTACGAGAAGTTCCACGCCGTCAGCTACACCGACGACGCGATTACGTACTCGGTCACTCATTCGTCGCGCTACATCCCCGACCGCTTCCTGCCAGATAAAGCGATCGATCTGATCGATGAGGCCGGTGCGCGCGTGAAGCTGCGCCAGACCACCTTGCCTGAAGAGCTGACCGAGGTGCAGAAGCGCATCAAGTTCATCGTGCACCGCATGGAAAACGCTATCGCGAACCACGAGTTTGAAAAGGCGCGCTTCTACAGCGACGAGGAGCGCAAGGAGCGCGAGAACCTGCGCGCGCTGCGTGACAAGTACCACCTCGACGACTCGACCTCCGGCATCGTGACGAAGGAAGACATCGAAGACGTGGTCAGCCGCTGGACCGGTGTGCCGATCAACTCGCTGAAGGAAGAAGAGACGCAGAAGCTGATGCGCGTGGAAGAAGAGCTCCACAAGCGCGTGATCTCGCAGGAGAAGGCGATCAGTGCCCTCTCGCGCGCGATCCGCCGCTCGCGTGCAGGCCTCAAGAATCCTGCGCGTCCCATCGGCTCGTTCCTCTTCCTCGGACCAACCGGCGTCGGCAAGACGGAGATGGCGCGCACGCTGGCGCAGTTCCTCTTCGGCTCAGACAAGTCGCTCATCCGCTTCGATATGTCGGAGTTCATGGAGAAGCATTCGGTCAGCAAGCTGATCGGATCGCCTCCGGGCTACGTCGGCTACGAGGAGGGCGGCCAGCTCACCGAGCGCGTCAAGCGGTCGCCGTACTCCGTCGTCCTGCTGGACGAAATCGAGAAGGCACACCCGGACGTCTTCAATCTGCTGCTGCAGGTGTTCGAAGACGGCCACCTGACCGACGGCCTCGGCAACACGGTGGACTTCAAGAACACGATCCTCATCATGACGTCGAACATCGGCGCCAAGCACCTGATGAAGCGTGAAGGTCTCGGCTTCCAGTCGAACAAGGACGAGATCGTCCTCGAGAAGATGGAAGAGATGGTGAAGGCCGAGGTCAAGCGCACCTTCAACCCCGAGTTCATCAACCGTATCGACGAGATCATCGTCTTCACGTCGCTCTCCGACGCAGACCTGATGCAGATCCTCGAGCTGCTGGTGCAGAGCCTGAACGTCAACCTGGTGCACAAGGCGATCACCATCTCGGTGAACGACGCGGCCAAGAAGTGGATCCTCGACAAGACGCTGGTCGACCGCACCTACGGTGCACGCCCGCTGCGTAGAGCGCTCCAGCGCTACGTCGAAGACCCGCTCTCAGAGGCGCTGATCGCGGGCCAGATCACGCATCGGCCGGCGTTCCTCGAGGTCTACCTCGGCAACGACCAGCTCTTCTACCGCCCCGTCGCGCAGGAAGGCGACGAGCAGCTGGAAGGCGCAGCCCTGTCGCTCGCATAACGCACTACCTAACGAAACAACAGCCACACCGCAAGCCTACGGTGTGGCTGTTTTCTTTGTGACGGGAGCCTTATAGCGACATCCGCGAAGGTGTATACGTGCTGGCCGAGAGCATAGGCCCGGTACGTTCGCCCGACGGAAGACTACGGGCTGAAGGCCCGTGTTTCCCCAGCCCAGGGCATCGCCCTGGGTCAGCGTCCCGCTCGGAAAATTGCGGGCTGTAGGCCCGCGCTAATGCCTCGGCGGGAGTTTAGCGCGAGCCTTCAGCCCGCGCGCCTCGACCGCACTTGAACCCAGGGCTGCGCCGCAGGCTGGAGAAACGCAGGCCTACAGCCGCATTTCTGACGACATGCCTGAACCTTCACACCTTCAGGCAACATGCTCTAGTTCGCCCGCGACGATCGCCACTCCGGGACCGAGCGCAACGTGAGCACCGCCTGCACAAACAACAGCAGCGCAATCAGCAGGATGTAGCCTTCGAAATCGTTGCCTCGCAGTGTACCAATCAGCGCCTTCGACGCCAGCCAAGCGAGCGCCAGCGTTCCCGCAATCGCGGTGCGGCGCAGCAACGTGACCGGACGGTAACAGAGCGCAATCAACGTAAGCGCAGCCTGCACCACGATGATTGCGGAGATCACCTCGCTCAGCACAAGGCCCGGATGCCTGTGTCGCAGCCCCTGAACTCCAAGCCAAAGACCACACAGGCCGGTGAACCCGCTCAATAGGATGAGTACCGGACTGCGGGCAAAGACGGCTGCAACATGGTGCGGCAGAAAGCTCAGTACCTGGCGCCCATACCAGAGGTCCGCACGTAGGTGCCCCAGCTGCGGCAATTTCACAGCGTGATACTCCTCACCCAGGTCGCCGGCGACAGTTTCGCGGTCGCGTTGCGGCAGCGTGAGCAGCAGGATTGCTTCCATCCAGCGCGGTGGTGAGAAACGTTTCATGCGTACACCTCCAACGGCCAGCTTTTACCCTTCCACATCGTCTGCAACACCCGGCGCGTTTCTGTAAGCGCACCGGCGCCTGCCGCCGTAACGCGATAAAAGCGGCGTGCGCGCCCGGCACGTTCGGGAGTTCCGGCCTCCAGACGAGATGTCACCAAGCCCTTGTCCTCAAGCCTGTCCAGCGTTGTGTACATGGCGCCCGCCGAAACGGTGCGGCTGGCTCCAAAGCCCCGCTCCACCTCGCGAAACACCCCGCGGCCGTAAGCCTCATCGCCGAGGCTGACGACTGCAAGCAGAACGAACTGTTCAAAAGTGCCCAGCATGTCAGGCATGCCTACATTGTAGACATAGGAGCTCACTTGCAGTCAAGAGATTCTGGCCTTTGAATCGGTGCCCCACGTCTCGCTCCTGAGACGTGGGAATCGTTCAAAGCAAAGCAGAGCCCCATGTCTCAAAAGCGAGACATGGGGCACCCGCCGCAGCGGTCACAGAACATCAGCGTTACTGACCTATACCAGCGAACGTGCTTTCTTCGTCGTCGCCTCGACCTGGTCCAGTGCATCATCGGCAACGCTTGCCAGTTTTTCCTTGGCTTCGCTGTACGCGGTGGTCAGCGCGTCTGTTGCCTTGGTGTACGCATCATCGAGCTGCTGCACGCCCTTCTTGTAGGCCGCATTGGCTTCCTTCGACAGGCGCTCGGTCTGGTCCTTCAGATAGTCGCCTGCGTCTTCAATGTAGTCTTCAGCATCGCCGTAGGCCTTGCCAATCTTCTTGCGTGTCTCCTCACCGGACTGCGGCGCGTACAGCAGCGCAACCACCGACCCAGCGGTCAGGCCTGTGAGGAATGCGATCCAGAAACTCTTGCTGCTCATGGGGAACCCTCGCTTTCAGAGAACAGAGCTTCTCTCTGCAAGCGTGTGATGGGCGGAGTTTGGCGCAGGTTGTTTCTCTTCGCAGGTGTGCGTTAGCTAAGGTCAAGGGCGTGCGCAAAACTGCGGATGGAGATGCACGAAGCTGCAGGATCACCGCTGCGCAAAACTGCGGATGCATATGACGAAGCTGCAGGATGAGGGCGGCGCGAACCTGCAGCGCATTTCGGTTGTCCTCCCTCAGCGCCTTTTCGCTTTGTCATCCCGTAGCCAAGCGGAGGGATCTGCATGTGTGCCGCCCCACCTCACGCCATCTCAGAGGGCAACGACATCCACCTGTCGCGCTTCGCGCGAGCGCTTTCGCCTCAGCGCCCGCTGGGATGAATTTGGCGCGTCAAGTCAAATGCGGATCCCTCCGCTTCGCTACGGGATGACAAACGTGGAAAGGAGGGCGATAAAAAGGCTTACCGGGATCACAACAATGGAGAGGAGGACGATAAGGAA
>CAZZVI010000165.1:0-7677 GCA_964657335.1 uncultured Terriglobus sp.
GACAAGTCACGCCACGCATCATGAATGCTGCGACGGCTTACTCACGGGCGCATCGACGTCGCTTGGAACGTGCTGCGCGTACCACTCCACCGTGCGCCGCAAACCTTCTTCAAACGCAACGACCGGTGCATATCCAAGCGCCTCACGAGCCGCATCGATACTGCCGAGTGAATCGCGTACGTCTCCCGACCGAGCAGGGCCGTACTCCGCAGCAATGGGGCTGCTCATGAACCGCGCGATCACGCCGTAGGTCTCGTTCAGCGTGTGGCGCTCGCCGCACGCAATGTTGAAGACGCGGCCGTTGACGAGGTCCGCCGGAGCGTCGCTTGCCAGCAGATTCGCATGCACCACGTTGGCGACGTAGGTGAAGTCGCGGCCCTGTTCGCCGTCGCCGAAGATCATCGGCCGCTCCCCCCGTTGCAGTGTCATGATCCACTTCGCCATCACGCCGGAGTAGGGCGAATCCGCTGCCTGGCGTGGGCCGAAGATGTTGAAGTAGCGCAAAGAGACCGTTTCCATGCCGAAGACCTCGGCATAGCTCCGCAGGTACAACTCGCCTGTGAGCTTCTGTACCGCGTAGGGCGACAGGGGCTCGGGACGCATCGTCTCCACGCGAGGGAAGCCGGGCTGGTTGCCATAGGCCGAGCTGGACGCGGCATAGATCACGCGGCGTACGCCCGCGGCACGGGCAGCCTCGAGCAGCTCAAAGGTGCCATCGGTGTTGATCACGTGCGAGGTGCGTGGGTCCTGCACGCTGCGCGGCACGCTCGGAAGCGCCGCCTCGTGAAAGATCACATCCACGCCGGAACAGGTATGCGCCAAGGCGTCGCGATCGAGCAGCGATGCCTCGTGGAACTCGAAGCCTACGTTGAGGTGCGCGAGGTTTTCCTTGCGGCCGGTCGAGAGGTCGTCGAGCCCGCGGACGTGTTCGCCGCGCGCCACCAGGGCATCCACCAGGTGCGATCCGATGAACCCAGCCGCACCCGTAACCAGAACCGTTCTCACAGATACTCTTTATAACTTCGGGGTCGTTGACTTCTTCGCCGCGGATTTTTTCGCAGCGGCTTTCTTGCCGGTCGCCGTCAGGTTCGGGATGGCAGCGGTATCCACCACCGAGTGCCCCGCCACTGGCGGTTCTTCCAGCATGGAGGCAGGCTGGATGGTGACCGGTGCCGATGCGATCTTCTTCGCTGCGGCGGACTTCTTTGCCGCGGCTTTCTTCGGCGCTGTTTTCGCGGCTGCCTTCTTTGGTTTCTCTGCCGAAGCACGTGCGGTCACGCTCTTCGCGGGCGCCTTCTTCGCAGCGGGAGACTTCACCGCAGAGCTCTTCTTCGCCGGGGCAGAGACACCGTCCTTCTTCTGCGCGGACGCGGCAGCGGGCTGCGCCGTGAGCGATTCGACCATCGCATGGAAGCGGTAACCCGCTGCTGTCGCGGCGTCCGTCACCTGTGTCAAAGGAATCGGTGCGGCCGTCGAGCCGGCGGGCTGCACCTGCGCTGCCAGCGCAAGCCATTGCAGCAACTGTTCGAGCGCCTCGCGATTCACGTACGCGACACCCTCGTGCTCGTTGATGCCGGCCAGCCAGTACACATCCGGGTCGGCCCAGAACGCAGCGGTATCGACCTTGCTTGAGTTGAGCGCGAGGCGCACGCGTGCCGCCGTTCTCCAGGCGTCTTCGCCGTGCAGGCCGACCTCGGAGAATATCTCAGCCAGCGATGCTCGCAGACCCAGGCGGTCGACAAGATTGCCGTCGCCCGATGGCAGCGCGCGTAGCGCGGCGAGCGCAAGCAGAGGTGACCATAGCGCCTCAGGGTGCGTGTGTGGCGGCAGCGCCTTCGCGGACTTTGCCGATGCAACTGCCACCATGGCGCGGTCTGCAAGGGTGGTCGCAACGGCGGTGTAGCCGTTCGCAGAGGCTGCCGGACCAGCGGTCTCCAATGCTGCCCAGCGCTCAAAGACCGGCGCTGCCCGTTCACCCCAGGCGCGTGTCGCAGACGTCTCGGACAGCGCATGCTCACCGCTGGGCGACAGCAGGCGAACCGCATCCCACGTGACCGCGTCGCGCACCGCGTTGGTCAGCGGACGCAGACGCAGGCGCGTCAGCGCCTCGTCCAGGTTGTGCACGCCCGCGCCGTTCAGCGCGTCGCAGAGCTGGTCCCACGGCTGCTCGGCGGTCGAGCGCAGATCGCGCCAGTGCAGAAGCACGACATACTGATAGCCGCGCAGATCGAGCGTCAGGCCATGATGCACCATGCTGCCGGCACGCTTCAGGTACTCAAGGCCGGTCGCCGTATCGCGGTACGCAAGAAAGAACTCATCGCCACGCGGCAGCGCCAGCGCGTCGGCGAGCGAACGCTGCCATAGGTCACCCGTCCACTTGTTCATGGACGCGGCGGAGACATGCACCGTACCTCGCGTGCTGCCGTAGCTGTTGTTGTAGAGGATTAGAGCGCGCTCGCCGCCAAGCCGGTTGGAGTAGGCGAAGACGTTCTCATCGACGGTGCCGTGCTCCGTCCAGAAATCGAAGAAGACAAAGTTCTCGCTTTCGGCAAAGAGCGCGCGATTCGAGAGCAGGGGAGCGATCTCTTTTTGGTGACGGCGCACCAGGTCGTCGTTGGGCCATTCGTCCATCTTGGCCTGCTTGTACTCCATGCCGTACTTCTCGGTGTAGCCCTCGATCTGCCCGTGGCCGAACATCGGCAGGCCGGGGATCGTTGCCATCATGGTGGCCACGCCGAAGTACTTATCACCCGTGCCGAACTGGTCGATGGCGGTGCGCTCGTCCGGGTTCGACATGAAGTTGACGTAGCGCTTCATGATGTCCGGGTCGAACTCGATGGTCTTCTTCAGGTAGGAGCGATACTTTGCGTTCTCTTCATCACGCAGCATGACCATAAAGGCCGAGTTGTAGACGCGGTGCATGCCCAGCGTGCGAACGAAGTAGCCCTCCAGCAGCCAGAAGGCCTCGGCCAGCAGCAGCGTTCCCGGCACCTCGGACTGCACGCGATCGACCACCTCGCGCCAGAACTCTTGCGGCATGATGCTGTCGAACTCTTCCTGCGTCATGGCGTCTTCGGCACGCGACGGAATGGAGCCGCCCTGGCCCGGCAGGGGAAACCACAGCCGCTGCACATGCCGCTTTGCCAGCACCATGGCAGCGTCGAAGCGGATGATGGGGAAGCGCCGTGCGACTTCGAGGATCACCTGGATGACGTGCTCGCGGACTGCGTGCTTCGAATAATCGAGCTGCGCCGTGTCGTTCCATGCGAACGTCGTTCCATCATTGCCGTGGTAGATGTATTCGGTCCGGCCGCCACCCTCGCGGTAGCGCATGCGGTAGGCGACCGCAGCGTCGGTCTGGTCGTAGTAGTGGTCTTCGATCTTGATCTCGACGCGTGGATCGGTGGAGAGGTCAGGGCCTTCAAAGGTGTAGACCGGAAAGGGGCTTTCGCCGCGATGCAGGAACCACTCGGGATGCTCGATAACCCACGTAGAGTCGAGTCCCATGTGGTTCGGCACCATGTCGCTGGCAAGCCGAAGCCCGACGCTGCCGGCGGCTTCGCGCAGCTTCATGTAGGCCTCATCGCCGCCCAGGTCGTCGGCAATGCGATAGTCCATCAGCGAGTAGGCCGAGGCTACCGCGTCACCCTGGCCGCGCAGGCGCTTGATGGTCTGCGAGGCTTTGCTGCGCTCCCAGAGGCCGATCAGCCAGAGGCCCGTCACGCCGCGATCGCGGAGCAGCTGCAGCTCTTCGCGCGGGATCTGGTCGAGCCGGTGAATGTGCCGCCCGTACTTCTTTGAAAGCTGCTCGAGCCAGACGTAGGTGCTCTTCGCCATCAGAACGACGGTGGGCATCCACGCGTCGTCAGACGAAAAGGCTTCGTACTCGTTCAGCGGAGCCTGGTAGTCGTGCGAATACTGCGCATCGACCAGCGCGCCGGAACGCGTGCGGAAGCGCCTGCGCCGCGTGACCTGTCCATCCGCGCCGACCACGTCCTCCCAGTACTCTTCGTAGCCGACGTACTCGTCGCCGAGGAAGCCTTCCTTGCCGCCGTATTGCACGGGACCGTGCTGGCGCACTTTGCGGCCGGGCGGGTTGAACTGCATCCAGACCGCGACTTCTTCTTCGCGCAGGGTGTCGATGGCAAGCAGCGTGCGCGGCAGGGCTGCGCCAAGCGCCTCGGCCCAATGCTCGCGGATGTAATCGAGCTGCGCGCTCAGCGAATCGGGCGCGGCCTCAAAGGGCGCGCGCAGCGCCGCAAGCAGCGTCTTTGCCTCAGCGCTGAATGCCGGCCGCGTCTCGAAATAGGCATCGGCATCCGCCTGGAACTCTCCGTAGGCGGGCAGGCCTTTGCGCAACGGTTCGTCGTCGAACAGCATGCGGAACGGCTTGTATGCGGGATTCTGATTGGCAAGCCACAACAGCAGCAGTTCTTCCAGCGCTGCCTCGCGATGCGACAGGCCTTCGCTTGCGCCGTCAAGCCACTGCTTTGCGGTGACCTTGCCGGTGTAGACTGCGACGTTTGGAAAGCGCTCGGTAAAGGCGAGCAGCAACGCGTCCACCTGGTTCGTACCAACACGTTGTCCGAACCACTTCAGAGCGTCCGCAAGAACATCCGGGTCCTGCTCGGCGCGATAGCGCTCGATGACGGCGTGGCTCAGTTCGTCGATCAGGCCCATGGCAAACAACTGGCCGGCATGAACGACTGCCTTGGGGTCTTCCGTGGCGCCTGGGCCGCCGGTGGCGATACGGGCGTCGTTCATCTGCTGCGCGAGCCGGCGGCTGGCCGCAACGTTGCCGAAGATCACATTGCCCGTATACGAAAACAACAGGTCCCGAAGCTCAAATCGCTCCCGGAACGTACGCGCAATGTGAAACTCCATGAAGACCTCAATCCATCGTCAGGGCTGGTGGGTTGACAGGGGACACTGCACAATCTGCGATGCCGTACTTACTCCAATGTAAACGTCGTGTCCACGGGAGACTGCTCTTCACCGAACACGCACACCACGGATGCATATGCGATGCGCTGCTTTGCCTGTCGGTCGCGCGCCGTGTGCTGCCAATCTCACTTGAGCCGTCGCTACTGCTTCAGAGCGTATCCGTATGCATACAGCGGACGCGCCGAGTCATGCGGCACGTCACTCTTCTGCGCCTCCACCGCGGCCATGGAGGATGGCAGCTCGAACGGCAGATGTCCCTGCGCCTTTGCCCTGCCGGTCAGCACATCCAGCAGAGCGTTATCGCTGACGCCAAAGTCCGCGTAGAGCGCGGCTGCTTTGTCCTTCACCTCGGTCAGAATGGCCGGGCGATCCATGTAGACCGTCATCACCGCCGGTGTCTTGCCGCAACGCAACAAGGCGTCGTAGGCGGGATCGCCGGGCTTGAAGTTCAGCCGGCCCTCGTGCTGCCGGCCGCCGAAAAAGTAGCCGGGATGCAGATCGTCTGACGGCGTCTCGGCGCGGAGGATTGCGACATCCGCTTTCGCGGGATCGTCCACCACGATCAGGCCATGAACCCTGGCGGCGGCAGCATCCACGTGGAAGAGCCATACCTTCGCGCCGCTGCGCACGGGCACCGCGCCATGCTTGTTCTCCAGCGGCACCATGGCACGCTCCTGCGCGTCTTCGCCTGCCTTCAGCGAAGCGGGATTGCCGACCACCTGCTTCGCCGCAGCCGCATCGACGTACGGATCTTCGAAGATGCCGATGGCGAACTTCTGCTCCAGCACGCGCTCTGCCGCCTCGCGCATGCGTGCCTCCGACAGATTGCCAGTCTTCGCCGCGTCCAGCAGCGAGGCGACATCGTCCGTACCGCCGACCTGGTCGACACCGGCGTTGATCGCCTTCGCGAACCGATCAGTCTTGGATAGATCGATCGCGCCCCATGGCATGCCGATGTACTGCGGACCCATCTTCTGGCCGGCGGGCATGCCGCCCTGGCAGAGGTCGACGCAGTCGCTGGTGATGCCCCAGTCGCTCAGCACGACCCCTTTGAAGCCGTACTTGCCGCGCAGCAGGCCGGTCAGCAGTTGCTTGTTCAGGCCCGCGCCCACAGGCTCCAGCGGCTTGCCGTCGATCGTGACCTTTTCAAGGATCGAGTACGTCGGCATCACCGCCGCGACATGCGCATCGAACGCGCCGAGAAATGGCTCGATGTGGTACGCAAGCTGGGCGTTGGTCAGGTCAGAATAGCGTCCATAGAAGTTGTGGCTGTCGAAGCCGCCGCGCTGCGCGCCGTAGCCGACCCAGTGCTTCACGACGGTCACGACCGAGCCGGAGTTCAGGCCGGCCTTGCCGTTCTGCATGCCCTCGACGTACGCCTCCACCTGCTGCTTCGCCACGCCGGCATCTTCGCCGAAGGTGCCGTTCAGTCGCGCCCAGCGGGGCTCCGTCGCCAGGTCGGCCTGCGGCGACAACGCTTCGCGGATGCCCACGGCCATGTACTCGCGGCGAACCGTATCGGCGAACCTGCGGGTCAGCGCCGGGTCGTTGATCGCCGCCATGCCCGTCGTCTCGGGCCACTTTGAGAACGATCCCGCCTCGACGCTGGCGCCGGAAACGTACAGGAAATTGTTCCGAGGATCGGTGGAGATGGTCAGCGGGATACCGAAGCGCGTCGCTTCCGCGACCTCCTGCAGCTTGTTGTCCGATTCGGCGATTAGCGTGGGATCGCCGCCCAGTCGCGTGATGAAGCTGTTGATCCGCTTGCCGTCGATCAGCGCCTTCGATTTGTCCATGTCATAGCCGCTGCCACGCCCGATGCTGGCCTCGGCACCGCCGACTGCCGGTAGCGTGGCATGCACCATGACGCCGGCCAAATCCTCGACGCTCATCTGGCCGACAAGGTCCTGCGCCCGTTCCGCCGGGGACAGCCGCCAGTCTTCGTAGCGATCCAGCTTGCCGTTGCGATTCAGGTCCTTGAACTGCAATCCGTCCACGGTCAGCAGGGCAACCGATCGGTGACCCAGTTTTGGTTGAGGGCGGGCGGTCTGGCGAGTCGCAGGACCCTGCGAACCCAGGGGAAGAGCAAGACTCAGCGAGCAAAGAAGAGCGGGAACAAAGAGACGCATGGCCCCAACATCATGATCCTGCGGAGCCTGGTGGTCAAACGAATGTGCCGGAAGTGGTGGGCCCACCAGGACTTGAACCTGGAACCAACGGATTATGAGTCCGCTGCTCTAACCATTGAGCTATAGGCCCTTCAATGACTTACGTTCGCGACGCCTCCAAGTGTAGCGAAAACTGTAGCGGGTAGCTGCATTGCAAGTTCAGGCTCTGCGGCCTCGCTGGTGCGATTTCTTGCTCTCTGTAGCGACTCAAAGGCACGTTCAACCGACTCGGGGCTCGGATGGATGTACCGCTGTGACACAACGATGCTGCTGTGACCGGCAATCCGCATGATCGTAAAAGCGTCCACTCCAGCTTCGCCTAAGCGAGTCAGCATCGTGTGACGGAGCGTGTGGAGCACGAACTCACCTGGGAATAGCTGCTTGCTCTTGCCATTGATCTTGGGAGCGAAGGCTTTGCGGTGCATGTGGTTGATGGACGTAGACACGTAGCGGTTTCCCTCGCGATTCCCGAATACAAACGGCCCGAGGCCCTTGCTCGCGCGTGACTTGAGCATAGCGGACGCCCGGTCTGTCAGGGGCACCACACGCTTAGCGCTCTTACTCT
>CAZZVI010000166.1:0-7641 GCA_964657335.1 uncultured Terriglobus sp.
ACCTACGACCTTTGGGTTATGAGCCCAACGAGCTACCGGGCTGCTCCACCCCGCACTTCCAACTATAGCGTTCTGATGAGGCACCGTCAAACCGGCGCGAGAGCTTCGCAAGGTTGCAGATTTGGAGCTGCCTCCGGCTTTGAGCTGGGTCTAGGGCCGGCCTCGCAGCTTGAGTTTCGACCTATTTCGTTGCAGTAGCGGCGGAGGCGGTTGTGGGGGTTGAGATTGTGGTGATGGTTGAGGATGTTGTGGTGGTTTGCTCTTGCAGATCCTTGCCGCGGGTCCACTGGGGAGACAGCATTTTTAAACGGAGCGAGCGGTCCGTGGCTGCGCCCGACAGTGTAAGCGAGGCGGTTGCGATGCGTGCCTTGCGGCCGATCGTCAGGTCCATGTTGCTGGCGGTGCTGGTCGTTGTTAACGGCGTATTGAACAGCAACGTGAGGTAGTGCTTGTCGCCGTCGTGCTGCGGTGCGAAGCGCACGCGTTCGATGGACCAGCCGTCCACTGTGTATGCGCCCTCGATGGTGAAGGTAAGGCCAGGATGGTGGCGGTCCGCACCGGAAATGGTTGCGTGCGGCCCGTCGGTCTTCTCGATGCGAAGCGTGCGATGGTCGCCGCTGTCGCTGTCCAGCTCCCACGTGCTGCCTGGCTTCAAAGCGGTTGGCGCGGAGGTGATTGTCCACAATTCCCTGCCCGCAGCGAGCACGGCAGTGTGCGCGCTGAGAGACATGGCGCCGCGATAGGCGACGAAGTGAGGCGGCTGCGAGATCTCCGTCCACACCTCGGCCGTGCTCACGGTGTTCCCGATCTGCAGAGCGGTTCCCTCGCCTGCAACTGCAGCCTGTTCGCGGTAGACGAAGATCGGGATCGGCATCAAGGGCAGCGGCGTGAGCCCTGCGCCCTGCTCTGAGATGTCTGAGCCCTGGACGAAGCGCCACTGCAGCGGCTTGCCGTCGGTCATCGAAAGGCGCAGTGTCGACGCCGCACCGACGTTCGTGTTGTCTGCGGCATCGAAGGCGATCTGTGTCTTGTATGCCTCCATGCCCTGGGCCTTTGCCGATGCGACAAGCACGTCAGAGTTGGCATAGACGGTTCGCTTGCCTGACGGACGCTCGGTCAGCACCACGTTATAGAGCGGCTGCTTCGCGGTGTTGTCCACATCGAACTCGATCATGCTGTATGGCAGTTCCGTGCCGACCCACTGCACATACTGCACGGGCCAGTACTGGTACGACACCAGCAAGCCCGTCACAGGCGGAGCGATGGGAGCGGCTGTCTGCGCGAAGGCGTGCGATGCAAGCAGAGCAGCGGCAAGGAGTGCGTGTGTCGTACGGATCATGCTATTTCTCCTAAGGTATTAGGTGATGTGGATGTTTGGACTAGAAGCTGTAGCGAAGACCGGCTTCCACGCGGCGTCCAGGGTCCGCAGCGTAGCCGCGTCCGAAAAGCGGCGAGCCAACGACACCGCCGACAGCGGTCACATTGGTGTGGTTCAGCAGGTTGGTCGAGCGCAGGTTGACGGCGAGGCTTTGCGTCTCATGATGCGGCAGAGCGAAGCTGCGGCTAAGGTTTGCATCCATGTGGATGTTCCACGGCAGCGTGCCGGCATTGCGGTTGATGAAGGCGCCTGTGCCGGTCGGCGACAGCGTGCCGAAACGCGTGTTGTAGGTGGTGCTGTCGGTTGATGTGGCGAAGCGTGGGCGATCGTTGAAGACGCCGTCTCCGTTGCTGTCGAAGCCTGTGGTGACGTTGTAAGGATTGCCGCTGGCCGCGTCGAACTGCGTGGACAGTGCGATTTTCGCCGGCAGCGAAAGTGTCGAAAACGCGATCAGATGGTGCGTCGCTTCCCAGGTGGCGCGCGCGGTTTCGCCGGCATCGGTTGTGTTGCTTTGCGGGAAGCTGCTCGCCGTGTCCGCGTTGGTCCTCAGGTCCATGCGAATGTAGCCCGCGAAGATCTGCAGGTGCTTCAAGCTGTGCTGGTCCACGCCAAGAAACATGACGTTGCCGTGAATGTCGCCGGTTTGCTGGTACTGGTCCAGGTTCAGGTTTGCACCCATGGGCCTCGGACCGCTCGGCTGGCCATCAAGCGGCGCGTTGATGTTGCGCGAGCGCAGCAGATCCCATCCACGGACGAGGTAGAGATTCGCCTGCGCATGCCAGTGGCGCGGGAAGTCGTGCTCGACGCCAAGGTGCGATTGCAACGACGGCGTCTGACTCAGGTTCGGCAGCGGCGCACGGAGCGTTGTAATGGTTGTGGTGCCCGTGGTCAGCGGCTGACCGAAGACAGGGCTGTACACCTGGACCTGCCGCTGGTTGATGCCGTTGAGCCGCGTCGCTTCCAGCACCGTTGCCGAATCGACCGGACTGAAGAACAGCCCAGTCCGGGCGTGAAACACCCAGCGCTGCGCGCGGTCGGGCGACCATGCCAGGCCGACGCGAGGACCTGCGTTCTTCAAGGTCGTTGGCGTGCTCTGCACCGCGTAGCGAAGTCCATAGCTCAACGACAGACGGGGCCGCAGCTTCCATTGATCCTGCGCATACAGCACGACGCGCAACTGGTTCAGAGCGATTGCGGTGTTGCCGTTAGTCGCGGAGTAGATCGTCGGCGCTCCGCCAGGAAGGCCGAGAAGTGCGCGACGATACTGCTCGAGCCCAGTGATAGTTGTCGTGCCGCTGCCGCCGAGCACCGGCACTGTGCCTCCACCAAAGACATACTGACCGTTGAAGTTAGTCGGCAGCGAATCATCGAGCGTCGTGTCCAGTAGCTCTGCGCCCGCCTTCAGGCTGTGCTTGCCGCGCGTGTAGAGGATGTCGTCGTCAATCTCGAGATCGCGCTGATGGCTGCGTAATGACTGTGTGTAGGCACCGCCGCCGGTGAAGGCTCCCGCAACCTGCAGCGATGGCGCGGACGTATGCGGCGCGTCGCCGCGGAGGCGCCATGTGTAGCCGACGCGCGTCTCGTGCACGGCACGTGCTGAGAGCGTTTGCATGTCGGTAAAGCGCAACGCGTGCTCGCTTTGTGCGCTTTCGTACCCCGCTTCCTGCAGCACCTGTCCACCCACACCCACGTTGTGCAGAGAATTCACTGAAGCGGTGTAGCTGCCGGTGATGTTGTTCTTCGCGTTCGGCATCCAGCCAAACCTTGCGCTGCCCTGCCACAACGTCTGCGGCGTCGCTACGTTGCCAATGATGCTTGTCGTGTTCCCTGCAGCATCGAGCGAGACGGCATTCACCACGGCGAACTGATCGATCTGACGATGCTCCAACGCGAGCGCGAAGTCTGCCTTGTTCTTGCGGAGCGGGCCGCTCAGCTCAAAGCCGTAACGCTGCTTGCCGATGGCGGCGCGGCTCAGCGCGAACGGATCTTTCGCGTTGAGGAACTGCGCGCTCTGCGTGGTGAACAGCGCACCATGCAGCTTCGATTGACCGGGCTTGGTGTAGATCTCCACGCGCCCGCCTTCATACGGAGGCCGCTCGTATTCCGCAGCAAACAGGTCAGGGTTGACGCGGATGAACGCGATGGCTGACTTCGGCGGAATGCTGCCGCTGTTCTGAAAGCCGTCGATTGCGATGATCGCCTGGCCGGGCGCGCCGCCCGCAGCCGCAGCCAGCACCTGCAGCTGGCGCGCAAACTCATCGGGGTCGTCGGCCATCCCCTTCAGGTCATCTGCCCCCAGCGTCTTTGTGCCGGCAACTTCGTCGCTGTCGACTCCACTTGCACTCACCGCGTTTACCTCCGCGGTCACGGTAAGCGGCTTCAGCGTTGCGATCACGATCTTTCCGCCGGGTCCGGCGACGGCCTGCAGCATGACGGGCTCAAAGCCGTCTCCTTGTATCTGGAGCGTGTGTTGGCCATCGGCCACGCAGGCGGTGGTGTAACGGCCCTGCTTGTCGCTATGCAGGACTTCTGCGCCATCGACGAGCACGCTTGCGTCCACCACCAGCGCACCGCTCCGGTCTCGAACTTCACCTGCGATGCGGGCCGTGTGTGCAGCGCACTCCTGCGCTGCCGCATGCATGCCGGTTGCGATTACCAGAAGGACTGCCGCCTGAATGCTTCGCATCTTCGCTCCTCCGCGGCCTGTATCTGCCGCTTACAGGAACGAGTTTCGGCGAGCGCATGGAGTGCAAACAGTGGTGCGTGTCAGCGGCGTGACGTGACAGATGTCACGGTGACAAATGTCATACGCCGGCGCTGCACAGGCGCACTGTAACGTTCCGGCAAAAGGGAGCATGATGTTGAGGTATGGCAGGCATCGGCGACATCTTCAAGACGGGCTACGGCGGCGGCAACACCTTCGCGAGAGGCTGGGCGCAGGAAGCAGGAGGACCGCTGGCGAGCGGCGAGGCCTGGCGTAAATCGAAGGGAAGCGCGCGAACCCTTCGCTATGTGTCCCTGCTGTACACGGGCTTCTTCTTCATCGAGCCATACTTTCGCCACTCCACCAGCCATTGGCTGTGGTTCGCTGCGTTCTACGTCACGTTCTTGGCGCTCTATTTCGCGATTCCTGCAACCGAAGGCTTCCTCCAAAAGGCTCTCTTTGTCCTTTTGTTTGCGCTTGGCTTTGTCTACTTTCCCTACAACAGCAGCGCATCGGGTGCGTTTGTCTATCCCGTGGTGATGCTTGCCTTCGTCGTTCAGAACAACCGAACCTACCTGCTGATGCTCGGCGCACAAGTTGCCGGCATCGCTCTTGAGACGTGGCTGCTTCACATTCCATGTAGGCCGGCGTAATGGGTATCTTCTTCTGCGTCGTGATCGGCCTCAGTAACCTTTCGTACTCGCGGCAGCAGCAGGCAAACTTTATGCTGCAGCGAGCGAACGATGAGATTGAGCACCTGGCACAAGTGGCCGAGCGCGAGCGCATTGCACGCGATCTGCACGACCTGCTTGGGCATACGCTGACCGTCATCACCATCAAATCAGAGCTTGCGAATCGACTGTTCACGCTCGATCCCGAACGTTCCCGACAAGAGATGCTGGAAGTCGAGGAGACCGCTCGCAAGGCGCTTGCCGATGTGCGTGAAGCGGTGGTTGGTTATCGCTCCGAGGGCATCACCGCCGAGATGTCGCGGGCGCGACGCACGCTGACCGCCGCAGGTGTTGCGCTCTCCACCTCGGTCGCCGCTGTCGATCTCACGCCTGCCGAGACGAACGTTCTGTGCCTGTGCGTGCGCGAGGCCGTGACCAACATCGTTCGGCATGCGGGCGCGAAGATCTGCACGGTGCAACTCGCCGGCACGAACGCAGGGTTGCAGATGACGATCGATGATGATGGTTCGGGCGTCCGTGCCCGTGAAGGCAACGGCCTGCGCGGCATGCGTGAGCGCGTCGAGAGCCTCAGCGGCCGCATGCGAATCCACTCCGCGCCGGGCAGCGGAACACAGCTGCTGATCGAACTGCCGCGCTCTGCGGAATGCGTCAACGCTGTGCCTCATGTGCGCGATGAGGTGCATGCATGAGCGGCAAGATACGCGTGGTGCTGGCGGAAGATCAGGCGATGGTGCGCGGCGCTCTCGCTGCCCTGCTGTCGATCGAGCCGGACATCGAAGTGGTTGCTGTTGCCGCCGATGGCCAGGAAGCCTTTCGCGTCGTGGGCCAGTTGCGGCCCAACGTGCTTGTGACCGACATCGAGATGCCTCAACTCACCGGCCTGGAGCTGACGGCGCGCGTTCGCGAACTGTATCCCGAGACACGCGTGGTCATCGTCACCACCTTTGCGCGGCCTGGCTATCTGCGGCGTGCGCTGGATGCCGGAGCGCATGGCTATCTGCTGAAGGACCGTCCTTCGGCGGAACTTGCCGATGCTGTTCGCCGCGTCAACCAGTCGCTGCGCGTTGTCGATCCGGCGCTTGCGGCAGAGATCTGGAACGCGGAGAGCGATCCGCTGACCGACCGCGAGCGGCAGATCCTGCGCCGCGCCGGCGAAGGCGAGAGCACAGCGGAGATCGCCAAGTCACTTCGTCTTTCCGACGGAACCGTGCGCAATTACCTGTCAGAGGCAATCGCAAAACTCGGCGCTTCGAACCGCGTGGAAGCTTCGCGGCTGGCTCGCACCAAGGGCTGGCTCTAATCCGCGTGTAAGCACCCGCAGCATACTGCGTCGGGAAGGTGGTAGCCTTCTGCCCACGATGTGCGCGGCTGCTTCCACTCCGAACGGCGTCTCTCGCAGGGGCTTCTGCACCGCGGCGGCCGGCGCGCTTCTGCTGCCGCGATTCGCTCTGCCGCAGGCGGCAGAGAACGTGCACTTCAACGTGGCCGAGTATGACCGCGCGCACATCCTCGCAGCCGCCGCAGATGCCCTGAAGCAGGCGCCGGCGACGGTCACCTCCTTCCCTGCTCCGGCGAAGGGCCTCGATCCGCATACGTACTACTCCGAAGACACCGAGTGGTGGCCGCAGGAAGGCTCGCCGGGCGCTGCGTACGAGCATCGGCAGGGCTACAGCAACTCGCACGCGTTCTCCGCACACCGCGACGCTGTCGTGCGGCTGAACGGCATCGTGGCATCGTGCGTTGCGGCGTGGCGGCTGACGGACGAGGCTCGCTACGCCACGCACGCCATGCTGCATCTGCGCGCGTGGTTCCTCGATGCCGACACGCGCATGGAGCCGAACCTCGACTATGCTGCGTGTGTTCCACCTTCAGCAGACGGCACGACGCGCGGCGTGGAAGATACGGTTATGTTCGCCGAACTGGTGCGCGCGACAACGTTCCTCTGCGCCTACAACGGCGTTGCCACCGAGGCAGAATCTGCCGGTCTTCGCGAGTGGTTCGGCTCGTTTGCCACGTGGCTGAACGAGTCAAAGAGGGGCTTCGTGGCACGCGAGTCCAAGAACCGGCTCGCCATCTGCTGGACGTTGCAGGCTGCAGAATGCGCCCGCTTCGCACACAACAGCGCGCTGCAGCTGGAGTGCTCGCACCGCTTTCGCGACAAGCTGCTGCGACAGATGTCGTTCGACGGTGACTTCCCTGCCGAGCTGCACACCGGCGACGCGTATGCCTCGTCGATCCTTACGCTTGAGTGCCTTTCGCTTACCTGCGAGGCTCTCTCCACGCCGATGGACCGGCTGTGGGACTACAACCTGCCGGACGGTCGCGGCATGCGGTCGGCCGTTGCGTTCCTGTTCCCGGCGCTCGACCGGCGCGCGGCGTGGAAGTATCCAGCCGACGCGGAGCATTTCGGCGACTGGCCTGCGCGTGGTGTGAGCCTTCTGCTGGCGGGTCGAGCCTACAGCAGGCCGGAATACCTGACGACCTGGAAGCGCTTGCCGACTGAGCCGCGTTCGCCGGAGCTGTTGCGATACGTTCCGTCGCGCCAGCCGGCATTATGGACGGTCCGGCCACCAGCCTAAGGTGGGGTCCTCCCTTCCTTACACTTTTTGCAAAATCCTCAATACAAGTCATTTAGCGTCAGGGAGCGCTAAAATATTGATTCCTCTAGACTTAGTAGCATACTCCTCATTCTATTGAACTTAGCGTCCCCACAGCATGGGTGCCATATCTCTCTTGTGACATGCGGCTTTCTCGAAGCCTCGTGCCCAGAAATCCCACATCTCAGAAGCGAGATGTGGGGCACCCGGAATCCGCAGCTACCTGCTGCAACCTCTGTTTTAGGGGCCTGTATCTATTGTAAGGATTCT
>CAZZVI010000167.1:0-7621 GCA_964657335.1 uncultured Terriglobus sp.
CTGAGGCTGGCCTGGCGTGTGCTGATGACCAGGCTGCCGCCATTGGGCATGGCGTCGCGCGCGTTGAGGGTAACGTTGAGCAGCGCGTTTTCCAGCTGGTTAGGGTCGCATTGCACCGGCCTGCCGCCGTCTTTCAGCCGCAGATCAAAACTTACGGCTGCATTGGCGGAGGAGAGGGTACGGCGCAGCAGTTCTTCCATGCTGGTAATCAGCTCATCGAGCTGTACCGCGCGGGGCTGCAGCGGCTGGCGGGGCGGCGCCGGCAGCGGGTGCGGCAGGCGGGACGCCTCCACGGATGGCAGTCGATGTCGCTCTCACCTACATCAAGAAGTCCGCACCATTGGAGACGCCGGAGTGGGCCGCATGGTCACCCAACGTCGCGGCTCCCAAACTGAGCGGCACCTGGACCGTGACTGGCTACATGCCTGGCAAGGGTAAGTTTTTCGGCCGCACCAAGGTGACCGACTCCGCAACCGGATACACCACGCACACGGACCTCAGTTTCATCAGCGGAGCCAAGTACAGCGTTGACGGCACGTCGCTCGTATACACCGGCTACGCGTGGCGCGGCAGATCCAAGGGCGCCACAAAGATTGAAGGCATCGATGATCCGAACGGCCTGCGTGAAGTAATGATGATCTCGAAGGACCAGACATCGATCACCGGCCGCTGGTTCTGGGGCACCTATGAGGAGTTCGGCATGGATGTGGCCATGCACCGGGAGACGGTTGCTCCCGCGGTGCTTGGCACGGACATCTCATCGCTCAAGTCGGGTAGCGTCAACGCCCCGGTCACGATCTTCGGATCGCACCTCGGAACGACGCTGACGCCAGCGGATATCGATCTTGGCAAGGGCGTGACGGTGACGAAGGTGGTAAGTGCCAAGCCGGAAGCCGTGATGCTGACCGCCAGTGTGGACGCCGCGGCGATACCCGGGCCGCGTGCGATCTCGGTCGCGGGAGTCACCGTTCCTGGCGCCTACGCGGTTTACCAGAAGATTGATTACCTGAAGGTGACGCCGACCACTGCGATTGCACACCTGGGCAGCGAACCGCACGCAAAGGGCTACATGCAGTTCGAAGCCATCGCATTCAGCAACGGACCTGACGACAAGCCGAACACCGACGATGACATCGACCTCGGCCCGGTGCCTGCCACATGGAGTCTCGAGGAGTTCATCGCATCGTTCGGTGACGATGACGTGAAGTACGTTGGCAAGCTGGATCCGCAGACAGGCTTCTTCACTCCCTCGTCGGATGGGCCCAATCCGGAACGCAAATCCATGCGCAACAATTACGGCGATGTCTGGAGCGTGGCGAAGTACACGCCGCCAGGCGCGGGCAAACCGCTGATCGGCAGAAGCTACCTGATCGTCGGCGTGCCGCAGTATGTCCAGTGGGATCAACCAGAGGTGGCGCAGTGAGTTACACGCGGTCGGAAGTGCATACATTCCGCGGAATCGATCATGATTTCGCGTACCTCGTTCCAAGTGGCGGCATTGTTGCGCTCGATGGCATTTCGATGGAGGTCCTCAACCGCCTGGAGCACGAATCAAGGACGCGCGAGTCGCTCATCGACGATCTCGTCCGCAGCAACTATCCGTACGACGAGGTGGTCGAGTGCGTGGATGAACTTCTGGCGGTACGGGCCATCCAGGACGGGCCGTCCGTTTACGAGCCTTCCCAGGCGCTCCCGGAAGACTTTCCATTGCAGAGCGTGGTCCTCAACGTCACGAACCAGTGCAACTTATCCTGCTCCTATTGTTATGAGTTTGGCGAAGACAAGATCGCCACGCCAGAGGGCAAGAAGAAGTTCATGGACATGGAGACGGCAACCGCCTCCGTGGACTACCTGCTGAACGAATCGGGCGACCGAGAGTCGGTCCACATCACGTTTTTCGGCGGCGAAACGCTGATGAACTTCCCGCTGATGAAGCAGGTGGTGGTGTACGCCCGCGACGAGGCTGCCAAGCGCGGGCGCAAGGTGGAGTTCAGCCTGACCACGAATGCCACGCTGCTCTCCGGCACCATTATTGAATTCCTCGTGGAGCACGGCATCGGTGTCACCGTCAGCATGGACGGCACGAAGGAGATGCAGGATAAGTTCCGCATCTTCTCGAACGGAAAGGGCAGCTACGACATCATCAAGCCCAAGGTGCAGGAACTGATCGCGAAGCACCGGGCACGGCCGGTCGGCGCGCGGGTCACCATGACCTCCGCCGCGATGAATGTCCGCACGATCTACAACCATCTCAAGGGCGAGCTGGGCTTCCATGAAGTCGCCTTTGCTCCAGTCACAACTTCGCCAGACCGCTTGTACTCGATCGGCGAGCCGGGCATGGACGACGTACTCGCGCAGTTCAGCGATCTGGCCGACGAGTATCTGGAGCATGCCTTGCGCAACGAGCACCACGGCTTCTCCAACGTGAGCGATACGCTCGCGGAACTTCACCAGGGCGTGAACAAGGCACTCCCTTGCGGTGCAGGTCTCGGCATGGTCGGCGTCGGGCCGTCCGGTGACATTGCGCCCTGCCACCGCTTTGTCGATTCGGATGAGCATGCCATCGGCCACATCTCCGAAGGCATCGACAAGGACAAGCGGGCCGACTTTCTCAATCGCGGCAATATCGACACGAAGTACGATTGCCATACCTGCTGGGCGCGTCCCCTGTGCGCCGGCGGCTGCCACCATGAGGCCTTCGTCCGCTATGGTGACACCGGCCACGCCAATCTTCACTACTGCGACTGGATCCGCACCTGGACCAACAAGTGCCTTGAAATCTACGGCGCCATCGCCGAGAAGAACCCTTCATTCCTGCGTCACTTCGAAGAAAGGAAGACAGCATGAAGCATCTGCACGCCATCAACAAGAAGGCGCTTCGCCTGGAAGCAAAAGTCGCCGCCGGGCAGGAGGATGTGGTTGCGCTGCAGCAGCGCGGCGGTGGCGCGGCAGCGCTGCCTCATGTGCCACAGGGCTGCTCCATCATCTTCTCGCCGGGCTGGGAAGTGGATTCGTCCGGCGGCACGGCCGGCCTCTGCCAGCCGGTGGAGCGCGACATCTATGACTGCTACGTGACCTGCTTCTGGCCGGCACAGGTGCCTGACCACATGAACAACTATCCCGACTGGACGAGTAAGTGCGCCCTGGCCACGAAGGATTGGCGCAACGTAGACGTCGTCTTCCCGTAGTCACGGGCTCTGTCTTCCCGCATCGTTGAGAGGAGCACCATGCGCACGATCCTGAAGTTCGCTGCCGTTGTCAGCGCTCTGTCCACGGCTATCGCTTTCGCCGCAACACCGAAGCCGGTGAAGCCCACCCAGCCGCAGTTGATGTATCTCGGCACGTGGCCACACACCATCCGCGTGATCGACATCAACACGGAGAAGGTGGTGGACACGATCGAGCTGCCCACGGACATTGCGCGGAGTCTCATCCTCTCGCCGGATAAGACCAAGCTCTACGCTTCGAGCCTGCGCGACAACAGCATCGTGACCATCGATCTGAAGACGCGCAAGGTCCTCGATTCGTTTACGTTGAACACTCCCGAAGACCAGAACCGCATCGGCGGTCTCGCGGTCGATCCCACGGGCAAGCTGATGTACTCCATCATGACGACCTACACCAAGAAGATCGACCACTACGAAGTGGCCGAGCCGAAGTGGGTCGAGATCAACCTGGAGCAAAAGAAGGTCACGCGCTCGGTTCCGGTTCCTGCTGGAGAGCAGGCTGCCGCGGGTGGCCTGGGCGGTCGAGCGCCGATGCGTGTCTCACCGGATGGCAAATCGATCTATATCGTTCGGCAGAATATCCAGATCTACAACACATCCGATTTCAAGCTGGCGAAGACGATCGATCTTGCCAGCGCTGCTGCGCCGCCGGGAACGGAGACGCTCTCCTTGAACCTGATGGATGATCCGAATGCGCCTCCCGGACGAATCCTGGGCATCTTCAACTCCACCGACCCGTATGTGCATCGCGCTGTCTTCGGGCTTGCCGACATCGACCTGTTCAATGGCGACTATCAGCTGACGCCGATTGGTCCCAGCGAAGGCAGCATTCAGCCGATGCTGCTGACTCCCGACCGCAAGATGGGATATACGGTGGCGACCTCCGGAACACACGGCGACCGCGTGACGGAGTTCTGGGCCTTTGACATCGACAACAAGAAGATCGTCGCTCGCAAGGAATTTACCGGACGCACGCGTCTCGCAAATTTCGGCATGTCGGCCGATGGCAAGAAGCTGCTGATCTACAACGCCGGCTTCGAGATTGAGGTCTATGACACCAAGACCATGACACTGGAGAAGTCGATCAATCTCGGTGGCGACACCACATCCAACCTGATCGTGATGCCGTACCATCCGTAACCGATCCCGGTGTTCACAATCGGCCGCGGCGGGCGCGGTCGTGAAGCCAGCGCGTACCTCGCTTCTTGTAGTTGGGTAGACACACGATGCACCAGGGCAAGAACCGGGCCCCCATACCGTATCGGCAGTACCGGCGGGCATTTGCTTTCGTCGCACCGTACTGGCGCGGCCTGATTGCGGTCGTTCTGCTTGGTCTGTTTTCCACGGTGGTGGGTCTAGCTCAGCCGTACTTTTCCAGGCTGCTAATCGACGATGCGCTCATGCAGCGCAACCTGCATGCGCTTTGGCAGATTGCCCTTGCCATGCTGGTCATCACGGTCATCGGCTTTCTTGTCAATGCCGTCTCGAACTACACCTACACAAAGCTGTCAGCAGACAGCCTCTTCAGCATGCGGCTAACGGTCTTCCAGCACCTGCAGAAGCTGTCACCGAGATACTTTGCCCGCCAGAAGCTGGGCGATATCGTCTCTCGCATCAACAACGACATCGGCGAAGTGCAGCGCGTTTGTTCCGACACGCTTCTCTCCATCTTTTCGAACGTGCTGTTTCTCGTGGGCAGCCTGGCCATGATGCTCTGGCTGAATCCGCGGCTTACGCTCGCGAGCGTCTGCCTGTTGCCCATCAGCATCGTCGCTTTAAGGCATTATCAGAACCGCCTGATGTTTCATACCGCGGAACTGAGGCAGCGCAGTTCCGACCTGGGCAGCTTCCTGATCGAAAGCATTATGGGCATGCGGCTGATCATCACCTCGACGGCGGAGAGCCGCGAGACCGAGCGCTTCCGGTTGCATAACTCGCGGTTCGTTCAGTCGCTGCTGTCCATGCAGATGACCGCGTTCTTTGCCAGCGCTCTGCCGGGAGCGGTGCTGACACTCTCAACGGCGGCGGTCTTTCTCTATGGCGGCCGGCTCGTGATCCAGGGTCACCTCACCATTGGAGCGTTTGTCGCATTCCTCGCCTACCATGTCCGGCTGCTGGCGCCAGTGCAGAACCTGCTTGGCATTTACACCAGCCTGCTGACCGGCGGCGTGTCGCTGGCGCGCGTCTTCGAGGTACTCGATGTGCCCGTTGAGGTGCCCGATCCCATCGCGCCGACGTCGCTCCAGCCGTTTCAGAAGGAGATTCGCTTCAAGGATGTTGCCTTCCGCTACCTTCCTGACGTTCCGGTGTTGCAGAACATCACCATGACGCTCGAAAAGGGGCATTTCTACGCTATTGTGGGATCGAGCGGGACGGGCAAATCGACGATTGGCGATCTGCTGGTACGCTTCTTCGATGTCCAGCACGGCTCCATCACGATCGACGGCGTCGACATCCGCGAAGTCTCGCTTCGTGACCTCCGCTCGTCCATCGCGGTCGTGGAGCAGACGCCGTATCTCTTCCACGCGACCGTGCGAGAGAACATCGCTTATGGACGGCCTGACGCAAGCCTCGGAGAGATACAGGAGGCAGCGCGGCAGGCAGGTATCCACCGCTACATCGACGGCCTGCCCAATGCCTACGAAACGCCTATCGGGGAACGCGGATCAACGCTGTCCGTGGGCGAACGGCAACGCATTGCGCTTGCCCGCGCACTGCTGCGCGATCCTGCCATCCTGATCCTGGACGAGCCTACATCCGCGCTCGACCCCGAGGCCGAGGCCACGCTGACCGATGAGCTTGCCCGGAACCTGTCGGGGCGGACGACGATTGTGATCACCCATCGGCGATCGCTTGTTGAAGTGGCCGACTACGTCTTTGTGATCGCCGACGGCCGCGTTGTGGAGCAGGGAAGGCCGCACGATCTGCTGCACCGGCCCGGAGTGTTGTCGCAGAGCTTTGCGTCCGGCCCTGTGTTCCTGCCGGAGATGGCCGCGGTATGAGCTCCCCGATTCGCATTGCCATGCTGGACAGCGGCGTCTACACCGGCAACCCTCACATCGAACGGCCTGTTCAGGGCGGCATCACCTTCTCTGCCGATGGCGAGCAGGAGGGTTTTGAAGACACCCTGGGCCACGGCACCGCCGTCTGCGCTCTGCTGCAGAAGATGGCTCCGGATGCGGAGCTGTTTGCGGTCAAGGTCTTTGACCGGCGCCTTGCAACCACGGCTTCCAACGTGCTCCGGGCGATTGACTGGTGCGTGCGCAACCAGATGGATGTCATCAACCTGAGCCTGGGTACCTCCAACCTGGAGCATCGCCCACTCTTCCTTGCGGCGGTAGAGCGCGTTCACGCGGCAGGCGCGACGCTTGTCTCAGCCTATGAGGTGAACGGCACGCCCATGCTGCCGGGATCGCTGCCGGGTGTGATCGGCGTCGTGGAAGATCCGGATTGTCCACGCGAGACCTGGCGCGTGATTTGCAACGAGCCGCCTCGCGTTGCCGCGTGTCCATACCCGCTCGACATAGCCGGCGTTCCGCGCGAGCGCAACCTGCGTGGCGTCAGCTTTGCCGTCGCGCATGTGTCGGCCCACGTCGCTCGCCTGCGCAGCCAGGAACCGGGAAACGATGTCGCAGAGCTGCTGTTTCAAGCAATGGGCCCGGCGGCTCAGACGGCTTGAAGTGGCATGAGATCGCGGTCCACAAGCCGGAAGTGCACCGCAGGTTGGAGCTTGACCATCTTCACCACTTCTTGCATACCTGCGAGCAGCGAAGCCGCCTCCATCTGCCAGAACTCGCCGGTCCCGCCCGTCGAGTAAAACTGCAGGCAGATCTGCAGATGCCGAAGAAAGCCACGCCTCAGGCGATCCGTGTAATGCGCCGAGAGGTCTCTGCTGGAGTGGCCAAGCAGAGAAGCTCGAATCACTGCGGCAGCTAGAAACGCCTCGCGCACCGCGTTTCCGGCGCCTTCACCGCAGAGCGGGTCGAAGCTCATGGCCGCGCTGCCGCAGGTGATGTGCCGGGTGCCGGCGAGTGTCTCCGTAAGCCGCGGGTAGGCTGCGACAGAAGCATGATGCGTCACGATGCCGCTGATCTGGCCTGCCACGAGCCGGCTGCTTAAGAGCAGAGCCTCCGTGTTTTCGCCGACAGCAATCAGCGTCGCGTCTCGCCCGCCGAGTGCCAGCAGAAAGAGCCAGCCGTGAGGGACGGATTCCACCCAGCAGGCATCCGGCGCGATGCCCGCTCTGAGCTCCACGCGGGCAAAGCTTGCTCTGCGATCACCGAAGCTTCGCTCTGCACCGGGTGCCGCATCGGAGCGCGTGGTTTGCACGTGCCAGGAGGCCTGCTGATGCGGCGCTTCATCGTAAGCAGGCAAAGCCGGAACACGTTCCCACA
>CAZZVI010000168.1:0-7597 GCA_964657335.1 uncultured Terriglobus sp.
CCGTGCAGAAGTTGGTGTAGTTGATGTTGCGGTCGATGATGTAGCTGACCACGCCTTCCGGATGCAGACGGCGGCGCACCGCGTCGGCCTCCATGCCGATGCCGATCAGGTCGTCGGAGGCGAAGCAGTCGAGCGCCTGTTGCCGCGTAATGCCCATAAATCCAGTTTAGTCCTGCGGCGCGGAACGTGTCAGAGAGATGTTGCCCCTGCAGTAAAACGGATGAGACACTGAACCAGCTCTCGTGAAATGTGGACCATGGACGTAGTTTCATCTGCGGAAGAGACGGGGCTCGAGGTCATCGATTTCGAGGATGATCCCAAACTCTCGAGCCGCAAAGCAGAACCGAGACCGATTGCCGAGACGATGCACGCTCTGCAGCGGCTGACGCGGGCGTTCGTCGACAGCCCAGAGACCATTCTGCAGGAGCTGGTGAACGCCGCCGTCGACTTATGCGGTGCCGACAGCGCCGGCATCAGCCTGGAGCGCGACGACCGTACGGAGGAGCAGTTCTACCACTGGGCCGCGACTGCCGGCGAGTATTCCGGCTTTATGGACGCCGTTCTGCCGCGCTATCCCAGCGCCTGCGGCATCTGCCTGGAGCGTGGCGCGCCGCAACGCTTTCGGGTGACGCAGAAGTTCTTCGACATCCTCGGTGTGCAGGCCCCGCTGGTCACCGACGGCCTGTTGCTGCCGTGGCAGGTGGATTCGACGCGCGGCACCATTTTCGTCATGTCGCACACGCGTCCCGACGCGTTCGGCATGGAGCACTGCCGGTTGATGACGATGCTGGCCGACTTCGCCGCAATGGCGGTCCGGCATCAGCGCCAGCAGAGCCTCATCATGCAGCAGACGCGCTCCGCGGCCGGCGCAGCCATGGCGCACGATCTCGCCCATCGCATCAACAATCCGCTGCAGGGACTGACCAACCTCATCTACCTGGCCGCTGAGGGCAACGACGGGCGCAACGCACAGGCGCTCGCGCAGGAACTGTCCCCCATGCTCGACAGGCTGTCGATGCTGGTGACAAACCTGCTCGCATTGCCGCTGAATAGCGCGAAGCAGAGCTAGGACGTGTTTCGCGTACGAGACGCAGGACCGTCCTCCGTAGCACAACTTCTGGTTGTCCTTGACCCTCTCCTTGTTGTCATCCCGTAGCGAAGCGGAGGGATCTGCATGTGTGCCGGCCCATCTCACGCCATCTCAGAGGGGCAAGAACATCCACATGTCGCGCTTCGCGCGAGCGTTTCGCTTTCACCGCCCTCTGCAATGACGTCGGCGCGTCAGTTCCAATGCAGATCCCTCCGCTTCGCTACGGGATGACAACAAGGAGGGGAAGCACAATGAAGGGACGGGTCACACAACAAGCAGGGATCAAGGACGACAAGAAGGGCCGCCGAACCAGTCCGTGACATTCCGCTTAATGCCGCAGCAGCAGCGTCACGAGTAAACCAACACAGGCCAGCAGCAGCGAGACCGCGACCACGGCGGCAATGCGCAGAAGACGCACGTTGGACGTGATCTGTTCTTCGATGTACTCCAGCCGCACGTTGAGACCAGCCTCCGCGGAGCGCAGATGCCGCACTTCGTCCGCCAGGCGCTGCAGGCGATCGCTCTGCGCGTCCAGCGTGTCTTTCAAGTCGATGTGGTTCTGAGCCGAACTTGCGAGCTGCGCCTGAAGATTGCCGGAAAGGCGATCGAGCGCTTCGATGTCGCCCTGGGTCGCACCGCGCGCAGCGATGTAAGTCTCGAGCATGGGCGCAAGCCGGCCCAGTAGCGGCAACACACGCTTCATCAGACCGAGAAGTTCAAGCCAGCCCATGCTCGCGATTGTAGCCGCCCTCCCGGGCTTCTCAGACACCCGTGACGAGCGTGTGTTGTATAAACACTGCATCCGGAGACAGCTTTGGAGACAACAGGGCACACCAGCGAGACCGAAGCCAGAGCAAACCCGGTGCTCGACGTGGAGAGCCGTCTCGCCTGGCTGGCGCTGGTGCTGACACCCGGCATGGGCGCGCCACGCACGCTGCGCGCCACGTCCAGGCTTCATGCGCCGTCGAGCATCTTCGGAGCTTCACTCACCGAACTAGAAGGTCTCGGCCTGCCCGCGGCGTCCGCCCGCTTCATCTTTGAAGGCAAGGCGCGGGCCGCTGCCGAAGGCGAAGTGCAGCGGCTGGAAGAGCAGAACGCCGGCTTCCTCACCCATGATTGCCTGCACTATCCCGATCGCCTGCGTGAGATCTACGATCCGCCGGCGGTCCTCTGGTATCGGGGCGATACGTCGTTGCTGGCAAGGCCGGGCATTGCGGTAGTAGGCACACGGCATCCATCGCCGTACGGCTCGGGCATGGCGCAGATGTTGTCGCGCGAGCTTGCAGCCCGCGGCCTCGTCATCCTGAGCGGCATGGCACGCGGCGTCGACTCGGAGGCGCACAAGGGCGCGCTGGACGCTCGCGGCAAGACCGTCGCGGTGTGGGGCACCGGCGTGGACGTGATCTACCCAAAGGAGAACAAGCGGCTCGCCGAACAGATCCTGTCGAGCGGCGGATGCATCCTGTCCGAGTTTCCGCTGGGCACCTTTCCCGCGCCGCAGAACTTTCCCGTGCGCAACCGCGTGTTGAGCGGCATGAGCGTCGGTGTCCTGGTGGTGGAGGCAGCAGAGCACAGCGGCACGCGCATCACCGCGCGCTGCGCCATGGAGCAGAACCGCGACGTCTACGCCGTGCCCGGCAATGTGACCAACAAAGGCTCGTGGACGCCGAACACGCTCATCAAGCAGGGCGCAAAGCTGACCGCAACCTGGGAAGACATCTGGGAAGACCTGCCCAGCCAGATCCGAGCCGAGCTGGAAGACCGCCTGGACAGCGCGTCTGCATCCGCTGGGGCAGGGAGTGCATCATTATTCCAGGACCGCGATCTGGCTCCCGCGGAACGGCTCGTCTTCGAACAGTTGCGGCACGATGAGTCGGTCCAGCTCGACACCCTGATCGAGCGGCTGGACGGCCAGCTGCAGTCTCCGGAAATCTTTACCGCGCTTTTCGAGCTCGAGCTTGCGGGGCGCGTTCGGCAGATGCCCGGCAAGCATTACGTCCGCACGTTTTAAGCAAGAAAAAGAGCGAACGCAAAGGTCGCAAAGGTCAGCGCGAAGTACGCAGCAGGGATTCGTGCAAGTCCCGCCGCATGGGGCGATCCTTGTTCTTCGCTGCAGCCAAACTCTGCGTACGTTGCGCAAACTTCGCGTACTTTGCGTTCTGCTTTTCCACCGTCACTTGGCGGCAGGCTCCGCAACGGGCTTGCCCTGTTCGTAATCCGGAATACCGGAGCTGACCTTGCGCAGGACAAATTCGCGTACCAGGGCGACCGCGGCGTGGCCACCAACGCCGATGCCGACGTTGCGAAAGATGAGACCGGCCCCGCGATTTGCTTCGGGGCGATAAAGGTTCGAGATCGCGCCCGCCACGGCCGACCCAAGGATGCGGGAGTAGGCGGGTTGGAAGTGGCCGCTGTTCCCCTTTTGAATCACCGCGGTGGACATGGCGTAGCCCGCACGGCTCATCACCGAGCCGGACCCGCGATAGAAGTAGCGAGGGTCCTGATGGAAGATGCTGGGAAACACGGCGGCGCCAAAGAAGCGGGAAACCACCACGTCGGCGTAGGCGGCGCCGATGCGCTTGCCGTAGCCCTGGGCTCCCTGTCCATAGTCCTTGAACGAATTCCGTGCCTGCTCCACGCCGGCTGTCGCGCCGACCACCACGAACTCCGCGGGATCGGTCGTGGATCGCAGGGCGAGCTTGGTCTTCTGCCGAAAGTTCAGGGGAGCGGCGTCCCAGATGTAGCTAGTGTAAAAGTTCGGCAGAACGCCGAGGGCACGCTGATGCAACGCCGCGTTCAGCTGGGCATCCGCGACCTGCTCCTGTGTTGAAACGACTGACACAACCGTGTTGGCAGGCGCAATCGGCAGAATGATCTCGGCAATATGACCCGCCTCGCCCGCGCCAAGGCGAACCTCAGGCGATACAAAGGTCTCCATGCCCGCGGCTGTGACTGTCAGGCGGACGGTCGCGGCGGCAAGGTTCGAGAACTGGAAGGTGCCGTCCTGCGCGGAACGGATGACCTGCTCGTTATCTCCCTTGGCATTGACGAGGGTGACGTAGGCGCCGGCCACGGGCGCACCGTTTGTGTCGATGATGTTGCCCTGCAGGCTTGCCAGCTTTTGCGCGCTAGAGGCTTCCTGAACTGCCTGAGCGCAAAGGTGTCCGCCCACAAGGGGCGTCCATAAGCAGGTAGAGAGAGCAAGGCAAAGGCGCAAAGCAGGCATGAGTTGGACTTCTTCCAAGGCTACGGGGTTCGACGTAAATTGCAAGGGAATAGCAGTGCGTGATGTCCATATAAGCGCAAAGACTTGACGTGCCGTACAGATGCGCCGCTCCGCCCGAGATCGGACGGCGGAGAACGCCTCGTGAGTCGGATTGTCGGCAAGTGCATCTTCTTGTGTGGAGCGGTGTTCGGCGGAGACTCTTTTTGGCACAGGGAGAGACCTTCTGCGGGCGGATCGGTCAAACCTGCGGAAAACCGAAACGTGACGCGCCGCGAGACTCGTGTTACGTTCCATACCGAGACGGCGCAAAAAGACACAAAGCTTGAACCGGGACTTCCCGGTCGTTAAAAACCGGCAAGGGCCGGCGTCTCAGCCGGTTCAAGCCGGTTGCCGTAGCCGGAGAGTTCCGGCAGAAACCAGGAAGCAGTTATGAGTAAGAATCTCGTGATCGTCGAATCGCCCGCAAAGGCAAAGACGATCAACAAATATCTCGGCAGCGACTACACGGTGGAGGCCTCGATCGGCCACATCATGGACCTGCCCAAGAACGACATCGGCGTGGAATTGAAGCGCCGCACCTTCGAGCCGAAGCTGATCATCTCGCCCGGCAAGGAGAAGCTCGTGGACCGGCTGAAGAAGCTGGCCAGCAAAGCCGACGCCGTTTACCTGGCTCCCGATCCTGACCGCGAAGGAGAGGCGATCGCGGCGCACCTGCAGATGCAATTGAAGGATTCGCTGCGTGGCAAGGCAACAATCCAACGCGTGACGTTCAACGAGATCACCAAGAAGGCGGTGACCGACGCCTTCCGGCACGCACGAGGCGTCGACCAGAACCTGATGCTGGCGCAGCAGACGCGCCGCGTTCTGGATCGTCTTGTCGGATACGAGATCTCGCCGCTGCTTTGGGACAAGGTTCGCCGTGGACTGTCCGCGGGCCGCGTACAAACGGTCGCTCTGCGGCTGATCGTCGATCGCGAAAACGAGATCAAGGCATTCAACCCGGTCGAATACTGGCCCGTCGACGCCAAGTTGCAACCGAAAGGCAAACAGGAGTTCCTCGCCCGGCTATACGCCATCAACGGCGAGCGCATCAGCGTCGATACCGTCGGCGCACCCGCGCTGCCCGACGGCGCAACAGCCGAGCAGGCCAAGGCAGAGATGGAGCGCGCCACATGGAGCGTCACCTCCGTCGAGGCGAAAGAGCGCCGGCGCAACCCGCCAGCACCGTTCTCCACGTCGCGCCTGCAGCAGGACGCATCGAACCGGCTCGGCTTCAACGTGAAGCGCACTATGGGCGTGGCGCAGCGGCTGTACGAAGGCGTCGAGATCGGCAACGAAGGCACGGTCGGCCTGATCACCTACATGCGTACCGACTCCACTCGCGTGGCACCGGTCGCCATCGACATGGCACGCGACTACATCAAGACCCTCGGCTCGCAGTATCTGCCTGCCAAGCCCAACGAGTTCAAAGGCAAAAAAGACGCGCAGGACGCGCACGAAGCCATCCGCCCGACCAACGTCGCGTACACCCCTGACAGCATCCGCCGCTACATGAGCGACGAGCAGTTCCGCCTGTACGACCTCATCTGGAGGCGCTTCGTCGCCAGCCAGATGACGCCCGCCGTCTACGACCAGACCACCGTTGAGATCGAAGGCAAAGCGGCACGCAAGTACGGGGTGCGTGTCTCGGGATCGGTGCTGAAGTTCGACGGCTTCCTCAAGATCGCCGATCCCCGCGTAGGCAAGGCAGCCGCTGCTGCAGCTGAGGCGAAGCCAAAGTCTGAATCCGCCGACGGTGAAGACGAAGGCGCCGACACCGCGCTGCCTGCGATGAAGCAGGGCGATGCGCTCGACCTGCTCGACGTACTCACCGAACAGAAATTCACCGAGCCGCCGCCGCGCTATAACGAGGCATCGCTCGTCAAGGAACTGGAAGAACGCGGCATCGGCCGGCCTTCCACCTACGCGTCCATCATCAACACCATCCAGGACCGCGACTACGTCAAGAAGCTGGCGCGCAAGTTCGTCCCCACCGAGATTGGCATGGTCGTCACCACGCTGCTGGTGAAGAACTTCCCGTACATCTTCGACATGGATTACACCCGCAAGCTCGAAGACGAACTGGACGAGATCGAAGCCGGCAACGAGAAGTGGACCGACCTGCTGGACGGCTTCTACGACCATCTCTCCGACGAGATCAAGGTCGCCGAGAAATCCATGGAAGACATCAAGCGCATGGAGCACAGCACGGAAGAGCTGTGCGAAAAGTGCGGCTCGCCGCTGATCCTGAAGTGGGGCAAATTCGGCTCGTTCTACTCCTGCTCGGCGTTCACCAAGGCCAAGCCGAAGACGATCGCCGTCTCTGCCTGGAAGAAGGATCCGAAGGCAACGCACAAGCGCGTGACCGAGGCGCTCGATTATCCGTTCCTCGTGAAGGGCATGGTCGACGACGCCGAGGCGAGCAGCGAGAAGGTCACCAACGACAAGGAGCTGACAGCCGCTCTGAAGCTCGCCGGGACGCGCGGCAAGAGCATTCGCATCGAGCCCGAAAGTTGCGACTTCACCAAGGAAAACTTCGCCGACAAGCCCGACCTGGCCGCCATGGAAGCCGGCGACACCGAAGAAGAGGAGTTCTGCGAAAACTGCGGCAAGCAGATGGTGCTGAAGAACGGCCCCTGGGGCCCATTTATGAGCTGCCCGGACTACTCCGCCGATCCGCCCTGCAAGACCGTCCGCCGCCTTAACCAGAAGGTGCAGTCCAAGCCGCCCGAGCCGACCGGCGAACCCTGCCCGGAATGCGGCATGGAGCTGGTCAAGCGGCAGGGCAGCTACGGCGAATTCGTCTCCTGCTCCGGCTACCCCAAGTGCAAGTACGTCAAGCAGACGCTGCTCGACGTGCCCTGCCCGAAGGACGGCGGCAAGATTGCCGAGCGCAAGTCGAAGATGGGCAACATCTTCTACGGTTGCACGAACTACCCGAAGTGCGACTTCACCAGCAACCTGAAGCTGATCGCGAAGCCCTGCCCGAAGGGCAACAGCACCTACCTGCTCGAAGTACCGAACAAGGCGGACGGCACCATCCACGAGGTGTGCCCGCACAACCACGACGCCCTGCCGAAGCGGCGGCCGAAAAAGGGTGCCGCGCCCGCGGACGAGGTCGTCGATCCCGTCCAGTGCGACTACGACCACCCGACCGGCGTGCCCATTCCGGCGAAAGAGCCGGTGGAAGTGCCGGTCCTGCGCAAGCCCGATCCGGACCGCACCCGGCCGCTCGTCGAAAG
>CAZZVI010000169.1:0-7500 GCA_964657335.1 uncultured Terriglobus sp.
AAGTCGGGTTTTCGGAAGAAGCGAAGACCAGACGGAGCGGCGATCTACATCGCCAGCGACGCAGCCAGCTTCGGCGACAGTCACAGCCTAGTTGTTGACGATGGAGTGTTCGCCTGCAGCGTCAATCCATTTCCGTATCTCTAGTAGCGTGAAGGCTAGGCCAAGGCTTTAACCCTCTGGGCAATGCCACGAGTACAGATTGAGACGGGCGGTTGGAATGGGATTCGCAGAGTGGTTCGGATTGTCGGGCAAGCGGGCGCTGGTTACGGGCGCCAGCCGCGGCCTTGGCCGGGAGATGGCACTGGCCCTGGCCGAGGCGGGCGCGGACATCGTCATTACGGGACGCACTCAGAACACGCTGGATGAGACGGCGGCAGACATTCGCGCGCTGGGCCGTCAGGCGTGGGCGATCAAGTCAGACATGGCAGTGCCAGAGGAGTGCGAGGCTACCTGCGAACGCATTCTGAAGGAGCTTGGGCCGATTGACATTCTGGTAAATAACGTCGGAAATCGTGCGGTCAACGTTGCCCTGAAAGACGAAACGCTTGCCGAGTGGCGATCTTCGATTGATCTCAACCTGACGAGCTGCTTCATCGCTACCAAGAGCATCGGCGGCGCTATGGTGGCACGAGGCCAGGGCGGTCGCATCATCAACATCGCGTCGATCAGCGCGTTGATTGCGAATCGCGGCATTGGCGGCCGCGACTACGAAACCAGCAAGGCTGCGGTGCTGCACTTTACACGCTGCGCGGCGGTGGACTGGGCTCCGCATGGCATCACGGTCAACGCGATCTGTCCCGGACTGTTTATGACCGATGCGAATCGCGAGTGGAACCGGACGCGGCCTGACATCATCGAAGCCTTTGTCGCGAATGTACCGATGAAGCGGGCAGGCAATGCGCCTGAGATCGGTCCGCTGGCGGTCTACCTGGCCAGCCCGGCGGCGGCCTACGTAACGGGCGCAGCGTATGTCATCGACGGCGGCTACACCCTCTGGTAGAAGAGGTTCGTCGAACCTGGAAGGTGATGCTGATGAACAGACGCGAAATGATGGCTGCACTTTCGGCTTTGGCGTTACTAAGTCATGACGGCGTGGCCGAACGAAGCTCAGCAGCGGAGGGAGAGCCTCGGCTGACGGAGTCGAAGGTCTACCAGTTTGCGGAGATGCCCACGGTTGATCGGCCCAATGGGCAGGTGGACCAGACGGTGCTGCATGGGACACTCGCAACGGGCGAGGGCCTTGAGGTGCACGAGACCACGCTGCCTCCGGGGCAGATGCCGCACCCGGCGCATCGGCATCGTCATTCCGAACTGATGCTGGTGCGCGACGGCATGCTGGAGTTCGACAATGATGGCAAGAAGGTCACGGCGGGGCCGGGCGGCGTTTTCTTCGTGGGTTCGAACGTGCTGCACGCCGTGAAGTGTGTCGGCCCGGTCCCTGCCAACTACTACGTCATCGCGATCGGCCGCGATTGAAGCATGTGTGTGAGTGCGCAGAAGACATAAGAGCAGCCATCGACCTCTTCATGAAATCTAGACTCTTCATCCAGACTCGCCAATTTGTCTCCGAACAGGACAGAGCTAATTTTCTGTTGGGACCAGGTTAAGGTGCTCGATGACAAGGGTCTGTACAGGGACCTGAGCAGCCTTAAGCTCCAGCCCCGCCTGTTCTTTCAAGGCCGTGAAGATTGACGGCAGAGTCGATTCCGCATCGCCGGTCGGAGCGAAGTGAATTCTTATGATGTAGTTGCCTTTCAATCCGGTTTGATCCTGCACCGGCCGGCCGACGGGTGACGCCAGCATCGACGCAAATGAGGCCATGTCTACGTTCGTTGCACTTACCTCATGCTGCGTGATGTACGCTGAGCCACGCGCGTCGCCGGGTGTGCTCCCCGGCATCACCTTGGCACCACCCTTCGCACGCAGCAGCGCATAGCCAGAAACCTGCCTCGTCCCTTTCTGCCCCTTGAGGCAGAACCGCTGCTCCAGTAACTGCTGCATTCTTGGCTTCAACGCCTCGTAAGTCAGAGGTAATTCGTCGGCTGACGCCACCTGCACATCAAAGACCGCGTCATCTAACCCATGAGGAGCGTTGACAAAGTTTGCGGGCTGTATATCGAAGCTAAACGTCAGCAGCAAGCTGAGAGACGCGTTGCGCATCGTGAAGTGCGAGAGGCCGTACTGCCCGATGCTGGTCTCACCGCGCTTCTTTTCCGCAACGGCGGTTATGGCTGCCACCTCGAATGCGGGCAACTGAGGATCGGCAGCGCAAGCCACCGTGGGGGCGCCGATTACGCTCTGGGCCGGGCATACGCGCAGCCATGCCGTCGGAATCAGCAAGCAGGCACTTGCGATGACACCCCAACGTTTCCTTCGCAAGAGAGCCTCCAACGCACGCACGTACGTGAGTGCGTTCGCAAGTCTAGCTCAATAAGACGCGCTCAGAGAACGAGCTCTTCTGAGGGCCTGGTCGGAGACGTCAAAGCAGTAATCTATCTGACCTACAACGCGAGCAGCAAAGAAATGAGGCGTGCCCGAGTTGAGCACGCCTCCAAACAAACTGTGTTGTCTGCTTAACGAACCGCGAACGCTCCGTTCGGGTTCAGCAGCGACGGCGGGGAGAACTCGACGCCAGGGGCCACGTTGCCGTTTGCGCTTGGCGGCCATGCCTCGAGATACGTGGCCGGCGTCGAGCTGGTGTCGGGGCTCTGCTGGATCAGCCAGATGTTGCCTGCGGCGTCGACGCGCACCGCGCCCGTGCCGGCGGCGCTCAGGCCGCTGGTGGTGCCGGAGATGGTCTTGATTGCGGTCGGTGTTCCACTGGTGCCCGCGGCATACTCCACGATGCTGCCGCTGCCGCCCGTGCTGACCTCCGCGACGTACATGTTCGCGCTGCTGTCGACGGCGATGCCGGTGATCTCGCTGTTGAACGTGATGGTTCGTGCCGGCGCCACGTTGCCGGTGGCCCCCGCCGCGAAGACGAGGATCTGCGAGACGCCGTCATCCTGGTAGTTGGCCACGTACAGGTTGCCTGCCGTGTCGACCGCAAGGTCCTGCGGATCGATCAGCTGCGTGGCGCTGCCGGTAATAATGGCCGTCGCTGCGGCACCGGTCGCTGCTCCCGGAGCGAATACTTCAATCTCGGTGGCGAGAACATCGCCGGCCGCGTCGTACTCGCCTTCCAGCACATACGCCTGGCCGGTGGAGCTTACGGTGATGCCAATGGGCTCATAGACCGGGTTGGGCGAGAAGGTCCGGATCGGCGTTGCTCCGGAGGCGGCGCCGGCGGCGTAGACGTTCACGGACGGCAGACCCGACGTGTCATCCTCGCCCGCGACATACAGCAGCCCGCTGCCGTCCAGCGCGACGCCGGTCGGCACCAGCGTGCTGAGTGGAATGGTGACGGAAGGCACGGTGGTCGTTCCGGTGGACGCGGCCGGAAACGCCAGCACGTTGTTGACGACAGTCGCCGATGTCGTCGAGATGTCATTTAACGCATAGACATTTGCTGCGCCGCCGGCGGCGAGCGACCCGGTTGTGCTGGTGGTTGGTGCCGTGCCGAAAGAAACTCCGCCGCTGGAGCTGCCGGCGCAGCCGCTCAGCAGTGCGGAAAGGGCGAGCACACTCGCGAAGGAAAGAGCCTGGATCGGAAAACGCGGTGACATGAGAGTAACCCTGAGAAACAGAATCTGGCCCAGGACACTACAACCCGCAGAACAGAGGGGCACGTGCTCGGGTCCTCGATCTCAGGTAGTGAACCCCAGCCGCGGTGAAAGTTGCGCGGGTCCGGGCCGGCTCGGCCATCGTTCTTCGAACCTCGCAGCGTTTGGCGCGGAATGTCAGCGAAGCTCCCTCGGCTCGATCTGTCTATACCCGGCAGGAATGTCGAACCGGGAGGGATCGACCGAAGCAGAGGAGAAGCTGGAGAGCTCCGTGGTTGTCTCCATCATGACGACGGGGCCGGTAGGAGCGTCGGCGGCCGGCGGAGGCGGGTCCGCGGGCTTCTTTTTGCCCAGGCCGAAGCCGCCCAGGTGGAGGCTGCTGGCGATGGCGGAGGTTGCGCCCTGCTTTGCCACGTCGCCCGCGCTCGGCGGAGGCGGCGTGTTGCTGGCGGGCAGCGGCGCCTCAGAGGCAGCGGGCAGCGGCACGCCGTTCACGGTCATGCCCATGCGCGAGACCGTCAGCACGGGAACGCCCTTCAGCTTCGACATCTCCTTTGCCATGTCGGCCACACCCTGCATGGCACCGGGAGGCATCTGCGCGGCGAGGGCGGTCATGTCTCCCGTGCCTGAGCCGAAGACGGTGCCCATCTTCTCGGCCATTCTCACGTAGAAGTCACGCACTTCCTTGTAGCCGGGGATCTCGGGCGCGAGCCAGATGTCGCTGGTGAAGCCGAGCGTGCCGGTCTGCGTCGCCGCCTGGCCGGATGCCTGATCGGTTGTGGCTGCCGTCACATCCATGGCCATGGTCATGATGGCTTCCTTCGCGCTCAGCCCGGCAACGTCCTTGGTCGCATCGGTGTTGCGGACCTTCACCTTGAACTTGATTTCGGCGCTGGGCGGCAACTGCTGCTGCTGTGGAGCGGGCTGCTTCGCCCCCTGCGCCTTCGCGCGGGCTAGTGCCTCTTCCATCTGCTGCTTCATCTGTTCGAAGGTCATCACGGTGTACTGGTGTTTTGTGTTGTCGATCGCCGTGATCGTGCCCCGATCAAGGTCGATGATCTCGGTGCGGTCTGGCGTGATGCGGGTCATGCGATTGCCTTTGACCATGACCGTCGACGCGGTGGGCTGGCCGAACTGGCGGGCAGCCTTGCTGAACATACCCACGGACTTCATCATCGACACAAGCGATCCGCCCGTGACCTGCGTGGTTTCTGTGTAGGTGAAGTCAGCGTGCGCCGGGCTGCAGGCCAGGCTGGTGAGAGCGGCAAAAAGCAGTCCGATCAGAGTGCGTTGGAACGTCATAACAAAACCTCCCGTGCAGGCTTTATCAAGCAACCCGGCTGGGTGCGCGCGGGTCTGGGTGTCTGCGGATGCCGAAGTGTACTCCTCACCGAAGCTGGCGTAACTAACCGAATTTGCGCAGCCTTGCGCGTCCCAAAAACGCGTTTCACGAGTTCGTTTGGCCGGGTCCGGAGAACAGCCGAACGCAGTCGTTCGGGAGTGTGCGAACGCCCGTTAATCCTGGCTGCGTATACTGCCGCCAAGTCCATATCTCAACGCGACACCCAGGAGCGCATGACCTTTGCCGGCCGGTTTTTCATCGCACTCGCTCTCATGCCGGTCGTCGGGAGCGCACCCGCGCAGACGCCTGTGCTGTACACCTACCCTTCGGCCAGCACGGTCACGCCTCTGTATGCGCTGGTCAAAGGCGCGAAGAAAACCATCGACATGACGATGTACGAGCTCGTCGATACGACCTTCTCCGCCGACCTGGTTGCCGCCTGCAAGCGGGGTGTGAAGGTGCGCGTCATCCTCGACCAGAACCTTGAGAAGACTTACAACGCTCCGGCTTACAAGCAGCTCAACGCGACCACCAACTGCACGGCGGCCTACGCGAACCCGGCCTTCCAGGCCACACACCAGAAGTCCTTCATCGTGGACGGCACGACGGTCGCTATCCTGACGCTGAATCTGACGAGCCGCTACTACAAGACATCGCGCGACTTTGCCCTCGTGGAGCACGACGCAGCGGACATCGCCGCAATTCAGGCGACGTTCAATGCCGACTTCAAGTCCACGACCGACTTCAGCTATCAGCCGTCCGCGGGCACCGACCTGATCTGGAGTCCCACCACAGCCACGGCCGACCTGCTCGGCATCATCAACGGCGCGAAGAAGACGCTGCTCGTCGAAAACGAGGAGATGGGTGCTGCCAACGTCGTCTCTGCGCTGGAGGCGGCCTGCAAGCGCGGCGTCGCCGTCCACCTTGCAATGACGGACACGGGCACCTATGACACGGAATTCACCGCGCTGAAGGCTGCCGGTTGCGGCGTCCACACCTACACCAGCACCACAACGGGACTCTACATCCACGCCAAGGTGATGATCGCCGACTACGGCCTGGCCACGCAGAAGGTTTACCTCGGCTCCATCAACTTCTCCACACCATCGATGACGGAGAACCGGGAGCTTGGCCTGTACGTCACCGACACAGCCACGATCAAGTCGCTGAACACAACGCTCACGGCGGACTACGCCGGAGCCGCCGCGTTCGCTGCAAAGGCACGTCGTGAGGCTGTCACGAAACGCCCATAGCTTTAGGCCCTATTGCTCCGAAGCTTCGCGGCTGCGGAGATACGCTTCCATCCCCGTCTTGTCTTCGTGCGCAGCCCAGTCCGCCGGTGTGCCGTGCCAGAGCACGTCCTTCTGATCGAGTTGGCACCCTGAAAAGATCTGCGGGCGTTAACTCGGCGCGGTCGGGGTTGTGCTTTTACCGCTGGGAAAGCAAGCAATGACCGCCAGCCCTAGTCCAAGGCCACTTATCAGGGCGGTCACAAGTCCGGGCCAGTCCGCCGTTGCATCCGCTTTCCAGTGCACGCCGGGGCCCGGCGCAATGTTCGCCCAGTTGTCCGCTATCGCCTGATTGAACGAGGTGGTATTCCAATCCCAATTGCGCGATCCACTCTCAAAGGTGCCAGCCACGTGCCCGTCGATCCCAAAAGAGTAGGCTGTCGAGGCAATGTCCGTCACAACTGCCACAACGGACAGGCTGTACTCAATCGCGCCGGAGTCATGCATGTGACCGCTGAAGATGAAGTTTCCATTCTGTTGCAAGGTCAGGTGGGCGTAGCCCCCGGCCGCGGTCTGACTGCTAAACGCGATCGGCTTGAAGTCAAAGTCCAACTGGCTGGGAAAGTCATGCCACATTCCGTAATCCCAGCTGCCGGTCAGATCATGCGCCCCGCCTGCCGCACATACGCCGCCAAACGGCCCGTAGAACAGCACCTGGCACTTCTTACACGAGCGAAACTCCGACTGGAAGTACTGGCCATAACTCACATCATGCATCAGCGTGTAGGCAAAGCTGCCATCCTGCGTATGAGCACCTCCAGCAGGACAGACACCTTGAAAGTTTGGAAAGCCAGAGTAAAACAAGCTCTGGCACTTCGGACAAGACGACCATTTTGCTTGGACGTTCGCACTTTCTGGGGATCCATAACTCATCGCGTATGCAAAGCTTCCGGCTGATGAGTGCTGCCCTCCAGCAGGGCAAACGCCTTCAGAGCTTGCGGATCCAGCGAAGTGCATCGTCTGACACTTAGAACACGATCGCCACGCGTTTTGCGTCCCCATTTGCTCCCACCCGTCATTCTTAGATTTGTGAGGGATTGTAGCATCGACAAATTTACCTAGAGACTCATCCTGAAGCACTGTCCCCATGACTACGCAGGTATTCTTCAACCTCCGGCTTGCCTTGGTGCGCAGCCCAGTCCGAGGGTGTGCCGTGCCAGAGCACGTCCTTCTGGTCGAGCCGGGCGCCTCGCTCGACCAGCAGGCG
>CAZZVI010000170.1:0-7445 GCA_964657335.1 uncultured Terriglobus sp.
GCGACGATCGGCCCGTGATCCACGTATCCCCAGGCCAGATGGCGCCCGCACAGGAGATAGTAAAACTCGTCGCGAAAGTAGCCGTAGCCGATGTGCCGCTGCCACAGTGTGCAGGCAATGTGAAACAGCAGCTTGGCCGTTGCAAAGACGAGGGCCAGGCGCAATGCCGAGCGAAGCGCCGGGTCCGTGCCTTGAGTGGCTTCTGGACGAATCATGACGAAAGCATACGCACAAGTTGATCTGCAGGTTCACTGAACTTGCCCGGCATCGGGCACCGTGTTTCGGTGTGGCGCATCCAACGGAGCGCAACGCAAACACAGCACGAGGGAGCAACGGATATGGACTGGACGCCAGGCGGAGTCAGCAGCGACATCGAAGACAGGCGAGGCGATTCCGGCGGCGGTGGCGGCTTCAACATCGGTGGCGGAGGCGGCCTCGGCATTGTCGGCTTCATCGTGCTCCTCGTGATCAGCCTGCTCACCGGGCATAACTACCTCGGCATGATGTTCTCGGGCGGCGGCAACAGTGGCCAGGGAGTGCAGCAGTCTGACCCCAATGCGCCGGTGCGGCAAAGCAGCAGTGAAGCGCGCGATGTGCAGCTGGTCTCGTTCGTGCTGGACGACGTGCAGAAGAACTGGACGGCAATTTTGCCGGAACAGACCGGCCGCAACTACCGCCATGCAAAGCTGGTGCTCTTTCGCGGCGAGACAAACTCCGGCTGCGGCGATGCGCAGTCCGCGACCGGACCGTTCTATTGCCCGCAGGATGAGCGCGTCTACATTGACCTCGGGTTTTGGGACGAGTTGACCAAGCTCGGCGGCGACAATGCAGACTTCGCGCAGGCTTATGTGCTGGCGCACGAACTCGGCCACCACGTGCAGAACATCCTCGGGACCGAGCGCCAGGTGCAGTCGGCCATGCGCGATCCGTCCAAGCGCTCTGCCGCATCCGTCGATCTCGAGCTGCAGGCTGACTGCTTCGCGGGCATCTGGGCACACAGCACGCAGCAACGCAACATCATCCATGAAGACGATGTGAATGAAGCCCTGAAAGCCGCTGCCGCCGTCGGTGACGATCACATCCAGAAGATGCAGCGCGGAACCGTCAGCCCGGAAAGCTTCACCCACGGCAGCAGCGCCGAGCGCCAGGGCTGGTTCAAGGCCGGACTCAGGACGGGCCAGGTCAGCGCCTGCGACACCTTCGGCAAGGGTGCGGATGGCTATGGCGGATAGATAATCTAATGAGCAGAAATGTGTTATTTTCTACACATGAACAAATCTGCCGACACCAGCTTCAGTGACCACATCCGGGATCGGGCAGTGGAAGCCTATGTTAAGCCAGCGCGCAGATCTGGCAAGACTCAGTTGTCCATAGCGGTGCCTGATCTTATGCGTGCTCTACCAGAGTTCTCTAAGGGACGGCAGAGCATATTCTGCACTGCACTAAAGACAAAGTCGTTTCTTAAGAAGAACGGCCTTTCGCTGGAGCGTATGGAAGCTCCCCTCAAAGGCCGCGGAACGAATGTGGTCTATCACTATAGGTTGAACGCTGCGCCGGAGCCGGAACGCAAGGGACCGCTCCACGCAACTGAGGCTGCGCAGTTGGCTGAACGGCTCTTGGCTCCTCTGCAGGGCCTCCTCGCACAGGAAATCGCAGCGCACGGCGGTGTAGAGAGTTATATGAAATGGGTGCGATCCGACGCGCCGACATCGTGAGTCGCGTCATTTTCTGGGACACGATGCTCTTCATTCACCTGCTAGACAAGAAGTCAGCGATGACACAAGAGGTAAGAAGAGTGCTTCAACAATCCCTTGAACGTAACGACACTCTGATGACCAGTTGCCTGGCCGTCGGCGAAGTGGTTGCAGGTGCGGCTTCGGTGGAGAAGCGAGCCTTGCTTGAGGCCTCGGTGAGAAGTTTGGGTTTTAGACTTCTGCCGTTTAATGATGAGTGCATCTCTGCCTTTGGAAAGCTTCGTTCTCAGAACGTATCCGTCGCAGACTCCATCCATCTTGCGTGTGCTGCTGCAGCCAGCACCGACCTGTTCCTCACGGAAGATCGAGCGCTCCATAAACGGCATATCGAGGGAATCAAGTTCATAGCAGGAATACGCAGCGCTTTCCCTCAATGAATTACTGCAGGATGCGTAGAGCAGGTTCTTGTGCATCCGTGGTCGGTGTGCCCATGCCGTCGGTGACGGCTTCGCGCTCGCCGTCGAAGTAAGCACGGATCTTCCTGGCTGTTGCGGCGTTAACAACGGCGGTCAATGCGTCGTAGCCCGCGCCTTTGATGCCGCGCAGGCTGCCGAAGTGCTCGATCAGGCGCTTGCGCGTGGTGGGGCCGACGCCGGGGATCTCAAGCAATTCGCTGTCGCGGTCCCGCATCTCACGGCGCTTGCGGTGATAGCTGATGGCGAAGCGGTGCGACTCATCGCGAATGCGCTGGACTAGATGCAGGACCGGACTTCTCCGGTCGAGAACCACCGGATCATCCTCCTGCCCGTAGACGTAGATCACCTCTTCACGTTTAGCAATCGACGCGAGTGGCTGCAGCGTGATGCCGATGCTCTCCAGCGCGGCATACGCGGCGTGCAACTGACCGAGGCCGCCGTCGATCAGGATGAGCGAAGGGAACGGCTCGTTGTGCGCCTGCAGCTTGCCGTAACGGCGCACAAGGATCTCGTGCATGCTGGCGAAATCGTCTACCCCGGCTACCGTCTTGATCTTGAATTTGCGGTAGTCGCTCTTCTTCATCTCGCCGTTCTCCCAAACGACCATGCTGGCGACGGTCTCCGCGCCGGCGATGTGCGAGATGTCGAAGCACTCGATGCGCGTGGGCAGTTCTGGCAGGCCGAGCGCGTCCTGCAGCGCCGTGGCGATAGCGTTCTTCGACGGCTGCAGCGTGCGAAAGCGCTGATCGTAGCTCTGCTTCGCGTTCTGGCTGACCAGGTCGACAAGCGAGCGCTTGTCGCCGCGCTGCGGTGCGAGAATTTCTACCTTGCGTCCGCTCTGTTCGCTCAGCAACGATGCCAGCGCGATGCGGTCGGGGAACTCCAGCGGCACAAGGATGGTGCGAGGAACGTAGGGCTGGTCGAGATAAAGCTGCTTCAGGAATGCCGAGAAGAAGACGCCAGGAGAGAACGGCTCCGCGGGCGCAGGCGCGGCGTTCACTGAGGTCCCGGACGGCGCGGCATGTTCGCTCAGGCTGACGCCAGGCGTCGGCTCCGGATCGGCCTCTTCCGCATCGGCACCCGCTTCGAAGACAAGCTCCGGCAGGTCTTCCCAGAAGAAGTCGCGCTTGTCCACGATCTTGCCCTCGCGCATGTGGAACTGCCCGACCGCAAGCATCTCCTTGTCGAAGTGATAGCCGAAGACGTCGGCGTCCTCGTTCTCAGCGGACGCGATACGCTGCTTTTCCTGCAGCTGGTGGACCGTCACAAGCTGATCACGGAACTTCGCCGCCATTTCAAACTGCTCGTTCCCCGCGGCTTCGGCCATGCGCTTCTTCAGGCGGTCTTCCAGCTCGTTCTCGCGGCCTTCAAGGAAGAGCTGCACGTCGCGAATGGCTTCGCGATAGGTCTCGGGCGCGACCTGGTGCTCGACGCACGGCGCAAGGCAGCGCTTGATGTAGAACTCCAAGCACGGCCGCGGATGATAGCGGGTCAGGTCCACCTTGCAGCTCGGGATGAGAAACGAGCGGTGGATCAGATCGACGATGCGATACGCCAGGTTGCCGGGGAAATAAGGACCGAAGTACTGGCTGCCATCCTTCTTCAGCTTGCGCGTCACGAAGACCTTCGGGTGCCGCTCACCGATGGTCAGCTTCACATACGGGTAGGTCTTGTCATCGCGCAACAGGATGTTGAAGCGCGGCTTGCGCTGCTTGATCAGGTTGTTTTCGAGCGCCAGCGCCTCATGCTCATTGGCTACCTGGATGTAGTCCACATCGACAGCTTCGCGCATCAGCGAACCGGTCTTGCGGTTGGCCTGCGAACTCTCCAGAAGGTACGACCGCACGCGGCTGCGAAGGTTCTTCGCCTTGCCGACGTAGATCACCTCACCCTCAGCGTTCTTGTACAAATACACGCCGGGCTGCTGAGGCAGCGTCCTGATTTTGCCTTGGAGGTCCATGGGGCTCGAACCGGTGCGCCCGGTTGCTTCAGTTTAGATGGACGCGGCACAAGGAAGTTTCTTGCCGGTGCGTCCGGTAAAAAGGTGGCGGGCAAACTGCACCGGGGCGCCGGGTTTCATTAAGCTGCTGACAATACGCGGCTTAGCTGTCGACCCGGTTGGTCTCTGACGTGCATCACAGCCCGTGTGGGCCACAGGGGAATTGGTGTGCCTTTCAACATGGAGGTTTGCTGATGGTTTTAGAAACACGGAAGTCTTTCTCTCAGGTAGCCTTTGCCGCGGGAACCGCGGCAGTTGTCATTCTGCTTAGCACCGGATGCAGCACCAAGCGGTATGTGCGGTCGCAGGCAGCACCGCTGATTCAGAACACCAACGAACTGGACGCACGCACCTCGCAGGACCACCGCGCCATTACTGACACCGACACGCGTGCGCAGCAGGGCATCGCAGGCGCTCAGACGGCGGCGAACAACGCGGACCAGCACGCCGGTACCGCCGGGCAGGCTGCGGGCCAGGCACAAGGCGCGGCGCAGGATGCCTATAACCGCGTTGACTCCCTGACAGGTGTCGTGGCAGGGCTCGACACGTACAAGCCTCTGTCAGATGTGAGCGTGACCTTCAGCTTCGACAAGTCGGTCCTGACCGCGTCAGACAAACAGCAACTGGACACCGTTGCCGCCAGCCTGAACAACACGCGTCATTACATTCTTGAACTGACCGGCGGCACAGACTCAACGGGCGATCCGCAATACAACTACACCCTCAGCCAGAAGCGTGCCGACGCCGTCGCGCAGTATCTCCAGACCAAGTACAACATCGCGCCACACCGCTTTTACCTGGTCGGCATCGGCAAGGACAAAGAGGTAGCCTCAAACTCCACCTCCTCGGGACGCAAGCAGAACCGCCGGGTCGAGGTTCGTGTGCTCTCCAACATGCAGGAAGAGGGTGCAACGGCGTCATCAACGCCCGCGCCCGTTGTGAAGCCCAGCTAACCGAAACCCTACCGCGACAGAAGAGGCAGCCTCAGGGCTGCCTCTTTTTCGATCTATTACTAGCATTTCAGGACGAGAACGACGAGCTTTTGAGTGCAGGCTAGAAAGGGGACCGAAGAACCTTCAGCGAAGCGAGCCGATCAGGTGTCCCATGCGGTCGCGCTTCACTTCCAGGTAGCGCTCACTGGTCAGTTCCGCGGCTACCTCGGCGCTGATGCGCTCCGTCACGCGTATGCCGTGACTCTCCATGGCGGCGACCTTCTCCGGATTGTTGGTGATCAGGCGGACCGCGGGAACGCGGAGCTGCTGCAGAATCTCCGCAGGCAGGCTGAAGTCGCGATGATCGGCGCGATAACCTAGCTCTTCATTCGCCTGGATGGTGTCGAGTCCCTGGTCCTGCAACTCGTAAGCACGCAACTTCGCCATCAGGCCAATGCCGCGCCCTTCCTGCGCCTCATACACGATGATGCCGGAGCCGTGCGCGCTGATGGTATCCAGCGCAAGCTCCAGTTGCTGACGGCAGTCGCATCGCAGGGAATGGAATACGTCGCCTGTCAGGCACTGGGAATGCACGCGCACGATGGGCGGCTTAGTGTGGACATCGCCAAGGATGAGAACGACCGCTTCATCCACCAGCTTGCCCTGCGGGCCGGGCGTTGCGTCCGCCGCAAGATGCCCTTCAAAGCCAAGAATGCGGAAGTCGCCCCACCGCGTGGGGAGTTTGGCGTCCGCGATCTTTTCTACCCGGCTGTAATGCATAGCTTCCATCCTATAGATGCGCTGTGCGAAGGCCGGATGCAGAGCCGCCGCCGTACAGTAGAAGCGTGAACCCGATCGAGCCAAAGCTGGTCCTGATTTCGCTGCTGGTTCAGCTGGGCGTTGCGGCGGCCGTGTCCAGCTCGCTGGCGCGGTCGATGGCGTTTCGCCGACTGCTGCTGCTGGGAGAGCGCACGCCGGCGCAGCGGCTGAAGCTGGTCGGCCTGATCTGCGCACCGCTCGTTCTCGGCGTCTGGATCCGGGACGTTGTGCCGAACTTCCTGGCGGCAGACATTTCATTCGTGACGGTGATCCTGTTTGGTGTGATCGCGGGCGCATCGTCGGCCGCGGTGGGTGCGGTCGCCCTGTCGCTGCCGGCCATGCTGCACGGTGAGTATCTTTCTCTGCCGGTGAACCTCGTGGCCGCCGTGCTTTCCGGCACCTTCCATCGCTTTGTCGATGTGGAGGCGGTGTGGTCCTTCTCGCCGATGATCGACCTGAGCCTGTATCGCTGGGTTCGCCGCAATCTGCGCCGCCCGCACCTTGACCGGCAGGTGTTGCTGCTGCTGTGCATCATGCTGATGCAGCTCGGCGCCAGCGAAGTGGCAGAGTATGCCCCTCGCCGCTACTTCGCCCTTCGGTCCGACATCCTGCTGCTGCAGCTTGCCATCTGCGCCGCAGCGCCGGTACTGGTCGGCATTCCGCTGAAGATCTGGAATGCCATCCGCATCGAAGACAAGCTGGAGCAGCAGGCGCGTCTGCTGTTGGAAGCGCGCCTGGACGCGTTGCAGCGCCAGATCAACCCACACTTCCTCTTCAACACGCTCAACTCGATCGGCTCACTGATCCGGCTGGAGCCCGAGTTGGCGCGCGAGATGATCGTGCGGCTCGCGAACATCCTGCGCATCCTGCTGAAGAAGCGCGAGGCGTTTGTGCCGTTCCGCGATGAGCTTGCCTTCACCGACGACTATCTTGCGATCGAGGTCGTCCGCTTCGGCGAAAAGCTAAGCGTCGTGAAGGAAATCGCACCCGACACGCTCGACATGGTGGTGCCAAGCATGTTGCTGCAGCCACTCATTGAAAACAGCATCAAGCACGGGCTGGAGCCGCGCATCAGCGGTGGAACGGTGACGCTGCGCAGCCGTGTCCGGGGCGAACGTCTGCTGCTTGAGGTGGAAGACGACGGTATGGGCATCGCCCCTGAGTACGAACGCGCCAGCCCGGTCAGCGGTCTGGTGCGGCCCGGCACCGGCATCGGCATGCGCAACGTGCGCGAGCGCATGGAAGTGCTGTACGGCACCGACGCCGTCATGACGATGGAGAGCAGGCCGGGGCGGGGAACTCGCATTACGCTCGAAATGCCGATCGTTGATAGCACAGACCTTGCGGAGAGTGCGCGCCGTGGCGGGTGACAGCCGTTGTTCGTTATACGTTGTACGTTGTTGCATTGTTTTTGTTCGTCACTTGTTCTTCCTACCGAGCTTCGTGATTCGTTGCTTATCCGTTGTTTCGGTATCATGACGTGCTCCAACGAACAACGAAGAACGAAGAACGAGCAACGAAGCAG
>CAZZVI010000171.1:0-7434 GCA_964657335.1 uncultured Terriglobus sp.
CAGCACCAGCGGATCCAGCGGCAACGCCAATAGTCTTGCCACGCCTTCAACTGGTGGATCGGGGGGCGGTCCGCTCTTTGCCGTGCAGGAAGATGATGTCTTACGCATCCTCGTCGCGGTACCGGAAGGCTATGCCTCCAGCATCGTCACCGGCATGCCCGCGAAGGTGTACCTGCAGGAGCGCATCGGCAAGCCGATCATGGGCACCGTCACACGCGCGACCGGCTCCATTGACGAGAACACGCGGACCATGTTGACGGAAGTCGATCTCGACAACCACAACGGCAGTCTGCGGCCCGGCATGTATACCGTCGTCAGCTTCGTGCAGGTGCGTGGTGAGTCGCCGCTCACAGTCCCAGGCGATGCCGTCGTCGTGCGGCAGGACCGCACCATGGTCGCCATCGTGCGCGACATGAAGGTGCAGATGGTGCCGGTCGAGATCGGCCGCGATTACGGCCCATCCATCGAGATCCTCAGCGGCCTGCACGAGGGCGATCACGTCATCACCACAGTCGATGACGGCGTGCAGCAGGGCGCAAAGATCAGGCCTCAGCAGGGGACACAGCCAGGCGAAGATAACGGCGGGTCGGGCGGCGCTCAGACCAGCAAGGTGCCGAACGCAGGGCCGAATGAGTATGGCGACCAGTCCATCGTCAACCAGAGCAGCGAAAGCACCAATAACCAGGGCAAAAAAGGTGGAGGCGGAAGCCAGAGCGGCGGTGCGCAGGGCAAGGGCGGCAAGGGCGGCAGCAGCAAGAACGAGCCAAAATCCGAAAAGGAAGACAAGGGCAGCAAGTGAGACTTGTAACTTCATCTCGCTCTGCACTGCTCGCGCTTGCCATCTTCAGTGCGGCTGGCGCCGCACAGCAAGGCGTGCAGCCGCCGCCATTCACCGCGCCGCAACCGGCGACACCGCCGGTGCAGGCCGCACCGGGGCAGCAGGCAACGCCGCAGTCGCAACGACCGGATGCCCCACCGGACGCACCCTTGCCGCAGCCCGACGGGAGCACGGTTGACCTGCGTACGGTAAAGCCGCTGGCGGTGCAGCCTCCATCACAGAAGCCCGGCGCCGCAGTGGAGAAGTCCGCCTCTGGTACCGCCCATGCCGGTGCCGAAGGCGTTCCGGCAGCACACACCAGCCTGCTGCATCTGATAGCGCCCTACCGTTCTCCGCGTGTGGCGCCGCTACCCGCGGGTTCGGCATCGCGCCTTGCGGGCCTGGTTCGCGACGGCAAGCTGTACCTCACCCTGCATGACGCAATCGCGTTGGCCATCGAGAACAATCTGGACGTCGAGGTGAGCCGGTACAGCCTTGCGCTTGCCGATACGGACCTGCTGCGCGCCAAGGGCGGCGGCAACCTGCGTGGTCTCGACTACACCGTGCAACAGCCCGCGCCAGGCGTCGGGGGCGCGACCAGCCCGATCCTGATTACGACCACCACGGGCAACAACTCGCCGACGAATGTAAACGTCACCGATCTCTCGCAGATCACGCAGACCGGCACCGGCCAGCAGACTTCGCTGTCGCAGGGCAACGGCGACACCTACTCGCCGGGACCCTCGATTCCGGTCTTCGATCCAACTGTGATTGCCGAAGCGGGCTACCTTCGCCGGTCAGATCAGACTTCACTGATCGATACCACCACGACGGGCACCACCGGTTCGACGGGAACGACCACGGGCAGCACCGGCACCTCGACCGACATGGGACCGCTGAACTTCGTCAGCACGGGCGTCGATTATCAGCAGGGGTTTTCACCGGGCACGCAGGTTGAGGCGTTCGTCAGCAATGCACCCTCTGTGCTGTACGGCAGCACGTCGCAGTACGATCCCTTCAAGGCTCCGAGCACCTCGCTGACGGTGTCGCAACCGCTGCTGCGCGGGCGCGGGCGATCGGTCAATCTGCGCTTCGTAAAGATTGCGCGCATCGACCAGAAGGTCTCTCGCCTGGTCTTTGAGCAGCAGTTGCTTGAGACGATCTACGGCGTCTCGCGGCTCTATTACGACCTGGTCTCGCTGGGCGAAAACATCGCGGTGAAGGAGCAATCGCTGGCGACGGCCGAGCGTCTGCTCCAGGATGATCGCGACCAGGTAACCGAGGGCACACTCGCGCCGATCGAGTTGACGCGCGCACAGGCGCTTGTCTCCTCGAGCCGGCTTGACCTCATCCAGGCGCGCGGCGAGTATCGCCAGCAGGAGGTGATCCTGCGCGAGCAGCTGGTGCGCAACCTCTCCGATCCCGGTGCACAGGTGCTCTCCGTTATCGCGACCGACCGCATCATCGTGCCGGATGCCGTGCCAACGCTTGATGTGCCGGCGCTGACAGCCGACGCGCTCGCCAATCGTCCTGACCTGGCGCAAGCCGGCCTGCAAGTCGCCGCCGATGAGATCGCCTCGCGCGCCACACGCAACGCCGTCAAGCCGCTGCTGAACCTCTACGGCAATGTGCAGACACGCGGCTCGTCGCTGGTGCCTTACGAGACGCTTGGTTCCACGGGAACAGGCATGATCCAAGCGCCCGCTGCACTTACGCAGGGCGGACTTCGCCTCTCGACCATCTACCAGGCAGGCGTGCAGTTGAACCTGCCGCTGCGCAACCGCATTGCGCAGGCCGACGCCGCGCGAGACGACATCCAACTGCGCCGCGCGCAGGGCCGCACGCTGAAGCTGGAAAACGACATCCGCCAGCAGATCGAGAACTCCGTCATCGCGCTCGAGAACGCGCACGAGGCCTATGCCGCCGCGGTCGAGAGCGCCAACTATCAGCAGCAGCTGCTGCAGGCCGAGATCGACAAGTTCTCCGTTGGAGAGAGCACGAACTACCTCATCATCCAGGACCAGGCGTATCTCGCGCAGGCACGGGCAACCGAGGTGGCCGCGCGATCCGACTGGATCAAGGCCGAAATCGCGTTGGACCGTTCGCGCGGCGATCTGCTGGAAAAGAATCACATCGACCTCGATAACGCGATTCGCGCGCAAGTTCCATAGCGCCACATCGCACGTGCACTTTCCGGTGTGGAGCAAACACTGTTGCGTTCCGCGCATCTTTTCCTTCACGCACGACAACGCATCCTTTTGAGGAGGATACCTTGCGGTATCCTGCAAACGTCAGGTAAATCAAAGGGATGCTGCCGAGCGATGCGTCGACACGCACGCTTGCCGGCGCTTTAGAAGAGGGCAGCGGGTTGATGGCGATGGAGCAGAAAATGGCGGAGGAGTTGGCCCCACCGTACCCTTCCGACAGCCTGTTCGAGCGCTATAGCTGGTTCTATGCCCTGTGCCGCGAGCACCTCTTCTCAGATCATTCGCCTGAGATCGCGCGCCTCTTCTGGGAGAACGCGGTCCCGGCCAGTGGCACGCACCTTGTCGAACTGGGTTGCGGTCCCGGCTTTTATAGCTGCAGCTTCGCCGAGCGCTTCCCGCAGATGCGCACCACCGGCGTCGACCTTTCGCACAATCTGCTGTCGCGCGCCCGCACCCGCGCCGCGCATCGCAGGCTGAAGAACTGCAGCTTCTACCACGCCGATGTTCATTCGCTACCTGCATCGGTACAGCCGGTCGACAACATCGTCATCTCGCGGCTCTTCCTCATCGTGCCCAACCGCGAAGATGTCATGGGCGAAGTCTTCCGCGTGCTGCGGCCCGGCGGCCGATGTTTTATTGCAGAGCCAGTCTCCGCCCTCCGCACCCAGCTACCGCTCTCCGCCATGTGGCTGCTCGCCAAGCTCACCTCCTTCTCAAGCAAGCCGTATATCGAGCCGCACCGCGTGAAGACGATGGGAGCCGCCGAGTTTGAAACGCTGCTGCACAGTCAGCCGTGGTCCTCCGTGGAGATCATCCGCACCGGCCGCTACCAGTACGCTGTCTGCGAAAAGCCCAACGAGATCGCCGCAGTGGAGCGGGCCGTTGCCTAGCGTGTACCCGATCCTTCGGGCCGGGGAACAGAACCATGAACTCTCCGGAAAATGTGCCCTCGCCGTCATGTCCAAGGCGCCGCGGCCCGGCAAGGTGAAGACGCGCCTCGCGCCGCCGCTCACGCTGGAGCAATCCGCCGCACTCAACATCTGCTTTCTGCGCGACACTACCGCCAACATCGCTGAAGTCGCGAAGCAGGGTAACGCCGCGGGCATCATCTGCTACACGCCCGTGGGCGACGAAGAAGCCTTCGACGGTCTCCTGCCCGATGGCTTCGCCTTGATCGCCCAGCGTGGCGACGGCTTTGGCGAGCGTCTGCACTGTGCCGCGACCGATCTGCTGTCCTGCGGCTTCGGCGCGGTCTGCCTCATCGACTCGGACAGTCCAACCCTGCCGCACGAGGCACTCGTCGCCGCGGTAGATGCACTGATGCACCCTGGCGATCGGGTCGTCCTGGGCGGATCAGACGACGGCGGCTACTACCTCATCGGTCTGAAGGCAGCGCATCCCGAGCCTTTCGAGCGCATCACGTGGAGCACGGGTTCCGTCTTTGAAGAAACATGCGAGCGGGTCGCGGAAGCAGGATTGCAGATGATGGAACTCCCGCTCTGGTACGACGTCGATGACGGAGCGACGTTGCGCGTGCTTGCCGATGAATTGCTTGAAGGCAAACGTCCTCCCTTCGTTGCGGTGGATGGCTACGACGCAAAGGCGACCCGTGGCTTTTTGCAGGCGCTTGCCGCTGGCGGAGCCCCGCCATGGAAGCTTGTGGCGGCCGCTTCGTGAGTTCCGCCACGAAGCCGGCATCCGTGTTGTGGCCGGCAACGGCACTCGGCACGAATATCGCGCTAGCCTTCCTGGGATGCATGCTGCTTGGGCTGTCACACCATCTTGCGCTTGAGTTTGACGACTTCATCATCGGCTACTCTGAGACCACGCTATGCGCGCTCGCCGTCTTCTTCGGTGCGGCGGTCCTGGTCTCGCGCCAGCCGGTCAATCGCTGGACGCTGCCGATCATCCTCGTCTTTGCGCTGTTGTGCCGCCTTGTGCTGCTGACGCCCGACCCGCATCTTTCGACCGACATCTATCGTTACGTCTGGGACGGCATGATGCAGCACAACGGCATCAATCCCTACCACTTCGTACCCGGCGATCCTCACCTGCAGTCCTTCCGCGAAGACGACATCTTTCCCAACATCAATCGCCGCTTCTATGCGCGAACGATCTATCCGCCGGTCGCACAGATGTTCTATTACGCGGCCACCGGCCTCTCGTTCACCCTGGTCGCGATGAAGCTGGCACTCTACGCGGCAGAGGGTGTCACCATCTATGCGCTGGTGAAGATGCTGCCCATGATCGGGAGGCGGCGTGAGGTCGTGCTGCTCTACGCGTGGAGTCCGCTGCTCATCTGGGAGGTGGGATCGAGCGGCCACGTGGACGCGCTGGTCACGATGTTCGTCGTGCTTGCTCTGCTCTTCCGCCTGCGCGACAAGCCAGGGCTGACCGGCGTCTTCCTCGGAGCGGCGGTCATGACAAAGTTCTATCCGCTGCTGCTGTTTCCCGCACTCTACCGCCGCCGCGACTGGAAGATGCCGGCAGCTCTACTCGCCGCCGTCGTTGTTGGTTATGCGATGTATTCGAGCGTTGGCAGACTCGTCTTCGGCTTTGCCGGCGGCTACGTGCAGGAGGAGGGAATCGCCAGCGGGTCGCGTTACTTCCTGTTCGATTTCGTGCAGCACATCCGCGGCTTCGCAACGTTGCCAACGGCCGCCTTTCTTGTGTTCAGCGCAATATGCTTCGTGCCTCTGCTCGTGTGGTGCTGGCGCGTGAACACGCAGATCGGCCCGGCATTCCTCAAGCCTGCGGCAGCGCTGGCGTTCACCCTCATGCTGCTGTTCTCGCCGCACTACCCCTGGTATGTCATCTGGCTGGTGCCATTCCTCGTTCTCGCGCCGTCGCTGCCCATGGGCGTCTACGTCACCGGCATCTTCTACGGCCTTACGACGCAGTGGTCTGAACCCGGCCCGAAGCTCTACTTCCTGGAGAAATGGATCTACGGCGCGACGCTCGCCGCCTTCCTCCTGCAGTGGGTGTACCACCGCTGGCTGCGAGAACTTCGACTGACTGACAGGCTGTTCCCGGTGACAGAAGAGGCAGTGCCGTAGATGCGTGTCTCCCTGGTGATCCCAGCGTTGAATGAAGCTGCTTCCATCGGTTTCGTGGTCAGCGAAATGCCCTGGCACTTGATCGAGGAATGCATCGTCGTCGACAACGGCAGCACGGACGGCACCGGTGAAATCGCTGCCGCCGGAGGCGCACGTGTTGTCACGGCAGCGCGCGGCTACGGCTCGGCCTGCATGGCGGGAGTCGCTGCCGCGCTGCCGACCAGCGAGATCATCGTCTTCATGGACGGCGACGGCGCGGACGTGGTGGAGCACCTGCCCGACCTGCTCGGCCCCATCGAGCGCGGCGAAAAAGACCTGGTGCTCGGCACGCGGCTCGGCAGCTACCCGCGCGAGAAAGGGTCCATGCTCTTCTCGCAGGTGTTCGCGGCGAAGCTGGTCGGCACGCTGCTTCGCATCCGCTATTCCAGAGGCTTTCACTACACCGACATGGCCGCCTTCCGGGCGATCCGGCGAACCTCGCTTGACCGGCTCCAAATGCAGGAGCGTACCTACGGCTGGAACCTCGAAATGCAGATCCGCGCCATCCAGATGGGCTTGCGCATCGCGGAAGTGCCGGTGCGCTACCGAGCCCGCTACGGCGGCGTCTCCAAGGTCTCGGGCGACCTGCGCGCCTCGCTCAAGGCCGCCGCCCGCATCCTCGAGGTGCTGTTCCGCGTGTCCGCTCGCGGAAAGCGACCGTAACACACCACAACTCTCCGCAAAAACTTGCGTCTTAGAGGGTGTGGGCCTTTCGCCTGCCGGCATTTGCCGGCGCCAGGAAGCCCAAAAGTGGAGTGAGAAACAATGCAGACTAAGATTGGATCCCGCATGTTTGGACCGCTGGCCCTGGCGGCCGTGCTTGCCGTTCCGGCCGTTACGTTTGCGCAGGCTAACAAGGCGGTGAGCGACGCGCAGGTTGAGGCGAATGTGCTGAAGGCATTCGCGGCGGACGACCGCCTGTCCAACCAGCCCATCAATACATCAACTGTCTATGGCACGGTCACGCTGACCGGCTCCGTGACCAACGACGCCGCGCGCGATGCCGCGGAGCAGATCGCCTCACGCACCAGCGGTGTGAAGAAGGTCGTGGACCAGCTCACAGTAGGCGCGGCTCCCGCACAGGCTTCGAACGACTACGATCCCGCCTCGCAGAACAGCCTGCCTTCGAATGGAGCGGCAATCCCCGCAGCCCAGGGCAGCGTGATTGCAAGCAACCAGGCACCGTCGCCCGACAGCGCCAATCAGCCACCCGCCTCAGCGCAGCAGGGCCAATATCCGCAGCAACAGGGTCAGTACAACCAGCAACAGGGCGGTTACCCGCAACAGCAACAGGGTTACCCGCAGCAGCAGGGCT
>CAZZVI010000172.1:0-1137 GCA_964657335.1 uncultured Terriglobus sp.
AGGGTCTGGTGCCCTACCTGACCGAGACCGCCCGGCAAAAGGGTGTCTCCGCGTACCTGGGCGATGGCGCGAACCGCTGGGCTGCGGCTCCTTTGCCGGATGTTGCTCACCTCTACCGCCTCGCCGTCGAGACGACCGGCCCCGGCGTCACGGTATATCACGCGGTGCAGGAGGAAGGCGTCACGTTGCGCGAGATCGCAGAGACCATCGCCAAAGGGTTCGGGATACCGGCTGTGTCGATCGGCAAGGAAGAGGCAGGCGCTCACTTCGGCTGGCTTGCACACTTTGCCGGGCTGGACATGCCCGCCTCGAGTGAATGGACGCGCAAGAAGCTGGACTGGCAGCCCACCGGTCCGGGCCTGATCGAAGACCTGTCGAACATGAAGTACGCATGACGCAATGCTGTTGTTGCAAGGCGCAAGCCAGAGAAGGCCCCATTCCAGCGGGGCCTTCTTCCTGTAAGTGGGTAACTAGCTTTTGCGCCAGCGAGACATCGCTGATCAGTTAGTGCGACTTTCGATTTGCAAAAAAACAAGTGGTGGAAGACCGGCGTGGTTGCAGTATGATTCGCCCTGGAAAAAGGGAGACGCATATGGCGCTGGATATGGATAAGCTCAACAGCTTTGTGGGACAGTTTGTGGGGGATCTTGGGGCAACGGTCCATGCCGGCATGGTCGTCATCGGGGAGAAGCTGGGACTGTACAAAGCGCTTGCCGAAGCGCCCGCTACCTCAGCCGAGCTGGCAGCGAAGACCTCGACCGATGAGCGCTACGTGCGGGAGTGGCTGTCGTCGCAGGCTGCCGGCGGGTATGTGACCTATGACGCTGCGGCAGGGAAGTTCAGCCTTTCCGAAGAGCAGGCCTTTACCCTGGCGAACGAGGACAGTCCGGCCTATCTTCCGGGAGCGTTCGAGCTTGCGCTGGGCGCTCTTGCGGCAGTGCCGCGCATCACGGAGTCGTTCCGTACAGGGGCCGGGATGGGCTGGCACGAACACGAGGAAGGCGTGTTCCATGGATGCGAGAAGTTCTTTCGGCCAGGGTACGCTGCGAACCTTGTGAGCTCGTGGCTGCCGGCGCTTGGGGACGTGCTGCCGAAGCTGGAGAAAGGCGCGCGGGTGGCCGATGTGGGCTGCGGCAA
>CAZZVI010000172.1:1237-7427 GCA_964657335.1 uncultured Terriglobus sp.
GGACCGAGATGCTGTGGCCGCTGCCCGACGAGCGCTCGCGACGCGACACCCTGATGATGCATGAGCTCTTTCATCGCATGCAGGACAAGCTGTCGTTCGCGCCCATGCGCAATGCGTTCAGCCCGCACCTCGACACGCTGGACGGCCGCTACACCCTCCTGCTGGAATACCGCGCGCTCACCCGCGCCCTCACCGCGGCGACCGACGAAGAGCGCCGCGCCAGCATCGCCGACGCGCTGCTCTTCCGCGCTGACCGCTACCGCATCTTTCCGAAAGCCGCCGCGGACGAACGCAGCCTGGAGATGAACGAAGGCCTGGCGGAATACACCGGCGTGAGGCTGGGCAATCCTGATGCCGCCGAGGCGCAGGGCTCCGCGCTGCGCGATCTGAAGAACCAGGCCGGCGTGCCGAGCCTGGTGCGCTCGTTTGCGTACGCGACGGGTCCCGGCTACGGCCTTCTGCTGGACAGGTACCGGCCGGACTGGAGGACCGCTTTGCAGACCGGTCAAAGCCTTCCTGAGCTTCTCCAGTCGTCCCTCAAGGTCACGCTTCCGGCCGACCTCGAACACGCTCTGCAGCAACAGTCGATCCGCTATGACGGCCCGGCGCTGCATGCGACCGAGGCGGATCGGGAGGCCGGGCGCCAGGCCAGGCTGACGCTGTACCGCGGCCAGTTCGTTCAAGGCGCGATCCTGACCATTCCGCTCAGGCAGGTGAGCGTCCAGTTCGACCCGCGGACCCTGCAACCGCTCGACGATCTTGGAACGGTCTATCCGGAGATCCGGATCTCGGACGTGTGGGGCATCCTGGAAGCGTCGAAAGGTGCGCTGGTCAACGGACAGTGGGCTTCCGTCGTCATCACCGCTCCGACCGATGCTACCGGCAGCCCCATTCGTGGCGACGGCTGGACGCTCGAACTGAAGCCGGGCTGGAAGCTGGTGCCCGGGACGCGCAAGGGGGACTACCTGCTGCAGGCTGCGCCGTAGCCTCGCACTTCGATCTGTATCCCCGGTGCTTTCGCGAGCCGCGATCGTGCCGTAATCTTCGCCAGGCACGCAGCATACTGTTGGATATGCATTTTCATCCCCTCTCGAAGCTTGTTCTGGCATTTGCCGGGCCCATACTCGGTTTTTCGTCCATCGCAGGCCAGCCGATCGTGACACAGCCGACGGTCTGGAGCCGCATCTCAGACCTGTCTTCTTTCGAGCAGACGGAGCGCGAACACCTTGCGTCGTCGCAGGCTGCGATCGACAAGCTGCTGCGCGTCTCTGGAAAGCGCACTGTCGACAACACGCTGGCACCGTATGACGACGCCTTCGACCACTTGCAGGAGGCGCGGGAGCTTGCCGGTCTGATGTTCTCGGTACATCCGGATCCGGCCTTCCGCGATCGCGCCAGCGTCCTCAGGTCCACCATCGACCAGCAGATTTCCGCGTTGTCGCTGCGGCGCGATGTCTACGGTGCGTTGAAGGCTGTCGACGTGTCGGCGGGGGACGCAGGCACGCGGTACTACGTGAAGCGGCTGCTTCTCGAATTCCGTATCGCCGGAGTCGACAAAGACGACGCGACCCGTCGGCAACTGACAGAGCTGCGCACGGAGCTTTCGGCCGCCCAGTCCAAGTTCGAGCGCAACATTGCGGATGGCAATCGGACCATCGAGGTGACGGACCCGCATGAACTGGATGGCCTGCCGCAGGACTACATCGCCAAACACAAGCCCGATGCACACGGCGTCGTCCATCTCTCCACCCGCTACAACGACTACATGCCGGTGATGACGTTTGCCGCCAGCGATGCGCTGCGTAAGCGCATGTCAGAGGCAAACGGCGAGCGGGCTTACCCGGAGAACGACAGTGTTCTGCGCGAGATGATGCGGGTCCGCTTTACCATCGCACGTCTGCTTGGCTTTTCTTCCTGGAGTGACATGAATGCCCAGGACAAGATGATTGGCAGCGGTGCGGCGATCGGCAGCTTCATCTCCTCACTGGACGCGACCGTGCGGCCGTTCGAAGAGCGGGAGTTCGAGCTTCTGCTTGCGGAGAAGCGCAAATCTGACCCGCAGGCGAAGCAGATTGTCGTCTACGAATATCAACGTCTCTCCGAGCTGGTGCGCCGTTCCGAAATATGACTTCGACTCGGGATCGGTGCGTGCCTACCTGCCCTACGATCGCGTCCAGACGGGAGTGCTTGACACGGCCTCGCGGCTGTTCGGACTTCAGTTCCGCCAGGAATCTGGAGCAGTCGCGTGGGATGCCTCCGTGCAGACCTGGGACGTGCTGGAAGGCGGCAGGGCCATCGGCCGTTTTTACCTGGACATGCATCCGCGGCCCGGCAAGTACAACCACAATTCCACCATGACCACGGTGACCGGGCTCCGTGGCAGGCGCCTTCCCGAAGGCGTTCTCGTCTGCAACTTTCCTGCGTCGACCGCAGCCGATCCCGGCCTGATGCAGTACGAAGACGTGGTGACCTTCTTCCATGAGTTCGGCCACCTGATGCACCACATCCTTGCCGGCCGGCAGCAGTGGGCGGGTACCAGCGGCATCTCCGCAGAACAGGATTTCAACGAAGCGCCATCCGAGATGCTCGAGGAATGGATGCACAACCCGGTTGTTCTCGCTTCGTTCGCTCGCCATTACAAGACTGGCGAACCGATCCCGGCGGACCTGGTGCAGCACATGAACCGAGCGCTTGCGTTCGGACGTGCTTCCCTGGTTGCGGGTCAAAATGCCACCGCAGCGCTCTCCTACGACCTGTACAACCGCGATCCGAAGGACCTGGATCCTTACGCGCTGGGCAGGGAAGAGCGGCATCGTTACACGTTGTTTGAGCCGCCTCCAGACTCGCACGGCGTGGCGAGCCTGATCCACCTGGGTAACTACTCTTCGATGTACTACGTGTACATGTGGGACAAGGTGATTGCCGAGGACCTGTACGCCCAGTTCAACGCGAGCGACCCGTCTTCCGGCAAGGCGCCGCTGCGCTACCGGCATGACGTGCTGGAACCGGGTGGCTCCGAGTCCGCCAACACGGCTGTCAAGAACTTCCTGCAGCGCCCGGTCAACATGGAAGCATTCAAGAGATGGTTGAGCGAGGAGTTCTCAGAGACGGCCGGTACTTAGAAGCCATTACTCAAGACATGCGGCATGCTCAACACGTGCTCATGAGATGCCGCACGTTCGGCCCCTTTGCGGGCGCTCGAGTGTCCGGCAGCGTACTCAGGAACGCAACTTCACCGTCCCATGTTTTTGAGGTACGTGAAAGCGTGTTACAGGTCCTACAACCTCAGTAACAACCGCGGTTCGGCTTCTCGATGTCTTATAGGAAGTGCAACACAGACCTGGGAGATATGGGCCACGTGAGAACGTGGCCCCTTTTTTTTGCAGAAAGTGCTTGTGTCCCTGTGATGCCAGGCTTAGTCTGCGTGTGGGAAGACGTTCGCATCCGGCCCGCGCCCGGCACCGCAACAATCACGACCGCGCAAGGCAATGAAATCGTCCGACGAAGGGCAGCCTCCCCCAGGTCTGTGTCGATTGCCGACACCCTTCGTCGCCCCACTCCCTGCCGCCAGGCCAATCACCTCTGTCAGTCAACCTCTCACGCAGCCCGGAACAGTGCGCGAGGATGTGCGTGCGAAGTGTGCTGCCCGCGGCTTGATGCGTACTTCTTCGACCCGCAGAGTGACAGCGCCCGGCTGTCTATGCTGCACATTCGATCACAGCAAGGGCTTGTGCACGTAGTGCGTTCCTCGGAACGATCTGCTGCTCGTTCCACATCGGGAAGGTCTTCGCACCAAAAGGGAACGCACATCGGGCTCGTTGGTAAGAAAGCACAAAGACTTATCTCGTGCGGAGATTGCAAGGCTTTAAGGTCAGCAGATCAAGCACCTTCAACTCCAAAGGGGAACACCCATGAAGCATCTCAAACAGCTCCTGCTGTCGGGCTGTGCCTGCCTGCTGGCCTGCACCGGAGCCTCCGCCACGACCATCGATTTCAGTACGCTTGCGGGCAACACGAGTAACAGCACCGTGTTCACCACCTACACCGAGGGCGGTTACACCGTCACGGCGACTTCCGGGGCGTGGAATGTCAACAACTCCACCTTTGGCGCTCCGATCCCGAGTATCTTCACGTCGAGCGGCGCCGGTACCGTCTCAGTAACGCGGAATGCCGGGACCTATTTCACGTTTTCGGGCGTGGATCTTGGTGAGTACGGAGGCACCGGTGATGGCTACACCATCACCGGCTCCTATCTCGGCAATACCGTGTTTACGCTGACCGGCACTCTGACGAGCGCGTTCGTGGACTACGGCACCGCTTTCAGCGCGGACCCGCTCAGCCAGTTGACCATTCACTTCACCGACCTGGACGACAATCTCGACAACATCGTCGTGAATAACTACACACCGCTCGCCGCGACACCCGAGCCCGGCAGCCTGGTGCTGGTGCTGACGGGCGCGGCGGGCGTGGCAACAACCATGCTGCGGCGGCGCATGGCTGCGGGTCTCCGCGGTTAAGGGAACGTGCTTTACACGATTGCGCCGAAGAGCCCCGTTTGACCGGGGCTCTTTCGTCTTCCGCCGCGAACTCGAGAAGTGACCCTGTCACTTCGGCTTGATCGCGTAGACCTTCACACTTGCGGCTGCAGCGTTCACGTCGTACTTGCTGAGCAGGCCGGACAGTTCCGCGTGCAGCGTGGTTGCAGCCGTGCCCGCATCGGGCGTGGCGCATGAGCCTTCCGCCATCGACGTGGAGCAGCAGCCGGACTGATTTTCGATTTTGGCGTAGGCATTCAGGTCGGCGCCGCTGTCAACGATCTCGACATGCTCGAATCCGGCCGCGAGCAGACCGCTTCGATAGTCGTCGATGCGGATGGCGCCGCCGATGCAGCCGACGTACGCCGCCACGCTGCGGGCGATGGCTTCTGGCAGCTCTGCCTTCAGCGCGATGTCACTCACAGCGAGGCGTCCGCCTGGCTTGAGCACGCGGGCAATCTCGCGGAAGACGGCGGGCTTGTCCGCAGCGAGATTGATGACGCAGTTGGAGAGAACACAGTCAACCGAAGCATCCGGCAGTGGCAGATGGTCGATTTCCGCGAGGTGAAACTCGACATTGCTGTAGCCGCCTTTCTCCGCGTTTGCCCTGGCGCGCTCGATCATGGAGGGAGTCATGTCGATGCCGATCACTCTGCCGGTCGGGCCAACCTGTACTGATGACAGGAAGACATCAAGACCGCCGCCAGAGCCGAGGTCAACGACGACTTCGCCCGGGCGCAGATGGGCAGTCGCCGTGGGATTGCCGCAGGACAGGCCCATGTTGGCCTCGGCAGGGATGGAGGTCAGTTCTTCGGCGGAGTAGCCGAAGGCTTCCGCCACGGCCTGCACGCCGGCGTCGTTGTTGGAAAGCGTGCTCTCCGCGACCGCGCCGTATTTTGTGCGGACGGATTCAAGGATGTGTTCCATGGTTTTTTCACCTTATGACGTATACGTGTAACCGTATCTATACTCGCTTGCAGATGCATACGTCAAGGCGTATACATGGGAGCATGGCACGCAGGACGCCTTTCGACATGCAGCAGTTCTTCCAGGCACTGGGGGACAACACGCGTCTTCGCCTATTGAACCTGATGGGGGAGCAGGAAGTCTGTGTCTGTTACTTCGTGGAGGTGCTGGGTGGTCCGCAGCCGAAGATCTCGCGGCACCTGGCGTACCTGCGCAACGCCGGCATCGTGTCCGCGCGGCGCGAGGGCAAGTGGATGCACTACCGCATCGTCATGCCGCCGCATGTTGGAGCTGCGCAGATTCTTCAACAGACGATGGAGTGGCTGAAGGAAGAGAAGGCCATGCAGGTTGACCGCGTACGTCTTGGGAAAGCCTGTTGCTCACCGGGAAGGTATGCGCTGGAGGGCGCTCCGGTTCCGGCCATTGTCTCCGGGCGGAGATGTGTCGGCTTGCGTTGATGGTCTGGCCGATTCAGCTCGGGCCTTCAGCTCGCAATTGCGTTTCGCCCTTTTCTCTGGGGCTTTGCCCGAGGCTGTTAGAACGCGGGCCTTCAGCCCGCAAAGTGTTACTCACACACCCAAACCCACGGCTCCGCCCCGAGGTATGGGAGCGCGGGCCTTCAGCCCGCTCACTCTGCCGGACCAAACCCATAACGGCATCTGGTCTCGATCCTGAGAGAGACTCCGTAC
>CAZZVI010000173.1:0-7413 GCA_964657335.1 uncultured Terriglobus sp.
AGCAAGTCAGCGAGTCAGCAAGTCAGCCCGGCGCCGAAGAAGTTTCCGCCGCCCGTTCCTGAGGAAGCGCCTGCGGGTACGCGGCTGCAGAAAATTCTTGCCGACGCCGGTCTTGCATCGCGGCGCAAAGCTGAGGAGTTGATCCTCGAGGGCCGCGTGCAGGTGAACGGAACGCTCGTCACCGAACTCGGCACGCGCGCTGACCCTTCGAAAGACCACATCCGCGTCGATGGCAAGCTGCTGCAGGGGCCGCAGGAACACCGCTACTTCATCGTGAATAAGCCGCGGGGCTACGTCACCACCATGGACGATCCCGAGCATCGCGACACGGTCGTCGACCTATTGAAGGAATCGGCGCGGCTCGCGGGCAAGCGGCTTGATGTGCGCCTGTACCCGGTGGGCCGCCTCGACTACAACTCTGAAGGCCTGCTGTTGATGACGAACGATGGCGCGCTTGCGAACAGCCTGTCAAAGGCTGCAAATTCAGTCGAGAAGACGTACCTCGTCAAGGTTGCAGGCAGGCCGACCGAAGAGGCGCTGCAGCAGATTCGCAGCGGCGTGATGATCGACCGCGGCCGCCTTGCCGAGGCGCGCGGCGGCCGGCGCGACCGCGTCCTGACCGCTCCGGCAAAGGTCGAGCTGGCGCGCGGCGGCGAGAACCCGTGGTACGAGGTCACGCTGACGGAGGGCCGCAACCGCCAGCTTCGCAAGATGTTCGAGGAGATCGGCCATCACGTTGAAAAGATCCGCCGCATCGGCTACGGCGCGCTTGTGCTGGACGTGCCGACCGGCGAGTTCCGCGAACTGACGCCGGGCGAGGTGCAGGCACTTGGCCGCGCCGCTGCCGGCAAAAAGGTCGAACGCAAACACAAGCTGCCCGAAGCCGCAAAGCTGAAGCAGAAGGGGCAGAAGACGGGATCGCGCGGAGCGCGGCCAAGATTCTAATGCTTTGAGCAAAGGGTGCCCCGTACGTGGCGAAGCCATGTGCGGGACTAAACTTCCTGGGCTCCGATCCCACTCATGAGCGAAGAACGCTCATGAATGGGGCACCCGGAACTAGGTTCTACGAAACGAGACTCTTAGATTTGCGAGCTGGCTAGCGGGCTTATATACAGGTTCGTAATGTTGTTCACGATCTCCGGGTCGGTGTAGCCCGGCTTGTGGGAAAGCTCTTTCCACGCTGGGTCTGATCCGAAGACCGACCAATGCGCGTTCAGTTCCGCCACGTCCGCGAAGGTGAGCATGTAGGTCAGGCTGGGCAGCCGCATGCCGGTGAGATTGTGCGCGAAGAAGACGGGTGTCAGGCCGGTGCGCTGGAAGATCGCGATCTCGCCCGTCTCGAACATCTCAACCTTCTTCGTGTGCGCGGCGTAGCTCGGGCTCTCATAGGTGCGGAGCTGAAAGATGCGCTTACCCGGCTTCGGCGCAATGAGCTTCGGGAAGCCGGCGAAGGCCGACATCATCGTCACTTCTGCACGCTGGAACGCAGGCGCGGTCGCGGGTGCTCCCCAAAAGTCCGCGGCATCCTTGGCGAAGGCCGTGTCCGCGGCGAGGTGCATGTCCAGTGTCAGCAACGTCTCGGCAGAGCCAGACGGAATCAGGACGTAGTACGCCGGCGTCTCCGGTCCGATGTCGAGTTTGAAGGTGCCTACCTGCGGCATACCTAGGCGATTCAACGCGGGAACCAGCGCCGCCGCGAAGTACTTCTGCGCCATGGCGGTCTGCGGTCCGTTGCGCAGGTCGTAGCGACGAAGTTGGTAATACTCTTTCGTCGCTGCTGCTGGTGTTTGTCCCGTCATCTCGCCGCCGCTCCATGCGATGCCTGAGAGCGCCGCCGCCGATGCTACAAAGCTCCGCCTGTCCACGAAACATCCCCCGAACGCCGTTATGGCGCATCACCACCCTATCACCGCGTCTTGGCGTAAACGTCACTCACTTTTCACGCCGAAGTGGATGACAAACAAGGCCCTGAAGCATCACAATGCCTGTGCCTGTCAGAGGATTTTGGGGGCACGCGGTATGCAGGGGGAAGTGGCAGTGGCAACAGAGAAGGCAACGTTTGGCGCAGGATGTTTCTGGGGTGTGGAGGCTCGATTTAGCGAGATGTCCGGTGTGTTGGAGACCGCCGTCGGCTATGAGGGTGGATCGCTCAGCAATCCGTCGTACAGGGACGTTTGTACGGACCGCACAGGTCATGCCGAGGCAGTGGAACTCATCTATGATCCAAAACGGATCAGTTATGACGCGCTGCTGGATGCGTTTTTCTCGCTGCACGACCCGACCCAGGTAAACAAGCAGGGACCCGACTGGGGTACGCAGTACCGTAGCGTGATCTTTGCGCACGACCCGCAACAAAAGCGGGAAGCTGAGGCGAAGATTGCAGAGCTGAATGCCTCGGGTGTCTTTCGCCGGCCGGTTGCGACGACCATCGAACCCGCATCGACCTTCTGGAAGGCAGAGGAGTACCACCAGAAGTACCTGGAGAAGCGCAATCTGGTGAGTTGCCACATTTGAACAGCGAGTCAGCTGTCGTGCGGCACAGGCTGCGAGACTGTTGGACGCAGGGCGATGGCTGGTATGCTGGAGGGGCTGCAGTGTGCTCAGCTGAAGCCTCTCCATGCCGAACCCGCTGATCTCAGGACCGCTGCAAGTCACCGCCGAGCCTGTTGCCGATCCTCTAGATCTGACCGAACTCCAAACACCGACCGCGACGAAGTTTGCCGATCCGTTTTCGCGCAAGCTGCTGCGCGCTGTTGGGATCGACCGTGCGATCGGCTACACGATCCTTGCGCGCGGATGGTCCTCGATCGCCGGACTTGTGACGGTCGCGCTCATTGCACGAACGCTGTCCGGATCGGAACAGGGGTACTACTACACGTTCGGGTCGCTCGTTGCCCTGCAGATCATCTTTGAGCTTGGTTTTTCCGTTGTGATCCTGCAGCTGGCGACGCACGAGGCTGCGCACCTTCGCCTGTACGAAGACGGGCGCATCCTGGGCGACGCGCGAGGACGGGCACGGCTCGCTTCCATTCTGCAGAAGGCGGTGCGCTGGTACAGCGTGGCTGCCGTTTTGCTGGGAGCTGTCCTGCTGCCGGCCGGATGGCATTTCTTTGCGAGTAGCGGAGGCTCGGTAGCCTGGCGCGGTCCGTGGTGCGTGGTCGTTCTGGCGTCGTGCTTCACCTTTCAGGTTGACCCGGTCTTTTCGTTTCTGGAGGGCTGCGGTTTCGTGAGCCGGGTGGCGCTCACGCGCTTTTCGCAGGCCGTGCTCGGATCTGTTCTGGCTTGGGGTGCATTCCTGCTGCACCACGGACTGTATGCGCCGGCGCTTCTGATCGCAGGGCAGGCGATCGCGGGTGGGCACTTCCTGTGGACGCGGCGAGCGCTGCTGTGGAACCTGCTCCGCCTGCCTGCCGGGGAACACGCCATTGACTGGGGCGTTGAGGTGTGGCCGTTCCAGTGGCGCATTGCGGTTTCGTATGCGTCGGGCTTTTTGATCTTTCAACTGTTCAATCCAGTACTCTTCAAGTTTTTCGGACCCGCCGTCGCCGGGCAGATGGGCATGTCGCTGAACATTGCCAATGCGCTCGCATCAGTTGCGATCGCATGGATTCAAACCAAGGCTGCTCCCTTTGGAGCGATGATCGCCCGGCGGGAATTTGGGGCGCTGGACGGTTTGTTCTTCCGTTCCGCGGCGCAGACGCTGCTGCTGTGCGTGTGCGGATCGGTGCTGGTCTGGACCGGCTCAGTGTTGCTGCTGCGGCACGGGGTGCCCTTCGCACATCGGTTGCTGCCGCCGCTGCCGTTCGCGTTGCTGTTGACGACCATGTGCCTGAACCAGGCGGTAGCGTCGATGGCGATGTATTTGCGCGCTCACAAGCAGGAGAAGTTCCTGGTGAACTCCGTCCTGGGTGGTTTGCTGGTGGCTCTTTCGACGCTGACCATCGGACGCTGGTTCGGTCCGGTGGGCATGACGGCCGGACACCTGTCTGTAACGCTGGTTGTAGGCGTGGGCATGGGGGCTTATACGTTCGCCCGGTATCGAAGGTTGTGGCATGCCTGAGGCGCGGCCGCTGCTTACGATTGCGGTTCCAACTTTCCGTCGCGCTGCAAATCTCCGCGTGCTGCTGGAGGCACTGGCTCCTCAGGTGAAGTCGTTGCCGCAGGTGGAGCTGCTGATCTCAGACAACTGTTCGCCCGACGAAACACCGGAAGTTGTGCGTGAATTTCAGCAGGCGGGCCTATGCTGCCGCTATCACCGCCACGAAAAGAACATCGGCCCTGACGCCAATTTTCTGAGTTGCTATGAGCAAGCGAAAGGGAAGTATGTGTGGATCTTCGGCGATGATGACGTTCTGTTTCCGGGAGCCCTGGAGCGTCTTACACGACTGATCGCTGCAAGGGAGTACGACCTTGTCTTCCTGGCGCCATCGGGCTTTCTGCACGACTCCCATGAGCGGGGCCAGGCGAATACTCAGGCGGCAGCACGCGAGTTTACTGCGCCGGAGCCGTTCCTGCATGCGGTCGGCTTGATGGGCGATTTTGCACTGATCTCCTCGGTGCTGGTCAACAAGGACACGGTCGAGCGCGAAGCGCATCCCAGCTTTCACGAGGCGTTGGCGACCAACCTGGTGCAGCTGGGATGGACCTTTACGGCGCTGCGGCGGCTGCGGCGCGGACTGGTCATCGAGCGCGGCATGTACGCCGTATGCGAGCTGAACCCGTCGCGCCCGTTCGATGTCATACGGATCTTCGGCGAGCATTGGCACCGGGTTGCCGATACGTTTCTTCAGCCCGGATCGCGGCTCTGGAACGCGGTGTTGAACGATCAACTGTACTCATGGTTCGTAACGAACTGGTACGGCATGCGGCGGCTTGGATTCGCCAGGAACACGCCGGACCCGCTCGGCCAGATGCGTCGGTACTATGGGCGGCGACCGTCGTTCTGGGTTTTGACTTGGCCACTGCTGGCGTGGCCCATGCTGGCGGCGGGTGCGTGGCTTGCCGGTCTTCGTGCGGTTCGCCGGCTGGATATGTGGCGTTTTCGCCGCACCCCGACGCTGGAAGGCTGATCGATCTGTCGCATTTCCGGTTCATGATGTATATTCATTGAAGAGCGCAAAGATCGCGTTCCGTACGTCGCGGGAACGGCCCCAAGTGGATGGGCCGGCCAGAGACCGCGGTGTTCCCTGACCCATCGCTTTATGCCATCCCTGGCTCGATACAGGGAAGCAATGGTTGCTCTGGCTTGACCGGTCCCATCGTGAGACCTCGCCGTGCAGCAGCATCGTCGTACGCGGCCTTGCTGAACCGAACGAATCCATGGTGCCTTCCCAAGCCAAATGGGAGACAGGGCAGCCCTGCATCTTCTCAACACATTGGCAGGCAGGCACGCCACAGACGCGCCGCCCACAGACGAAAGATAAAACTTGAATTCCAGCAACACCGCAATCCTTGAACCCACCAGCACCTCTACCATCCCAGCAGCATCCACCGACATCACCTTCAACGACTTCGCGATCTCGCAGCGCCTGAAAGATCGTCTCGCCGCGTCCGGTTTCGTGACGCCGACGCCCGTCCAGGCGAAGGCAATCCCGCCGGCCATGGAAGGCCGTGACGTACTTGCGACCGCTGCCACCGGCACCGGCAAGACGCTTTCTTTCCTGATCCCAATGATCGAGCAGATGGATGCGAATCCCGCGCCGGTGCCGACCGCGCAGCCGGGCAAGCGCCAGACCAAGCCGATCCGTTCGCTGATCCTGCTGCCCACGCGCGAGCTTGCCATGCAGGTGCTTGAGGCCTACGGCAAGATCGTCTCCAACGCAAAGTCAGACGCCGTGCTCGTCTGCGGCGGGCTTTCAGAAGGCGCGCAGCTTGACGCGCTTCGTCGCGGACCGCGCCTGGTTGTTGCGACTCCCGGCCGTCTCGAGGACTACCTGAAGCGCGGCGAGATCAGCCTGCGTCACGTGGAAATGCTCGTCCTGGACGAAGTGGATCGCATGCTTGACATGGGCTTCCTTCCCGCCATCCGCCGCATCGTGGGCGCTTTGCCCAAGACGCGGCAGACCATGTGCTACTCCGCCACGCTGGATGCGAACATCACCGAGATCGTGCGCGACTACGTTAACAAGCCTGTGCGCATCGAGATCGGCACGACCAGCAAGCCGAACGACCGCGTCGAGCTGCGCGCCTACACGGTCATGCAGGACCAGAAGCTCGGCCTGCTCGACAAGATGCTTACCGAAGATCCCGGTACGTACCTCGTCTTCTCGCGCACCAAACACGGCGCGGACCGCATCGGCCGCAAGCTCGAAAAGCTTGGTTACGAGGTCAGCATCATTCATGGTGACCGCTCGCAGTCGCAGCGCACAGCTGCCCTGAAGTCCTTCTCAACCGGCAAGAGCCGCGTTCTTGTGGCGACGGACGTTGCCGCGCGCGGCATCGACGTTAAGCACATCGCGCATGTTGTGAACTACGACCTGCCGAACGCCAGCGATGACTTCATCCATCGTATCGGCCGTACCGGACGTGCGGAAGCGACGGGCGTTGCCACCACGTTCGTGATGCCGCAGGAGCGCAGCGATGCGCGCCGCATGGAGCGCGAACTGAAGATCACCTTCGACTGGCGCGTGGCCGACAAGGACCTCGCCAAGGAAGAGCGCAACGCGCCCATCGACACGGGCAAGGTGAACGACCTGATGCAACTCGAGACCCGGGCCTGGAAGACCAGCCCGGATGGCAGCGGCCACGAAGAGACCTCAGTGCCTGCGCGTTCATCGCGTCCTTCGAACGGTGGCGGCTTCGGCCGCCGTCGCAGCGGCGGTGGTCCCAGCAGCGGACGCAGCGGTTCTGGTGGACGCAGTGGATCGGGTGGCGGCGGCCGGCGCGGCCGGTAAGGGACCTTGAGTAACTCATGCAAAAGGGACGCCCATCGGGCGTCCCTTTTGCATGAAGATGTCGAGTTCAGCGCGAATAGGTGAAGGTGCCGCACAGCGCCGTGGAGTTCGCTATTACCTCCGGCTTCAACTCCGGCAGCTTCGCCCCCGAGAAGAAGGCCACCTGCAGTGTCTTTCCGCTGACCGCGGTCAGCATATAGGTGGTGTCTTCTCCGCCGCACAGTACGTTCTTGTGCAGCAGTTGCCGGTCGGCTGGGATGTTGAGTCGGTAGAGTTCGCCGCCTGCGTTGTCATCAGCGGCCAGGTCGAAGACCGAGCTGACCTCCGCGGGCTCCGCATGTCGAATGGGCGCGATCGTCACAGGAATAAAGCCCATCATCATCCGCTCTTCACTCAGAACAAGGCCGCCCGTGATCGAAGATGCCGTTTTGCTTGCGGGCCGCCAGTTGCCCTTGTCTCCTTTACCTTGCTGGGCAGGCATCACGGCAGAAGACAGGAGCAGAAACAGGGCGCAACGGGA
>CAZZVI010000174.1:0-7412 GCA_964657335.1 uncultured Terriglobus sp.
TGTTCCCTGTTCCCTGTTTCCTGTTCCCTTGGAGGTCTACAATTTTGCACATGCGAACCACCGCCCTCGCACTCGCCCTGTTCCTGTCTGCCGCGGCAGCCCAAGCACAATCGAACGACTGGCTGCCCACGTGGGGCACGGCCGACATGCTGCTGCCGCCCGCATCCGATGCGGCGAAGAAGCTGCCCATCGGCAAGCAGGATGTGACTCTGCGGCAGGTCGTCCACATAAGCCAGGGCGGCAAGCGGATGCGCGTCACCTTCACCAACGAGTTCGGCACCACGCCGCTGCGGATCAACGCGGCTCACGTGGCGTTCCTCTCTGCCGGCAGCAAGATCCTCACGAACACGGACCACCCATTGACTTTTAGTGGCCAGCCGGGTATCACCATCGCCCCGGGCCAGTTTGCCAGCAGTGATGCGGTCACGGCGACGGTGCCCATCTTCTCTGATCTGGTGATCTCCACCGCCATTCCCGCGCAGGAGCTTGCCGCAATCACGTATCACGCCGCCGCGCACGCGACGACCTTCATCGCGCCCGGTGACATGACCACGGCTGAGGAGTTCAACTCGCCGGCAGCCGTGCCGCCCAGCATCAAGCCGCCGGATGTCACCGCACCCATCACAGCACCGCTCGGCGACAAGCCCGTCATCGAGAGTGAAAAGCATCCGCAGACCACGCCGGGAGGTGGCGGCGATCTGCTGGCGCAGACGACGTCCTGGTACTTCCTAAGAGATGTCGAGGTCGATCGCGCGAAGAAGTCAGCCGCCGTCATCACGCTTGGCGACTCCATCACGGACGGCACGGGTTCGACCGACGAGACCAACCGCCGCTGGCCCGATGTGCTGGCGCCGCGCCTGGCAGCCGAAAAGAAGACCGCCGCGCTCTCCGTCGTGAACGAAGGCATCGGAGGCAACCGCATCCTGCACGAGGGCACAGGCCCAAGCGCGCTCGACCGCTACAACCGCGAAGTCCTGAGCCAGCCCAACGCGCGGTACGTGTTGATTCTGGAGGGCATCAACGACATCGGCAACATGCACCGAGCACCCGCCGATGTCATCACCGAGCAGCAGCTGATCGACGCCTTTACCACTCTTGCGAGCCAGGCCCACAGCAAGGGCATGAAGTTTATCCCGGCCACCATCCTGCCCTATGGCGGCGCAAAGTACTACAGCGACGACGGCGAGGCCATCCGGCAGCATGTGAACACCTTCATCCGCACCAGCCCGCTGTTCGACGGCTTCATCGACTTCGACAAGGTGATCCGCGATCCCGACCACCCGGCCCAGATGCTTGCAAAGTACGATCACGGCGACCACCTGCATCCCTCCGACGCTGGTTACGCGGCCATGGGCGCTGCCATCGACCTGAAGCTCTTCCGGAAGAAGAAGTAGCGCCCCGCAGGAGATCCGCGCCTTGCCATCCCACAGCCTGCTCCGGCAACTCGGTAGCTTTACGATCCCCTGTGCCCTCTGGCTCATGGCGTCGACGCACCAACTCGCGGCCGCGCAAGCTGCTGCACCCGCTGGCACCGCAGACCAGACCGCCCAAAAGCCGTCGAACGACTACCCACTCGGTCCGGACTCTCTGCCACATCCCGGCATACCGCACGGCCAGACCTTCGAGTTCCGCATGGGGAGCTCGAAGACGTTTCCAAATACATCGCGCACCATCTCGGTCTACGTCCCGTCGCAGTACCGCGACGCGGAGCCGGCGTGTGTCTACGTCGGCCTCGATGGCATCGGCTTCAACGCGCCCATCGTCTTCGACAACCTGATCGCACGACACGCCATGCCGGTGACCATCGCTATCGGCGTCGCGCCGGGCTCCGTTGCGGCGGCGACGACCTCCGGCAGTCCGCGATTCGACCGCAGCTTTGAGTTCGACAGCAGAACCGATCGTCTCGCCACCTTTGTGCTGGACGAAGTTCTACCCGCCGTTGAGCAGCGGCAAGCACCCGGCGGCGGCCGCATCCGGCTCTCCACCAACCCAGACTGTCGCATGATCGCTGGCAGCAGCACCGGCGCCATCGCCGCCTTCAACGTGGCCTGGCAGCGGCCCGACGCATTCCACCGCGTCTTCTCTTCCATCGGCACCTTTGTCGGCATGCGCGGCGGCGAAGGCTTCTATGTCGAAGTGCGGAAGACCGAACCAAAGCCGATCCGCGTCTTTCTGCAGGACGGCGCCTTCGATCAGTGGCCGGGCGGTCCTGAGATGGGCGACTGGTGGATGTCGAACCAGACCATGGAGCGCGCCTTGAGCTTCGCAGGCTACGACGTGCGGCACGTCTGGGGTACCGGCACGCACAACGGGGCGCAAGCAGCCGCCGTCTTCCCTGACGCAATGCAGTGGCTCTGGCGCGACTGGCCGTCGCCTATCGTCGCCGGTGTCTCGGGCAATCCCGCGCTCGGGGCAATTCTCGATGCGGGACAAACGTGGCGTGTCACCCTCGAGCACTGCACCGCCACACGCCTTGCGTCGGCCCCAGACGGACGTGTCTTCTATCCCGGTCCCCAAGGCAAACCACTGGAGCTCACACCATCGACGGCTTGCGTTGAATCTTCGGCCCTGCCCCTGGCCTTCGGCGTGGATAGTACGGCCTACATCGGCACAGAGCGTGATGGTAGCGGGGTGATTCGCCTGGGCCCGAATGGGCCGCAAACGCTGGCGGGCAAACTGGGGCCGGTGCGCGATGTAATTGCCGGAGTGAATGGTGACCTGTACGTCACCACGAGCAATAGCGATGAAGGCGCCATCTGGCTGATCCGCCCAGACGGCAAAACCACACGCGTGGCCCAGGCCCTGCAGCAACCATCCGGTCTGGCATTGTCGCCTGACAAGGCATGGCTCTTCGTCGCACAGGGGAACGGTCGTTACGGCTACAGCTACCGCGTCAAGCCGGACGGCACGCTCGACAGCGCGGAGCCGTTCTTCGACTTCTTCATTCCCGCCGCATCCTTCGGCAGTCAGGCTCGCTCCGTGGCGATGGACAAGGATGGTCGGGCCTACGTCGCGACCTCTGCCGGCGTGCAGGTCTTTGACCACAACGGACGAGTCATCGCCATTCTCCCGCTGCCCGGCAGCCACGCAGCCATCAGCCTCTGCTTTGCTGGCGCGGACTTTCACACACTGTATGTTTCGGATGGAGAGCGCATCTACACCCGCACTCTGAAAGTCAGCGGCTCACCGTCATGGTTGCCAGCGTCACCCGTGCCGAACTGGGGTGCCGGCTAGCTCACGTTTCTGCAGAGGCGGTCTTTCATGCCACCACTTCGAAGGGCCGCATCATGTCATTCGCCTCATGTTCCAGCACATGACAATGAAACAGGTACTTGCCCGCATATCCTTCGAATCGCATGATGATGCGCGTGATGGTGCCGGGCGGGCACTGCACCACGTCTTTCCAACCCATCTCATGGGCGTCCGGCGGGGACGCTGCCGCGGTGAATCGCAGCTTCTTGTTCATCAGGTAATTGGTGCGGTCGAACGGCCGCCTGTCGAGGACCTGGAAACGCACGAGATGCACGTGCATGGGATGGGTATCTTCGGTCAGGTTCACAAACTCCCAAATCTCCGTTGCATTCAGCTTTGGAAAATCCGTCGTGGGCTCGTGCCAATGCTTCCGGTTGATCAGCATCACCATCGGCTTCGCAGCTTCATCGTCGTACTCATGCAATGTCATGGTGCGGGTCTTCACGGCCTCAGTTTCGGGGATGCGACGAATCGTTTTCAGCGTGTGCGGCACTGTCGTTCTTCCGGTGGAGCTTAACTGGCGCCCGACGCGAAACTCCATCATGTCCTGTGCCCCGGTCCGAAGCCGCACACTCTGGCCCACCATGGCCGCGAAGTCGATCAGCAGGTCCGCACGTTCCGCGCATCCCAGGATCAGCCGCTTCATCTCGACCGGTGCGGCGAGCAAACCCTGATCGCTGCCGATCTGCAGAAAGCTGTGATCGCCTGAGAGCGACAGGACGTAGAAGCGGCTGTTGGCCGTGTTCAAAACGCGGAAGCGATACAGCCGCGGCTCCACTTCGAAGTACGGCCGAATCTTTCCGTTGACCAGCAGTCCATCCGCGCTGAACTCCGGAATCCACGGGCTCTTCTCGTCGCCGGAAACATCGTAGAAAAGCTGGCCATCCGCGGTGAAGTCGCGGTCATAGAGAATCAGCGGAACCTCGTATTTACCCGCAGGCAAGTGCAACGCATCCTCGGCATCGTCGCGCAGCAGCAGCATCCCCACCAGGCCGGCGTAGGTGTTCAGCCGGTTCAGGCCCATGGCATGGTCGTGGAACCACAGTGCTGTCGCTTCCTGATCGAACGGATACACACACGTCCGCCCGCTTCCGGGCGCGAACCAGTCCGTAGGGTAGCCGTCGTACTTCGATTGCACTTTGGCGCCATGCAGGTGCGCCACCGTTCGAACGTCGGGCACATCGCGCCCGCTGCCATGCAGCGAATAGTCAATCGGCAGGAAGTGCCGGTTGGGCAACTGGTTCTCCCAGCGAATCTGCAGCGGCTCGCCGGACCTGGCCTCAATCAGGGGAGCCAGTGCATCCGCACCATAGCTCCACACACGTGTTGGTGGCACGTCACGATGGACCTTCGTATGTACCTCGCGCATAGTGACAGTCAACGAGTTCCGACCATTGTGGATCAAAGGCCGCGCAACCTGGGGCAGCGGCAGAGGATCGACAAACGGCTCAAGTTGCAACGTATGCAACATGGCCTGCGACGGTCGCGTGGCTGTGACGCGCGTCACACCATCATGCTCATGCTCGCGCATCGGCAAGCCAGGCGTGGATTGTTGCGGAAATATCTGCCTGGCGCCATGCAGCAGACTCAGTGCTGCCGCATGACTCAGGAAGGTGCGGCGCGATGAGATCAATACCGAAACTCCAGCAGGGATAGAAAAGGGCACGCACCCGGTTAGGTGCGTGCTCCCAGCTTAGACACGATGCATGAACGCCTCGTAAACCGCGGCCTAATTGCCGCTGGTAACCGCTCCGGTTGTGGGATTCAGTTGCACCACATTCGGGTTAGGGGCAGAAGCACCGTTGCTGAAGTCGAACATATTGGTGAGCGGCCCGGCGATGCTGTCAAACGATCCGCCGCCGATACGCTTGCTGGAGAGGAAGGTGTCTTCGATGAATCGCGTGATGGAGCTCTGATCGGTCAGCGTATCGTCAATGACGTTCTTCTTGGCCCACGGCGAGATCACCATCAGGGGCATGCGCGTGCCATAGCCGCACCGGCCTTGAGCGGGAGCCGTTCCGGTGACGCCGGGCAGTGCCGCCGCTGCCGCCGACTTGCTGATGCAGACTCCGGCGCCGTTGATTTTATCCGCGGTAGTCGCCGAGCCGTTTACCAGCGCACTCGCGTGGTCATACCAGCCGTCCGAGTCATCGTAGGCGAGGATTATCGCCGTGCTGGACCAGAACTGCGACTTCTGGATGGCATTCACGATGTTCACGACGAACATCTGCTCGTCCAGTGGATCGGAGTTTGCCGCATGCGCGTTCTGGAATTTCGGTGCCTTCAGGAAGCTGACGGAAGGCATGACACCCGCCGCAAGCGCGTCCGTGAAGTCGTGAATGTCGTACTGGTGATTGGCAGCGTCGGTGGTGCCGATGGCAGCCGTGGGCCGTATGTGGTTGAGATTCGCCGTGCTGGCGTAGTACTGAAACGGCTCGTGGTGAGGAACGTAATCCGCCGATGTTCCTGCCTGTGCGCCCGTGCTGAGTGATGACACAGAGGAACGCTTGCAGCCCGTGGTGCCGTTCGTATTCGTCTGCGTCAAGTCGAAGCCACCCTGGAACCATCCCCAGGTGACGCCTGCCGCGTTCAGCAGGTCGCCTACGTTCTTGCCGGACATGCTGACGGACTGCGTGGTGCTGCTGCACACGTCGCCGGTCGGATCGGCGTCGCTGATCAGCGTCAGGCCACCATTGCCGTCGGCAACCACGGCACTGCCCGGGTTCACCGCGTTGATGACGCCGTTCGTCTGGCCAGAGACCAGGTTGATGGCGCCTGGCGTCGACGGCCCAAAGGTGCTGTCGAACGAGTTGTCATTCAGCGCGTAGTGCTGCGCATAATTCCACAGCGCCGTCACCGTGTTGCCGTCGTAGTAGCCCATGGTCAGGCCCTTGGTGGAAGCAACCGCGGCCGCTCCGCTCGCGGTGGCCAGCGCCGCGGTGTCAGCCGAGCCGACGGACAGCGGAAACATATCCATCTTGCCGCCGTCGTAGGCAGCCTGCTCGTCGGTGTAGCCGTGATCCTGGTCGGCGGTGACTGCCTGTGCTGGCGACAGGCGGAATGGATTGCTGGCGCCCGCACCATTCGCTCCGTTCAGATTGGGATTCGCAGTCAGCAGGCCGGTGGTTAGACCGTTCGGCGTGGGCGTACCGGTGACCGCGGTAAACTTCGTCTCGCCCGGCAGATTCGCGGCGTTTGGGTAGGTGCCGAAGTAGTGATCGAACGAGATGTTCTCACCAAAGATCACAACAACATGCTTGATCGCTTGTGCGCTCGTAGTTGCAACGATCGGGGCATTTGCCGGGGGCAGAGGAGTGGTGGCGCAACCGCCGAGAAATAACGTAGTAACCAGCAGCGCAGCGCTGAGCTGACGAACCATGACGAGGCATTCCTTCCCAAACAGGGTGAGTGAGTGCCTCTATCATGTGGCCTATCGCTTCTTCTTCTGTGAACACCAGTTCAAGAAGGCATGAAAACAGCGGCTACTTCTTCGCGATCTGGATGCTCTGGTGCACCGACCGGAAACACGGGATGGCATCCGCCGCGTGCGTGGCCAGCGAGTCTCGCACGCTGCCATCGAAAATACCGCTGTCGCCGGCGTGGAGAAACACCCTCGATCCGGGCACATCGCACTCCGGCTCGCGCGTTACCTCCATTGTGAACGAAGTTCGATCACGCAGCAGCGACTGCCGTATCGGTAGACCGAACCCTGGATATTGATCGATGATCCGGGCAAAACGGTGATCTCCACCCTTGACCTGCACGTCGGCAAGGTAGATGTCCTGATTGCCGGCGAAGCTCTGGCGCGACGAGCTGCTGATAGCGAGAATGCGCACCGTCGCCTTCATGGGCTTCGACTGATTGCCGAATGCGGACGGCTTCGAAGCGTAACCCGCAGCCGCAACCGCCAACAACATCCCGGGAATGACTATGCTCCGCATCGCGGTGCCCACCTTACTCCACAAGCGATCCGTTCGCCTGCTGCAGTCCATCATAGATCACCCGGCAAACGCCTGAAACTCTCCTGCGGAGGCAAACAGAAAAGCCCACTCCGAAGAGTGGGCTCTGTGTTTATGCTGGCGATCACCTAATCTCCCACACAGCTACCCGTGCAGTACCATCGGCCCAGCGAGACTTAACTTCCGTGTTCGGGATGGGAA
>CAZZVI010000175.1:0-7405 GCA_964657335.1 uncultured Terriglobus sp.
AAGCGGTTGTAGATACCGCCCTTGGGCAGGTTATTGGTTCCTTCCTGGACCATGCCGTTGTAAGGGTTACCCGATCCGGTGATGATCGACCCCTGAGTTGGGGCTTGCCCGGGAATGTTATTGGCGGTGTTGATCTTCACGGAATTTGCCGTGTTGTAGACACTCGGAACGAAGTAGTACTGGTGGTACTGGCCGGTGGTGTATGTCGGACCGACGTACTCATAGCGCAGCCCGTAGTCAAGCGTGATGCGGGGCGTCGCCTTCCACGTGTCCTGAATGTAGCCTTCGAGCTGGATGAAGTGGAAGTGGCCGAAGGCGAAGATATTCGACTGGCTGACATTGGTGTAATTGCCCATCAGCATGTTCGCGATGCCGGAGTTACTGTTGTTCGAGTTTTGCGCGCTCGAACCGAAGTTGAAGCTCGGGTTCTCGGTCCAGTTACCTTCCTGGCCGTTCTCGTTCAAATCTCCAAAGAGACCGAACTTGAGCACGTGGCTGCCCGCTACCTTTGTGACGTCGTCCGTGGCAACGACCGTGTTACCCGTCGAGGTCCAGCCCGAGGGGAACATGCCCGTGTTGACGTAGCCATCGCCGCTGTTCAGGCTGGGCGCAAGGTTGTGGGTATTGGTTGAAGGATAAATATCGCTGAACGTGTATCCAATGGCGGTCTTATCGTAAAGCGCCTTGTTGGTGCCGGACGGGATGTCCACCAGCTGGTTCAGGTGCAGCCAGCCCACCGTGACTTCGTTCGTCAGTGTCGGGGAGATGACATTCACCAGGCTCCATGCATAGCTCTTACCCGGCTTCTGGCGAAACTGCGGATACACAGGGTAGCTGGGACCGGAGAAGATGCCGAAGCCCTTCGACTCCTGCTGACGGTCATCCACGTAGCGGAAGAACGCGTTTGCCTTCGGACCGAAGGTGAAATCCACACGCGCGGCGTATTGGTTCTTGTAAAAGACGTAAGTGTCCTGGAAGGGAATCTGTAACTCATCGCCAAACCCGTTGCTATAGACCGGTGCATTCAGATTTCCGCGATAGCCCGGCAGGATGTTCTTGATCATCGCACCGTACTGATTGCTGTAGTAGCTGGATGGGATCTGGTTATTGGCGAAGGGTGTGCCGGTGATGACTTCGCCCTGGCTGTTGTACTGCACCGTGCCGGGCACAAACGCCTGGCCGTTGCGGACCAGGTTCCCCCCGGTGTCATGGATGGGAGTGCAGGTGGAAGTGCCATTGTTCGCGCACTCGTTGCCGGAGCGGTACAGGGTGGACAGATCGGCATGGCCGAGAGCCTGACCGTTGCTGGCGTTGATGCCCAAAATGGCTGGATTGGGCATCGTGTAGAAGGTGCCGCCGCTCGGCGTGCTCGCTCTCGTTCCTTCGTAGTTAAAGAAGAAGAACGCGCGCCGGTTGCTTCCGGTGGAGAACTTCGGTACCGGAATAAACCCGCCAATGTTGCCGCCGAAGATGTTGTAGTGCAGCACCGAACGCGCCTTGCCCTGGTGATTGCTGAACCAGTCATTCGCGTCGAACGCGGTGTTGCGGTCGAACTCCCACAGCGTGCCGTGGAACTTCTGTCCGCCGGTCTTGGTGTTGACCAGGATCATGACGCCGGGGCTGCGGCCGTACTCTGCGTTGAAGTTGCCGGTCAGCGTTTTGAAGGCGCCTACGGCGTCGATGCTCAGGTTGGTGTATTCACCGTCGTTCGCACCCACGTCGGTGTTGATCACGCCATCCAGAAAGAAGTTGTTTGCCGTGCCGCGCATGCCGTTCACGAAGAAGTCGTTCGTCTGGTTGAAGACGAGGCGGAACTGCGAGGTGTTGTTGGTCACAATGCCCGGCAGGGTCGTCAGCAGGGACTCGAAGTCGCGGCCGTTGAGCGGCTGCTCGGTGACCTGCCGCTCATCCACGATGGCGGAGTTATCCGAGTTGGCGGTTTCGATGAGAGGAGCTTCCGCGGTGACAGTAACGGTCTCGCCTCCACCGCCGACCGTCAGACCGAGGTTGCCAAGGCTGAGCGTCTGCTGCTCGTCCAGCGTGATGTTGTTGCGGACAAGGTTCTGCATGCCGGAGGCGCTGATCTTGATGGAGTAGGTGGCCGGCGGCATGTTGAGGGCGCGGAAGGTGCCGTCGGTTCCGGACTGCGCCTCACGCACGAGGGTGCCGGTCTGCTGATCGGTGATCTGAATCTTCGCATTCGGGACGGATGCGCCGGTGGAGTCAGTCACCACACCGGTGATCTGGCCCGTCTGCGCGTTCAAACGGTTGCCGCCTGCAAGGCACAGAACGAATGCCAGAAGGCAGAGGAGTCGAGACGGCGTGGCAGTCTTCTTCGAGGAGTTCGCGGGAATGCGGATCATTGAGGATGCGGCGTTGGAAAACGCGCTCCACCAAAAGGTTGAGTAATTCAAAGGGGGCCTCCGGTTGAACGACGGGAACTATACCGTGTCTTTGCGGAGACCTGTCAACCCAATCCTGCCAGTGCGAAGGAAGCCGCAAGGGTACCTGCGAAGCCGGATCGCAACTCGCACTGCACTCTTTGCGGGAAGCTGTGCTTTGGAACGCGCTAAGCCGCATAGAACGATGAACTGAGACGATTCAATGCTGGCTGGCGCTGTTCTGTCGCCACCAGGAGCTTCCATCGCAGTTTCAGGTGCGCGGATGATGGCGTGTTATGACGTAGGACAAATGGTGGAGGGCCTTCTTGCCGTCGAGGCGAGAACTGGGCTCAGGCTCGGCGTCTGGCTTCTTTGCTGACAGACTCCATCAGGCCGCGCTGGTAGCCATTCGCGTACAGGCATCCGAGCACGCTGTAGCCGGGGTGGGCGTTGCTGTCGCCATACATGGTGGGCACGTGGTCCGGCCGGATGGGTCCGCGGAAGCCGATCTCGTAGTAAGCGCGCATCGCCTCATACATATCGATCTTGCCTTCATCATGAAAGCACTCGGTAAAGCTGAATTTGCCCCCGTTTACGTTGCGGAAGTGCACAAAATGGATCACCTTCTGCTTGCCGAAGTCGCGGACGATCGCGGGTATGTCCGCCCCCATCAGCGCGAAGTTGCCCTGACACATGGTGATGCCGTTGCTGGGACTGGGATAGATCGCAAGCATGCGCTTGAAGTTCTCCACGGTAGTCATGATGCGGGAGATGCCTTTGATCTGGTCGACCTGCGGATCGTCCGGATGCATGGCCAGCTTGATGCCAGACTTCTCGGCCTCCGGCACAACGGCTTTCAGGAAGTAGGTAAGCGAAGCCCACAGCTGATCTTTGGAGATCGGCCCGTATTTCGTCATGGGCGCGTCTTTCACGGCGTCATAGTCGAATGCGGTCATCAGTGCGCCGCCCCGTCCCGGGCGTGCCATGTCCGTGCGGTACCAGCCGATCGCGGGCATCCAGTTGTAGCAGATGGTGTTGATGCCGGCCTGAGACAGGCTCTTCATGAACGTGATGAAGTTTGCGATCTCTTCATCCCTGCCGGGCAAACCTAGCTTGGTGATGTCACCGAGCGCCGGTGGACCTTCAATGACGGTCAACTTCAGGCCGCACTTCTCGTAAGCCTGCTTGGTCTGTAGCACCGCCTCGTACTCCCACGGCTTCTTGTCAGGAATCCTGTCGATGCCGGTGACCGCTCCGAGGACGTCCATCTGACGGCAGAAAGCCATCTTCTGCTCGTCGCGGCCGCTGAAATAGGCCTCGCACATCTTCATGCCGGCATCGCGTGCGTCCGGAACACGTGTTCTGGCGGCAGCCTGCTGCGCGGGCAGGTCTGTGAAGTTTGCACCGACCGCCCCTGCGGCGAGTGCGATTCCGGTTTGCTGCAGGAAGTTCCGACGGCCGAGTCTCATAGTGCCGAAAAGGATAGCATCGGCTTCGGCGAGCTGGCACGCATCTGCCGTGCTTTTGATGTGCCGCACGCGTCTGCGGCGAACGACTTTCCTGTTGCGTTACGCGGAGAGTAATATTTCGTCGATTCTGCAAGTTATGTTCCTCGCACCACCCTGCCGTCTGTCGAGCAGCTGCAGGGGCGGCCTTCGATTCGTCAGTCAGGGCATGGCAGAAGCGGTACGAGCAAGCGCAGAGGGTGAGGAGTTCGGCATGTCGACAGGCGCGGACCAGACGCGACGGGACTTTGTAAGACTGGCTCTCGGCACAGCATTGCAGGGAGCTGCGCTTGCGGCGGCTGCGCCGGCCGCTTCTGCAACGGTCCATAGAAGCGCCGCGGGCATCAAGCTATGCGCGCAGGTGGGACCGAAACCAACAGACGACGACCTGCTGTTTCTGAAGCAGTTGGGTGCCGAATATGTCAGCGTGGCCTCAAGCCCTGACCTGAGATCGGCCGAGGGCTTTCTGCAGATCAAGAAGCGCTACGCGGACGCCGGCATCACCGTTTGGAACATTGGCAACGTCAGCGTGCACAACATGCCCGAGGTGACGCTGAACCTACCGGGCCGGGACGCAAAGATCGCCGAGTACAAGCAGTATCTTCGCAACCTGGGCGCGGCGGGCATCTACTACACCACGTACGCCCACATGGCGAACGGCATCTGGAGCAGCGGGCGAGCGACCATCCGCGGCGCATCGGCGCGAGAGTTCGACATGAGCAGCCCGAACAAGGTGGGCGTGTGGGCTGACAGAAAGTACTATGAGCCCTTGTCGCACGGACGGGAGTATTCGCAGGACGAGATCTGGGAAAACTACACGTACTTTATCCGGCATATCGCGCCCGTGGCGGAAGAGGCCGGGGTGCGGATTGGCATTCATCCGGACGACCCGCCAGTACCCATGCTGGCCGGTGTGCCGCGTTGCATCTTCTCCAGCTTCGAGGGGTACAAGCGGGCCATGGAGATTGCGAACAGCCCGAACGTCGGCATCTGCCTCTGCTGCGGGTGCTGGAACGAAGGCGGTCGCGCCCTGATGCACAAAGACCCGGCGGAGATGATCCGCTACTTTGGTCCGGAAAAGATATGGAAGATCCACTTCAGGAATGTAAGTGCTCCGCTGCCGCACTTTGTGGAGACTTTCATGGACAACGGGTACTACGACATGTACCAGATCATGAAGGCGCTGCAGGAAGTGCATTTCGATGGCATTGTCATCCTGGACCACACACCGGAAGTGCTTGGCGGCCACAATGCAGAACAGGCGTATGGATTTGCTTACATGAAAGCGCTGAAGAACCGCGCCGTTGCCGAAGTAAGAGCGTAGCAAAAGGGACTGTCCGCCATCTTCTCTGCCTATTGGAAGATTGGCACCGGACAAACATTGTCGTAATTAGTATCTGGAGATTCCGTCGTGATGCGTAGTGTTTCCCCCGTTGCAGTGTGTGCCCTTGGAATCTCGATTTCCGTAGCAGGTTACGCCGCGGTAAAGGGCGCGGCGAAGGCTTCGAAGGCCCCTGTGGACACCGCCACAACGCGCACCTGGGAGACCTACGGCGGCCAGCCGGAGGGCGATCATTACTCCAGCCTGAACCAGATCAATCGCGATAACGTGTCGAAACTGGCGGTTGCCTGGACCTTTGACACCGGCGAGGAGGGCGGGCTCGAGACGAACCCCATCATCGTCGGCAATGTGCTGTATGCCACCACGCCCCACCATGCGGTGATTGCGTTGGATGGGGCCACGGGCAAGCTGCTATGGAAGTGGCAGGCGCCCATCAAGGGCTTTGCACGCAATCGCGGTGTGACGTACTGGACGGACGGCAAAGAGAGCCGCATCCTGGTCGGCTACAGCAACTTCCTGTTTGCTCTGGACGCGAAGACAGGAGCGTCAATTACGAGCTTTGCGGAGGCCGGCCGCATCGATCTGCGCAAGGGCCTGCGCGGAGAGGACTACGAGTCGCAATCGATCGGCCTGACCACACCCGGGACGATCTACAAGGACCTGATCATCGTCGGCGGACAGAACCCTGAGACGTATCCCTCGCCGCCAGGAGATGTGCGCGCTTTCGATGTGCGTACAGGCCAACTGCGATGGACCTTCCACACCATTCCTCATCCCGGCGAACCGGGATACGAAACCTGGCCAAAGGATGCGTGGAAGTACGCGGGCGCAGCCAACAACTGGGCCGGCATGACCGTGGATACGAAGCGAGGCATTGTTTTCGTGCCGACCGGATCAGCGGTGTTTGACTTCTACGGCGCCAACCGCGCCGGTGACGATCTTTACGCGAACACGCTGCTTGCCCTCGACGCGCAGACGGGCAAGCTCTTGTGGCACTTCCAGGCAGTGCATCACGACCTGTGGGATCGCGACTTCTCGGCTGCGCCGTCACTGGTCACGATCCTGCACGATGGCAAGCCGGTGGATGCGGTCGCGCAGCCCTCGAAGACCGGCTACCTGTACGTTCTGGATCGTGTGACCGGGAAGCCGGTATTTCCCATCGTGGAAAAGCCGGTGCCGCCCAGCGACGTTCCCGGCGAGGTCGCTTCCAAGACCCAGCCCATACCGTCCCTGCCTGAGCCGTACACCCGTCAGTTCATCACGGAGGACATGCTGACCAACGTCACTCCCGAAGAGCACGCGTGGGCGGTGAAGCAGTGGAAGAGCATGGCGCATGGCACGGCCTTTCAGCCGCCGCAGGTCGATAAGCTAATGGCGAACCTGCCCGGCATGGCGGGAGGCGCTGAGTGGGGCGGACCCGCGGTGGATCCGAACACCGGCATTCTTTACGTGAATGAAAACGACACCGCCTGGCTGGTGGGGCTGACCGTTCCACCGCCGCCCGGCAGCCCTGGCGAGAAGACATACCAGAACCAGTGCAGCGGTTGCCACGGTATCCGACGCGTAGGCTCGCCGCCGCTGATCCCGTCGTTGCGCGGTATCGAAGGCAGGCTCACGGACGAAGAGATCTCCGCCACCATCCATGGCGGCAAAGGCCGCATGCCATCGTTCGCCAGCCTCGGCGACGAGCGCATCAACGAGGTGGTTCGTTATCTCACCAAGACTCCCCAGGAGACAGAAGTCGCTCAAAAGCCCGGAGCGAATGGGAAGCCGCCCGGCGACGACCTGATGCCCTACAAGACCATCGGCTTCAGCAGGTTCACCGACCCGCAGGGTTATCCCGCGATTGCGCCGCCGTGGGGCACGCTCAACGCGATCGACCTGAACACGGGCAAGTACCTTTGGCGCATCCCGTTTGGCACCTATCCGGAGTTAGAGGCGAAGGGCATTCACAACACGGGATCGGACAACTATGGCGGACCCGTGGTGACGGCGGGCGGCGTGCTGTTCATCGGGGCTTCGGTGTTCGATCAGAAGTTCCACGCGTATGACAGCCGAACGGGCAAGCTGTTGTGGGAAGCGGACTTGCCGTACTCCGGGCTGGCTACGCCGTCCACCTATGCCATCGGGGGCAAGCAGTACGTGGTGATTGCGGCGGGCGGCGGGCAATCCAGCCC
>CAZZVI010000176.1:0-7385 GCA_964657335.1 uncultured Terriglobus sp.
ACCAGCGGCGATGCGGCATCGCTGCTGGTGACGGTCAGTGTGCCGGTCGTGCCCCCGGTCGTCGACGGCGTAAAGGTCACGACGACCGAGCACGACGAGCCGGGTCCCAGATTCGCTCCGCAACTGCCGCTGACGCTGAAACCGGCGGTTACTGCGAGCGCAATCGAGTTCACCGTACTGTTGCTGCCGTTCGTCAGTGTGAACGAGAGGGAACTGCTGCTGCCGACCGACACCGCACCGAACGCGAGTGATGTGGGCGTGAGCGAGAGTTGCGCCTGCACGGCAGTTCCCGTACCGGTCAGGGCAACGGTCAATGGAGTCGTCGTGCTGCTGCTCTGCACTGTCAAGCTGCCGGTGACTGCGCCAGTCGCAGCCGGCGCAAAGGTGACCACGACGGGGCAGGTGGAGTAGGCATTCAGGGTGGTTCCGCATCCGCTGCTGGCACTGAAGCCCGCGCTGGGTGTAAACAACAGGCCGTTTGCCGGGACTGCCGTGAGATTCGAGAGAACCAGCGCAAGCGTCGTGCTGCCCCGCACGGCGACGTTGCCGAAGTTCAGTGCGGCGGGCGTCGCCGTCAGTGTGGAGAGCGATGCCGCGGTGGCAGCCACGCCCGACCCGCTGAGTGGTACCGTCAGCGGCGATGCGGGATCGGTGCTGCTGACCGTGAGCGTTCCATTCACGACGCCGGTCGCCGACGGTGCAAAGGTTACGGTGACCGCGCAGGACGATGCGGCGTTCAGCGTCGTGATGCCGCAGGTGCTGCTGACGAAGAAGCCCGCGCTCGCTGTGAAGGCCAGGCCGTCGACCGGCTGATTGCCGGTGTTCGCTAGCGTCAGCGAGAGCGCGCTTGTGCTGCCCACCGCAACGCCTCCAAAGTTCAGCGACGACGGAGAGACGACAAGCTGCGGCTGCGTACCCACACCGGAAAGCGCAACGGTGAGTGGGACTGACGAAGCAGAAGTCACGACCGAAAGCATGCTGCGCAGAGTTCCCGTCGTCGCCGGCGTGAACACGATGGCAATCGTGCAACTATTTCCCGCAGCCAACGTTCCGCCAGGGGCCGGACATGGGTTCATTGCGTTAGAAGAAACCGCGAGCGCAAAGGCCGCGTCACCCGCCAGGGATACGGCAGTGATCGTGACCGGCAGCGTGCCGGTATTCGCGAGCGTCGCAAGCTGCGACGCGCTGTGCCCCACCAGGATGCGCCCAAAATCGAGCGACTGCGGCAAGATCGTCGCAGACGCGGTGCCTGCCGGCGTCACCGCTGCGGGAACACCGTTGCCTAGAACCGAGAGGAACTCCAGCGCGGAACTCGCGTCGCTTTGTATCTCAATCGCACCGAGCGCCGTGCCAAGTGCCTGCGGCATGAAGCTGACCTGCAGCGTGCAGGCCGATCCGCTGACCAGCGTCGCGCATCCGTTGCTTACCGCGTAGCCGTTCGTGGGGAGCACGCCGGTCACATGAACCGTAGCGGTACCGGTGTTCGTCAGTGTGACCGTTTGCGCCGCGGACGCGCTGCCCAGCGCCACATCGCCGAAGTAGAGCGAACCCTCTGACGTGGTGAATGCCGCGATCGGTGCGGTATTGTTCGGTGTTGTGACAAAGACCGGCGTGGTGGATCCGTTCAGGTCGATCGATTGCGGCGCGTTGCCGCCGTCACTCACGATCGTCAACACATCGGCATCGGTTTGCGTGGACGTTTGTCCGCCGCCGGCCGCAGCCTGAAAGACCGGCGAGTAGGTGACGGAGATCGTGCAGCTTTGTCCGGGCGTCAGCGGCGCTCCGCAATCCGTCGTCGCAAGGTAGGGGTAGGCGGAGAGCACGCGGCGAACCGTCAGCACCGTTCCCGCGGGTGAACTGACCGGGTCCGTGACCGTCAACGTCTGTGTTGCGGTCTGCCCGGACGCAACCTGGCCGAAGCTGACCACGCCCGCCGGTGAAATGTTGCCGCTAATCACCAGCGACGCAATGCCTGTGCCGCCGCCTACGCCATAGCCCTCCAGGTAGCCGATGCCGGTCTGCACAGCGCTGCCGTCGGTGGGCGTGCCTGTCAGGAACACGGTGCCGGTCACGTCGCCGCTGCTCAGGGGCGTGTACTCGACGGTGAGGTCGCAACTGCCGTTGGGCGTGAGCGTGCCGCAGGTGGAGGCCGTGGTGGCGAACTCCCGCGGCGAATCGACCGCGACGTTCAGGGTCTTCGCGGTGAGATTGTTCACGTGCAGCACGCGGCTCAGCGCGGGTGCATCGACGGAGGACGCGCCGAAGTTCACCGCAGTGTGCTCGCCGGGGATGATCTGCAGGCCGGCAGACTCCGTCGTGTACAGACCCGTGAGCGCAAGCGAGTAAGTTGTCGTGCTGGGCGCGCCCGCGGGTGCCGTCGTAATGGGCACGATGAGCGTGCCGGCGGCGAGCACGCTCGATGCGGTGTAGGTCACGGTCAACGTGCAGGACGCCCCCGCCGCCAGCGTGCCGCAGCCGTTGTTCACGGCAAAGTGCGTGTCGTTGATCGACGGTGTGCTGACCGTTGCAGAGGTGCTGCCCGTGTTGGTGACCGTGATGGTCTGCTGCGTCGACGTGAGATCAGGCACGTTATCGAAGCGAAGCTCGCCTGGTGTAAACAAGACCCCCGGATCGTCCGAGCCGATGCCGCTGAGCGATGATGCCGCCTGTCCAACCGAGGTAGACACGGTCAGCGTTCCCGCGCGCACCCCGGTCGCGGACGGCGAGAAGCGAACCGGAACGAAGCAGCTCCCACCGGGTGCGAGCGAGCCGCTGTTGCAACCCGCTCCACCGGTCGTCTCACCCGTCGTGGCAAAGTCACCGGTCGTCGCGGAGCCGGTGGCGTTGACGCTGCTCGACGTGCCGTTGGTCAGCTGGAACAGCGTCGACGCGGTGGAACTGCCCACCGGCACTGTGCCGAAGTCCTGGCTGACCGGCGTGAGGATGAGGCCTGTCAAAGGCGTTCCGTTGCCGCTGGCGCCGAGCGTCAGCGCCTTGCCGCCGCCGCTCGATGTCAGGGAGACCGAGCCCGTGTGCGCTCCCGTCGCGGTTGGCAGGAACTGCACGCCCAGGTAGCAGTTGAGGCAAGAGCCTGAGGTGGTGCTACTGAACGCGCCTGCGGGCGGAGTGCCGTGGCCGTAGCCCGTGTCTTCGACCAGCAAGACGTTGAAGCTGGGATCGCTCGACGCAACCGCGAGCGAAACGAACGATTGCGATACCTTAAGCCACTGCACCGCCGGTGTATTCAACGGCACATCGCCGAAGAAGAGGCTGCTGTCGCCGCTTTGCAGAATATCCGTGCCGGTGCCGCTCAACGGAACATACACCGGCCCCGCCGATCCCGCCGCCACACTCAGCAAACCGTCGCGTGTGCCCGCTCCCGAAGGCGTGAACGTAAGCACCACGTTGCAGCTGCTCTTGGCTGTGAGCATTCCAGCGCAATTGGTTCCGAAGCTGTAATCACCGGCAACCGACAGCGTGAGCGCGAAGGGCGCCGCTCCGGTGTTGCTCACCGTCACCGTCTGTGATTCGCTGGAGACCGTCGTCGCGGCGACTGCCGTGGTGAAGGTGACGGATGCCGGCGACACACTCAGGTTCGGATTGCTCGACGATCCCAGGATCGATGGCTGCGGTAGCGTCTCGCCGAGCACCATCGCGGTCAGGCCGTCGACATCCAGCGTCATGGCATCGCTCGATGGCGCAGCGGCCGCGTTGTAGCCGAGTACCATGCGGCAAACCGACCGCGGCTGCAGCGTCGCCGGGCACTCATCCACCACGGTGAGCGCGGCGTTCGTGCTGCCGACGGTGGCGTGTGTCTTCGCGGTGTCGCTGCTGTTTGAGAGGTAAAGATGACGTGACGCACGCAGGCCGCCCGCGAACTGCCTGCCGAAGTCGATCGTCTGCGCGGAGAGCGTCTCGGGCGCCGCTTCGGCATAGCCGGTCAACATGATGTCGCTGGCGCCGACCTGCCAGTGCGCGCTGATTGCACCATCGTTCGTCGCATCATCGCTTGCGGACAGGCCAAGCGTGATGGTGCATGTGCCGCCCGGTCCAAGCACCTTCGAGACACCATCGCCGGCAGGTGTGCAGGTGCTTGCCGTCTCCGCGACGGTGTAGGCCATTTTGATGGTGCTTGTATTTTTCGATGCGAACGTCTGCGTTGCCGAACTGAGGTTCGTCACCGTCAGCGTGCGCGTGGAAGCTGCGGAGTCCGCGGTCTGCAGACCGAAGTCAAGCTCGCGCGGCAACACGGCGATGCTGTTCGCGATCAGTGTTGTTGAGAGCAGCGCGGTGGTGAATGCTGGCGCATTCGACGCGCTGAGGGTCATGCTGCCGGGTCCGCTGCCCGAGAGCGAGAGGCTGCATTCGCCGGCAGGAGCAAGCGACGTGCCGCAGTTGCTGTTTACCGTGTACCCGGTTGCGGTGATCTGCAGATTGCTTGCCGCCGCGGTGCCGAGGTTGCGCAGGGTCAGGTTCGGCAGGTCGTCGATGGAGAGCGCAAGACCGGGCGCGCTCGCGTCGGGAGCAAGCGTTGCCAGCAGCCCCGCACTTCCGCTGCATGCACTGCCGCTGCAGCTTGCCGACGGCAGGGCATCGCGCACGGTCGAAGGCAGCGCCGCGGCAGGCGCGGCAACGAACGGCAGATCGTAGTGGTCGGTCGGCAGCAGGGAAGAACTGAGTGTCGGCGCAACACTGCCTGCAAGCGCCACTGTGCCATTCGGCAAGACCGCGACGCCACCCTCGGTCGCGGGTAGGCTGGCATAGCTGCTGTTCGCGGTCGGCAGACCCCCAAAGCGAGCGGCGCGATCCACGCTGCCGTTCGCTGCGATGCGGACGGCAAAGGCGTTCCCAAGCGACTCCACCGGTGCGACCGGCAGCAGCGGAGCGCTGAGTGATTGCGATGATCCGAAGACCCACGCCGCTCCATTGGCTCCCGCCGTGATCACCGACTCCGTTCCAGGAGCGAGCAGCGTCGACGACAGGACCGACGAGCCATCCAGAGCCATCCGCACCGCCGTTTGGTAGTGCAGCAGGGGAGCGATCGGGACCTGCGCTTCCGTCAGAGGGAACAGGCCCGCCGCAACATCGCCCGAGAGCAGCAGAGCGCCGCTCCCGCTTGTGTCCAGCGCAGCGCCGGTCAGTCCATTGCCAGGCACAAAGGTCGAGAAAAGAAAGCCGTCCCCGCCAGGGTCCAGCTCCGTCACGAACCCGGTCGCATTGCCGCCGGTCGAACGAAAGACCGGCACAAGAGCGGCCGTTGTCGGAAATCCCGTAGCAGTGGTCGTCCCGGCGACGTACGCATTGCCGCTGCTGTCGGCAACGATGGCCGCGGGGGAAGTCGCTCCATTCGCTCCGGTGAGGTACGTCGCGTACTGCAGCGTGCCGCCAGCCTCCGTGAAGCTCTCGACGAAGCCATCACTCGTGCTGGCGGGCGCGGGACTCTGCTGGATGCCGCCCGGCGTGACCGGCAGCGCGTTCGCCGGGTCGCCCACCTGAAAGATCGATCCGGTGATCAGGACACCTGTCGAGGTGACCGAGATGCCGGCCACCGCCAACGGCTCCGCGCCGCAGAACGTCAGCCACTGCAGTGTCAGCGCAGGTGTGAACTTCGCAACAAACGAGTTGGTCCGCGTGCCCGCCCGATTCGGGAACGCGGTCCCGGTGGTGCCCGTAACGGAACCACGCGAATCGGAGGTTCCCGCGACGTAGACGTTGCCGGCTCCGTCCAGATCGAGCGCGATGCCGGCATCGCCAAGCTGCCCGATCTGCGCCTGGCCGAGCAGGGCAGTGCCGCCTGAGTTGAACTTGAGCAGCCGAACGCCGTCGCCCGCGGCAAACAGCGTGTAGAGATTCCCCGCCGCATCCTGCCGCAGGCCGTGAAAGGCTCCGGCGCCGTTCAGCGACTTCAGTCCCGCAAGCGTGATCTGCTGCGCGTGCAGGCGCAGCGAGGCCAGCAACGCCAGCAGAAAAGCAACACGGTAAAGCGTACAGCGCATACGCGGGACATCCGGCCCGGTCTGCGGACCATGACGTAGTTACCCACGGAGAAGAGGCTGGTCGGGTGTCCCGTTCTGCGACGAGTCTCCCTTTAAGACAGGCCTCGCGCCGGCGATGACCGGTGAAGCCGCGAAGTTCGGATGTGCACCACTATAAGGCAGAAGCGGCAGCTCCGGCAGGATGAAGAAGTTCTCCATAGCCGCGCGTTCGCATCTCCTGCACAAAGCTCTCGTGATCGCGGTACACGATCGCCTGCATGCCGGCCTCGATCGCCGCTTCGGTATTCTCTTCCTTGTCGTCGATGAAGAGGATCTCCTCCGCCGCAACGCCAAGGCCGTCGATGGCGGCGTGGTAGATCTCCGCCTGCGGCTTGCGCAGCTTGAGCGCGTGCGACCACACCGCATGGTCGAAGTTCTCGATCCAGTCGAACCGCGCGCAGATGCCCTCGGTCATCGCATCGGGCATGTTCGACAGGATGCCGGTGCGGAATCCCGCGCGATGCAGCGCGTCCACCCAGTCGAGCATCGGCTCGTTCATCCGCGTCCACAGGGCGACGTCGGTCTCCTTCAGTGCGCGCCCCGTCTCCTCCGGCAGCGGGCGTCCCGCAACCTTCTCCCAGTACACGTCGCCCGTCAAGGCGCCGGCGTCGTAGTCGTCGCGAAATAGCCAGTAGCTTTCATCAAGCGCCTCTTCGCTCAGCCCGGTGAGTTCGCGCAGGCGCGCCCACGCCGTGGGATCGGGGGACAGACTCAGCACCTTGCCGAAGTCGAAGAGGATGGCCTGGATGTCGGACATGCCGAAATTGTATCTGCCATCCCCTCGCGCCCGGGCTGCAGATAGCATCGACCCATGAAGTTTGCGGAGCGCGCCGACTTTGGCAATGCCGAATCGGGATACGGCACAGCACTGCGCGAGGCGCGCGCCCGCGGCGGCCTCATCGACCTGACCGTCAGCAATCCAACGCGCTGCAACTTCCATTACGCCGCAGACCGCCTGCTGCCGCCGCTTGCCGATCCGCGCGCGCTGCAGTATGACGCCGATCCGCTCGGCATGCAGAGCGCGCGTGAGGCGATCTCAAGCCTGTACCGCGAAGCCTACGGCGCGGAAGTCCCCGCCGACCGATTGCTGCTGACGGGGAGCACGAGCGAGGCGTACAGCTACCTGCTGCGCCTGTTCTGCGAGCCGGGCGATGCGATCCTCGTGCCTTCGCCGAGCTACCCGCTCTTCGATCTGCTGGCTCGGCTGCATGATGTGAGACTCCTCCCGTATCCGCTGGTCTATCACGATGGATGGCAGATCGATCCGGCGTCACTCGCGGCAGCGGTCACGCCGCGTACGCGGGCGCTCATAGCAATCCATCCGAACAACCCGACGGGACACTACTGCAG
>CAZZVI010000177.1:0-2588 GCA_964657335.1 uncultured Terriglobus sp.
CTGCAAGCCCGCGTTATCGTTGCCGAAGGCAACGCTCCGTCCGCCATTGTCGCCGGGTACTGCGCGAAGCGCATAACGCGGGCCTTCAGCCCGCCCCCTTTCCGATGTACCGTACCTGGGGCTGCGCCCCAGGCTGTTACAACGCGGGCCTTCAGCCCGCAGATGCTCCTGAGACGTTTTCCTCCTGGCGGACCGGCCGCTCCCGCTGATTTACACTGGGACGTAAGACATTTCCGGGTCCATCCCGTCCTTTGTAGAGACCGCAGCGCCGCGCTTGGCCGTGTTGCGGGGAGGTTTTCTTTGCGCCGTATCCTTGTCGTCTGTTTGTTCCTCCTGTTTGCACTGCCCGTCGGCGTTTCGCTCTCCGGCTGCGGCAAAAGCTCCCTCGGCAACTTCTGCACCGGTTCCAGCGGCGCACGCATCGGCGACGCCCAGAACATCACCCTGCAGCCCACCGTGGGCGGTATCAGCATGGGCTTTGCGCAGACGCAATCCGTCACCACGCCCACCGCGACCGATTGCCAGAACAACAACGTCACCATCGCGAAATACACCTACAGCACGTCCAACGGCAACATCGCCGACGTGAACCCGACCACCGGGGGCCTGTGCGCCGGGCAGTGGAACCGGAACAACGCCTCCGGCATTCCCGACTACACCTTCTGCACCGCCACCAACCAGGCCGGCGTCGTTGAGTTGACCGCCTCCGGCGGCGGCGCCAACAGCAACAAGGTGCTGGTCTACGTCCATCCGCAGATCACTTCCATCACGCTTGGAGCGGCATCGACAGACTGCACCAACGATCCAGCAACCAACTGTCCCCAGTACACGGCCAACAACACCACTACCGCGGCGCCGTACGTGCCGAACTCCTGCATCTCCTTCAATCAGGCTCGCCAGCTGGTCGCGCGTTTCTTCGCCGGATCGCAGAACATCACCTACACCGCCGGACATGCCACTTTCACCGCGCAGACCGCCGGCCTGGTCACCTTTGAGAACACGAGCGGCGTTGCCACCGCACTCGCGCCCGGCACCACGGTCGTCACTGCGACCATCGCGCAGTCCACTTCGACGGCCGGCCTCATCTCCGTGTGCCCGCCGAAGACCATCACCATCTCCACCCCGAACACCGTCAACAACGCGGTCACGGTGAACCCGAACAACACGGAACCGATCACCGCCGTCGTCACGGACATCAACGGCGTCCAGATCACCGGCCTGACGCTGACCGTGACGTCCACCACGCCGACCTCCATTCCGGCCGCGGGCACCGGCATCACGCCCGTCTTCCCCGGCACGGCAGCCATCAACGCCTTCTGCCTGCCGCCCTCGTGTAATCCGTCGCCCTATGGCAACGTGGGCCTGCTTGGAACGGGCAAGCCGGTCAGCTCCAATACGCTGTCCGCCACCACGCCCGGCAGCAACAGCTCGCGCCTGTGGATCGGCAGCACCGACTCCACCTACCTGGTGCCGGTCGATCTGACTACGGGCGTCGTGCCGTCGCCGACCCGCCTGCCGTACACGCCGAACTCCATGATCATCTCGCAGAGCGGAGCGACCATTTACATGGGCTCAAGCACCGCACTGATGACGTTCGCGACCAGCAGCAACAGCGTCACCGGCATCAACACCGGCCTGCAGGGAACGGTGCTGGCCGTCTCGCCCGACAGCAATACCATCGTGATCAGCGACCCCACGCGGCAGATCATCACGCTGTACAACAACGGCACCTCGACCACCACCAGCACCTTCACCGGCATCGGCAACCGCGCGGCCTTCACGCCAGACGGCACATCGGTCTACATCACCACGACGGACAACCGCCTGCTCGTCTACTCCACCTTCACCAGCTGGCAGAGCTACGATCTCTCGGCGACCGGAGCGAATGACGTCGCGATCGCGGTGCCTTCGGTCGGAGCGTTCATCACCGGAACGACCGGCGTCAACGGCCGATCCTATTGCCCCAACTCCACTGTCACGCCGACCGTCTTCTATCCGCAGGCATCCGCCACCACCGTTGCCGCAGCCATCAGCGATCGCGCCGCCACCACCAACGACGGCAAGCACCTGCTGGATGTGCGCCTGGCCGCCAGCGGCGGAACGCCCGTGGTGAACGACATCACCTTCCCGGGATCCACCGCGAACGACGGCGCTAACGGCACGCGCACCTTTACCAACGTGCTGCCCACCGGGGACTGCCCCGAGAGCGGCATTCCGCCCGCCTTCGGCACCGCCGTGAACACCGCCCTGCTCACCGGCGTCACGACCACCGGCGTGACCGGCATCTACCCGGCATCTGACTCGACCATCGCCTTCGCCACCTACCTGCCGGTCGCGAACGCGCCCACCACCGGAGCCCTGCTGCCCGCCTACACCCCTGGAGCGACCGCAGGCACAGGCACCGTCTCCACCGTGAAGCTCGCCAACGGAGCGACCGCACCCGTCTCGGGCGTCTTCTCGTCGGACAACAAGCTGTTCTTCGCAGGAACCGCCGGCGACAACCAGGTCCACCTGATCACCCGCAGCACCCTCACCGACACCAGCCAGCTGGCGCCCAAGCTGCCCAGCAACGAAAACAGCGGAGCGTC
>CAZZVI010000177.1:2688-7351 GCA_964657335.1 uncultured Terriglobus sp.
GTCACGCTCTCCGGGGCCGCAAACCGCCGCCCGATCTCAAGTGCCTCGTTGATGACGATCGGATGCGGCGTGCCCTTGAAGCCGATCATCTCCGCCACCGCCATGCGCAGCAGGTTGCGGTCGACCGCGGCCATGCGATGCAGGCGCCAGTTCTGCGCGTGCTGCTCGATCAGGTCATCCACCTCTTCGGACCGCTCCATCGCCACGCGAAACAGGTCCTCCGCAAACGTCTGCGTCTCCAGGTCGACCGTCTGCTGACCCTCGTCATCCGTTCGGCTCTGCCAGAAGACACGCCGCACCTCCGACGCCGTCTGCTTGCCGAGATCGCTCTGGTACAACATCTGCATTGCCAGCTCGCGAGCCTTGCGCCGCGCGCCCGCCATCAGTTCGACTCCTGCAAAGCCGCGGTCACAGCCGCATCGGCCTGCTTCGCCGCGACCACGCCGCTGCCCTCATGCTCGTTCGCATGGCCGATCTTGCGCGCGATGCTCACCATCTCGATTGCCGCAACCGCCGCCTCAAAGCCCTTGTTGCCGGCCTTCACGCCCGCGCGGTTCAGGGCCTGCTCCAGCGTCTCGCAGGTCAGCACGCCAAACGCATGCGGCACGCCGGTGTCCTGCTGGCTCTGCCCGATGCCGCGCGCCGCCTCGTTGTAGATCGCCTCATAATGCGCCGTCTCCCCGCGCAGCAAACAGCCCAGCGTGATGATCGCGTCATACTTCCGCTTGCCGCTCGCATCCTTCAGGTCAGCCATCATGCGAGCCGCCGCAGGCACCTCCCACGCACCCGGCACCCGCACGATGTCGATGTCCCGCTGCGAGCCGCCCGACCGCAGAATCGCATCTAGCGAACCCTGCAGCAGCCGATCCGTAATCACCGCATTCCACCGCGCGACCACGATGCCGAAGCGCATGCCCGCCGCCGAAAGATCACCCTCGACCGCAACCGGCCGCCCGGCAAACACATCGTCCCGCTCCCAGAACCCAAACCGCAGCGACGCGCCCGATGACAATGCCCCCATAGAACTGTCATTCCGACCGGAGCGCGTAATCCCGTCATCCTGAGCGGAGCGCAGCGAAGCCGAAGGACCTGCTTCTGTCCCCGCCACCGAACGATCAAGATCCACAACAAACATCCGCGACCCCCAATGCGTCGCCTCAATCTCACTCAGCCGCGAAGCCACTTGCTCCGACCGAACCTCCGCCGCCAGCCACCGCTTCACCGCGGCATGAACCACGTCCAGCGAAGTCACCTCCACCAGCAGCTCCGGCACGGCAGGCAACCGGCCCGTCACAAACTCCGCATTGCCCACGGGAGCCAGAAACGCCGCACCCCTGCCCGCACCATCATCCCAGCCCCTGCCCGGCTCAAACCCCAGCTCAGCAAACAAAGCAGAGATCCGCTCCCACGCCGCCACCGAAGCCACCGGCTTCACCACCGTCAAACCCTTGATCATGTACTGATGATAGCGAGTCGGCAGGTCAGCAAGTCAGCAAGTCAGCGGTTCCGCCACAAACCCGCTGACTCGCTGCCGAAGAGCGCGAAGCGCGAAAGCCGACTCGCTGACTCGCTATCATCAGGCATGGCCCGTACCCCATCGAACCAGGAACTCCCGCTCGGCAGCCCCTGCCCCGCCTTCGAACTATCAGACGTCATCACCGGACTCGCCCTGGGCCGCGACGACATCTTCGGCGGACTCGACGACGAAACCGAGCGCAAGGGCCTGCTCGTCGCCTTCCTCTCCGTGCACTGCCCGTTCGTCCAGCACATGGAGTCCGCCTTCACCGCGCTGCTGAAGGACTATGCCGGCAGCATCGCCGGCGTGGCGATCTGCTCCAACGGAGCGACCACACCCGAGGACGCGCCCGAACACATGAAAGCCCAGGCACTCCGCCTCGGCTGGGACACCATCGGCGTGCCCTACCTCAACGACGAGTCGCAGGAGACCGCGCGCGCGTTCCACGCCGCCTGCACCCCCGACCTCTACCTCTTCAACGCAGACTACGAACTCGTCTACCACGCCCAGTTCGACGCCACCCGCCCCTACCGCCAGAGCGACGCCAACAACGGCGTGGTCAAAGACAACCGCATCCACCAGCCAGCCCACGGAGCCGACCTGCGAGCCGCCATCCACGCCCTGCTCACAAACCAACCACCACTAACTCAACAAACCCCAAGCCTCGGCTGCAATATCAAGTGGCGCGAATCCTGATGGGTCCTCTTTAGGGCGCTTTATGGAACAAGGTAGAGTGAGACGGGTTATCCTACTTCGCAACCAGCGGTACGCCACACGAGCAAGAAGTCTTCTTTATGCCCCACGAATCCTCAAATCCCGAACCTGCTGCGCTTAAATGGGCGCGCTCGGCCTCGGGCCTTCCTCCAGAAGCAGTAGCCAAGAAGTTGAATGTTAGAACGGACCGCATCCTAAGTTGGGAGCAGGGCGACGCTGCCCCTTCATTCGCACAGCTACGAAATTTAGCAAAGACCTACAAACGGCCGACTGCAGCGTTCTACCTGACTAAATTTCCCACTGAGAGCGCGCTTCCCACGGACTTTAGGACCCTTGACAATCGATTTGTATTCGAAGCAAAACACTCACCTCATCTCCTTCACGAACTCCGAAGAGCCCGAGATCGCCGGGATTGGACGATCGAGATGCTCTCCGAACTGGGACCTCTGCGTGCCGGTTGGCATATGGACATATCGCTCGACACCAACCCAGATGAGGCTGCCGCTCGGCTTAGGGAGCTTCTGGGAATAACGCTCGGCCTCCAGTCTTCTTGGAAGACGCAGTATGAGGCCCTGGGAGGTTGGCGCACACTCGTAGAAAAGACTGGCACCCTTTGCTTTCAGGCGAAGGGCTTACCTCTAACAGAGTGCAGAGGGTTTTCCTTACCCGAAGTGATTCTTCCTGTCATTGTGATCAACATCAAGGACAGCGTCAGAGGAAGAATTTTCACGCTTCTACATGAGTTAACTCACGTAGCGCTTCGTCAGGGCGGTCTGTGCAATTTGACTGACAACGCCAACCTTGAGACATATTGCAACCGAGTGGCCGGTGCTGTCATTTTTCCGAAGGACGACTTCCTTCGCTTCAGCACCGTGGCACGGCACCCTAGGGGCAAGCCCTCATGGTCAGATGCCGAGTTGAGAGAAATTAGCAATTTCTTCGGAGGATCATACGAAGCCGCCCTTGTGCGCTTACTCTCCTTTAGCCTTACGACAGAGGAGTTCTATCGAGATAAGCGCGAGGAGCTAACCAACTCATATCTAAATGCGAAAAAAGATGAGTCGGGCTTTGTTCCTCCGCACACGATAGAGCTGTCGTGTGCCGGTGGCCTCTTCACGTCTGTTGTAATTGAGAGTCTAGAGCGTAACAACATTACGCTTGCTGATGCATCAGAGTACCTTCACATCGGATTCAAGCACATTCGCGATGCCGAAGTCGTAGCAGCGAAATTTGAAGGAGGCTCCGACGAGTGAGCGCCTCATTTGATTCCAGTTCGCTAATCGAGATGAAGAATAACTATCCGGAAGACATCTTCAAGACGATGTGGGCAAGGCTCGACACAGCCATGAACAGCAAACAGATCCTCGTCTCCGACGAGGTCATAAGCGAATTGGCGGCGGGTACGGACGGCTTAGACAAGCGCCTCAAAATCAACGCTGCCGGGGTCGTGCCAACGACCGCAAAGATAGAGGCCGAGGTGAAGACCATTATGTCGTCACATCCGGCCTTAGTAGATCTCAGACGTCAAAAATCAGTCGGGGATCCATACGTGATTGCTGTGGCAAAGGTGAATAAGGGAAGTGTTGTTACTCAGGAAAGCGCGAAGGCGAACAAGGTCAAAATTCCGCATGTCTGCAGCCACTACAACATTCCTTGCTCGGCTCTACTCGGGTATCTCAGAAGTGAAAATTGGACTTTCTAACGCCAGAACCAGCCTGGATCGATTCCGTCAAATCACTCTTCTGAACAGAGGATGATCTGGGGACGGTACCCTCCCGGTCTGCTAACCCTCGGCGATGCCCGGATTAGGTGGGTCGATGCCGAGCGCGGTGGCGAGCGCGATCAGGTGGTCCTGCTCTTCCACCAGGATTTCGCGGATGCTCTCGGAGATCGCGTACTCGTTTAGGAAGTCGGCCTGCTTGATGCGCAGGCGGTAGTTGCGGATCGTCTGCACCTCGTTGTCGAGGTCGAACCGGAGCATGTCCTCGTTCTTGTCGCTGGTCTTGACCGGCTTCTGCTGCGCCGACGGCATGCCGCCGAGATAGTCCACATGGTTGGCGATGGCCAGCGCGTGCTTCAGCTCTTCCTTCGCGTGCACGGCCAGCTCGTCGGCGATGTTCATATACTGCGCGCCCTTGAGCACCTGCGAGTAGTTCACATAGGCGATGATCGCCTGGTACTCGCGCGACAAATCTTCGTTGAGCGCGTCGATGAACTTCTCGCGCGTGATTTCGATGGGTGAATCGGCCATGGTCGTTCTCCGTTCCTGAGCATTGCGTTGGATTCGCAGTCCAGCGGGGTAGAAGCAGATCCCTTCGCTTCGCTGCGGGATGACAAACAAAGGGGCGTGTAGTCAGGGGGTTGGCTCGGGTAGGCGGAGGCTGGCGTAGCTGCGGTTGGGCTTGAAGTTCTGCCGCCGCAGCATGTTGGTGG
>CAZZVI010000178.1:0-2395 GCA_964657335.1 uncultured Terriglobus sp.
TGCGATCGCAGAAGAGCACCTCCCTACAGCTTCTGCAACTCCGCAATGCGGCTCTCCACCACCGAGACGTAGCTGTCTATGTCGGCAGGTGGGAAGTTACCCGCACGGAACGCATCGACGAGCTGTGCATGTGTCAGTTGCCCAAGCAGCGAGCCCATCCACTTCGCATCTGCGCGAGGAATGTTGTGACCGATCCAGTCCAGGCCGGCGCGCTTGGCATAGGACCCGATGGTTGTGCCCGCGCTCGCGATGAACATGCCGGTCGGCTTCTTCGGCGTGGAGAAATCGACTTCGCTCTCCGTCATGCGCAGAATGAACTTGGAGTCGCGAAAGCTGTCGATGTTGCCCTTTGACCTGGAACGGGTCCAGCCCAGACCGTTTGCACCGAAGCTCGCTCCCACGTCGTTCACAAGGAAGATCATCGAGCCGGTCTTGCTGTCGGAGTAGACCGAGTTGTTCTCGTCCTTCAGGTCCCAGTTGTTCATCACGGCCATCATCACGCGCAGACCGTTGAACTCCTTTGTGCCGTAAAAGGGATTGTCCTTCCACTGCCAGATGCCGATCTTGTTCTGCCCGCCGGGCTTCTTCGAAAAGCGAACATCTGACAGATCGCCGGCCTTGAACTCCTTCGATCCCCGCTTGACGTTGACGCCGCTCACAGTGGCCTGATGCACGAGGTAGTCGTCGTTGGCGTAGTAGCCCATCGCCCACAGCAGGCGTGATGCGACGACCTCGGGCCGCGCTTCTTCGCCTTCCTTTACGCGCCACTTCTTCCCGTTGGCGTCGCGCACATCCATCTTGGGGTTGGTGCCGTTCTTGTCTTCATCCAGGAATGCGAATGGAGCGACCGGCTGCTTGTCCTTGCCTCCCTGCCCGTAGAACATGTCGAGGCTTGCGATGTTCGCGGGCTTGTGCCAAAGCACGGGATTCTTGACGGCCTCTTTTGCTAGAGGCTTGTCGTTGTCCTTCGGTTCGTGCGCGGGTGGCTGCGCTGCCGCGTCGTCCTTGTGTTGTGCCAATGCAGCGCCGCGTGCGGTGCGGGAGGCAAAGGTTGCTGTACCAAGCGCAAACGTCAGCGTGCCGAGCAGCGCGAGACGAGAAACTGTTGCCATCCGAAACATTGATGTCACCTTCGTGTTCAAACTATCGTCCATAGGAAGCACTGTGGGTGGGATGCGATGCAGCACCCCCGCAGAAAACATCTTCGCCTTTACATTCCGCATCTTCCTCAAGTGCAGTCCCGAACAAGCAGGAGCGAGACACTTTGAAGCTGATGGTACAGCCGGATGACGGTATCCAACCGATCCTGACGGCGCTGCAAAGTGCGAAGAAGAGCATCCAGATCCTCATCTTCCGGTATGACCGAAGCGAGATCGAGCGCGCTCTTGTAGAAGCCGTGCAGCGCGGCGTCTCAGTGCAGGCGCTGATTGCGTTTACCAATCGCGGCGAAGAGAAGAACCTGCGCAAGCTGGAGATGCGGCTGTTGGAGCATGGCGTGACCGTCACGCGCACAGCGGACGATCTCGTTCGCTATCACGGCAAGATGTTCCTGATCGATCGCAAGGAACTCCATCTGCTCGCCTTCAACTACACGCATCTCGACATCACCCTGAGCCGCTCGTTCGCTGCTGTGATCACAGACTCCTCGCTCGTCGCGGAAGCGGTCAGGCTGTTTGAATGTGACGTGCAGCGAACACCGTTTACGTCAAGCAACAACGAGCTGATCGTAAGTCCGGTGAATGCACGAAAAGAGCTGATGTCGTTCATCGAAGGCGCAAAGAAGCAGTTGTTGCTGTACGAGATGAAGATCAGCGACAACGAGTTCGTCGAGCTGCTGCAGGACAAGATCAGGCAGGGTGTTGACGTTCGCGTGATCGGCCGGCCCGCGCAAAGGACATCGAAGCTGCCCATGCGAGTGCTGTCGTTCCGCCTGCATGCACGCGCCATTCTGCGGGACGGCAAAGCAGCGTTCCTGGGCAGCCAGAGCCTTCGCAGGCTGGAACTGGAGGCGCGCCGCGAGATCGGCGTGATCTTCCACGACTCTGCAGCCGTCAAGAAGATGACCGGTGTCTTCGAGAAGGATTGGGAGAGCTCGAAGCCTCTTGTCACCGATTCGCTGGAGTCGGCGATGGAGATCCCGGTGCGGCGCGTTGCGAAGATCGTCGCTCGCCACATCCACATGAAGCCGATGGTGGAGCAGGCTCTGGAGCGCGTGCTCGACCGCTCTTCGAGCGATGTGCCGTTCGAGCCGGGCGAAGTCGCGCAGACGGTACGCGAGGCCTTCCGCGAAGAGATCCACGATGCGGTTCTGCTGGCGTTGCGGGACATGGCTTCGCAGGCCACAAGCCTCCAGCTACGCACCGAGAAGTAAGCCGGCCGCTAAGCCGCTGCGTTT
>CAZZVI010000178.1:2495-7344 GCA_964657335.1 uncultured Terriglobus sp.
CATGCCGAAGCAATGCGGCGGCTGCGTCTGCCAAGCCGCCGCCGTCAACGCGCTGCCGTCGGCGCACAGCCATGCGAGTTCCTGCACGTTGCCCAGAGCATCGGCCGCGGTGTGCAGGTAGCGATTGCGTCGCAGCATGGGGAGGTGGTGCCGCAACTTCGTAAGAGATCGTGTGAACTCAAGCATGCTGCTGTTCTGTTCCTGCAGCGACCAATCGATCCAACTGATCTCGTTGTCCTGGCAGTAGGCGTTGTTGTTGCCGTTCTGCGTTCGGGCAAACTCGTCGCCCGCAAGCATCATGGGCGTGCCCTGCGCCAGTAGCAGCGTTGCCATGAGGTTGCGCATCTGGCGAGAACGCAGCTTGTTCACGTCGACGTCGTCTGTCGGACCTTCGACGCCGCAGTTCCATGAGCGATTGTTCGTGCTGCCGTCTCGATTGTTCTCGCCATTGGCGAGGTTGTGCTTGTCGTTGTAGCTGACAAGATCGTGCATGGTGAAGCCATCGTGGGCGGTGATGAAGTTCACCGAAGTCCACGGCCGGCGGCCGACATGATCGAAGATCTCCGGCGATCCCGCAAGCGCCTCGGCCAGTTCGCCCGAGCTGCTCTGGCCGATCCAGAAGCCGCGCGTGCGGTCGCGGAAGGTGTCGTTCCACTCCATCCATCCGGGCGGAAACTCGCCGACGCGGTAGCCCCCCGGACCGATGTCCCACGGCTCCGCAATTAGCTTCACCCGGCTCAGCACCGGGTCCTGCCCGACCACCTTGAGGAAGCCGGAACCCTTGTCGAAGCCGTCCGGCTCTCGCGCAAGGATGGTGCCGAGGTCGAAGCGGAAGCCATCGACATGCGTCTCTTCCACCCAGTAGCGCAGGCTGTCGCAGATCATCTGCAGCACACGCGGATGGTTGACATTCACGGTGTTGCCCGTGCCTGTGTCGTTCACGTAGTAGCGGCGATCCTGCGCCTGCAGGCGATAGTAGCTGGCGTTGTCGATGCCCTTGAACGACAGCGTCGGCCCGCGCTCGTTGCCCTCGGCCGTGTGGTTGTAGACCACGTCGAGGATCACTTCCATGCCGGCTTCGTGGTAACAACCGACCATGCTCTTGAACTCGCGCAGAGCTTCTTTCGGATCGGCTGCGTAGCGCGGATCGGGAGCGAAGAAGCCGATGCTGTTGTAGCCCCAGTAGTTCGACAGGTGCAGATCGTGCAGGTGCGATTCGTCGACAAAGGTGTGGATCGGCAGCAGCTCGATCGACGTCACGCCGAGCGACTTGATGTAGTTCACGACCACCGGCTCGCCCAGCCCGGCATAGGTGCCTCGCAATTTTTCTGGCAGCGCCGGATGCAGCTTTGTATAACCCTTTGCGTGCAGCTCGTAGAGCACGGTGTCGTCCCACGGCACGCGGCACTCGCGCGGCCTTGGCCGCTGGTCGCTCCACGGGAACTGCGGATCGGTCACAACGCACTTGGGCACGAACGCCGCGCTGTCGCGTGTGTCAAAGGTGGTGTCGTCGCCGCTCTCCATCACATAGCCGAAGATCTCAGGGCTCCAGCGCAACGCGCCGATGTGCTCTGTCGCGTACGGGTCCAGCAGCAGCTTGTTCGGGTTGAAGCGGTGACCCTCGCCCGGCTGGTAGGGCCCGGTAACCCGGTAGCCGTAGACGGTGCCGGGTCGCAGGCCTTCCAGGCAGCCGTGCCAAATGCCGTCGGTGTACTCCGGCAATGCGATGCGCTCCGTCTCGCGGGTGCCTTCCTCATCGAAGAGGCACAGCTCGACACGCGTGGCATTTTCACTGAACAGGGAGAAGTTGGTGCCGTTCCCGTCCCAGGTAGCGCCCAGCGGCAGCGGCGAACCTTCCTTCATCGTGTAACGGGAACTCTTCGGCAAACTTACATCCGTTCGGATAAAACTGCGTTCTTCGTGCAGACACAGAAAATACGAGGAAGGTGTGCAGGGGCCCTTCCCCTTTGCTCGTAAATCTAAAATCCTCTTCTGAAAGGACTTAGCTCAGAGACTCGCGCAAAACACTCATTCAGAACGGCTTACAGGTAAAATTCTCTTCCGGAAGGACTTAGTCGCCGTACTTCTGCAGCTTCTCTGAACTTAGAGACCGACTCCCTCTAACAGGCTTGTCGGCGGAAAGCATCCTTAACTTCAGTACTGTTTCTATTGTAATGGTTTTGCTGGAAATTCCATGCCAACTCTATATCGAGTGATATCAGCAGCTTGGACCAGACAGGGGCTTGACAGGTTTTCGGAGGCGCAAAAAGTGGCGGCGGAAGAGGCGCCGAGCGCGGGAACAGTGCTGCTGGAGATGGATTTAGTCGACGCGTCTTCAGACGGGGCCGGCTGAATCAGTCAAAACGGTCTCGGTCTTCACGCGTGAGGCGCGGCTTATCACCCGGACAAAAGCGAAACACAGAGTGCGCGAACTTGGCGAGGGGTGCGCAAGGTCAACGAGGAGCACTCTGTGGCCGCTGTCAACGGACGTCTACGTTCTGAGACGTATCAGTTTCCCCTGCTGGTCACCATGGCTGCGTGAATCTGCATCTTGCGCCGGCCCCGGAGGCGCGACCGCAAGGCGCGGAACGAGTCATGGAGCAGGGCATTGGTGTACGAGAAGCGAAGACGCTCGAGAAACGACGATCGTTTCATTGCGAAGCCTTTCTGTTGGACGAAAGAGGAGAGTACCGAGCGCGGCAGGATTGGCCGAGGCCAACCGGATCATAAGCTGTCGTGTGGATTCAACTTTGTGTCACGCCGTGGCGCTCGACCGTAGAGGGATCTATCGGGAGCAACAACAGGACTGTGCGACACGCTGCATGGGTTGTAGAGTATGCCGGTCCCTTCGGCGTGTCAAGACGCTTCGTCGTTCGCACGACGAGTGGCCGCTGATCTTCATAGTTCAAAATAGAGATCGCGGCCTTCATGCGCCGCGTGCGCTGTGGGCGCATCTGTATCGGGGAGTTGCTTAAGGAGTTGTGGATGAACGATCGACCGGACTTTGAACCTTCAACGCTCGTGATCCATTCCAACCGGAGCTATGAGAGCCAGTCGAATTCCATCCTGTTTCCCATCCATCAGACCGCGACCTACATTCACGAAAGTGTCGGCGTCACCAAGGGCTACGGCTATTCGCGCGGCGCGAACCCGACGGTCAATGCGCTGGAGCAGGCGATTGCCGCGATCGAGGATACGGCGCACGCACTCTGCTTCCGGTCGGGCATGTCGGCCATTCATACGCTGTGCATGGCGACCCTGAAGGCGGGCGATCACGTCATTCTTTCGGACGTGATCTACGGCGGCACCATGCGGCTGTTCCACCAGGTGCTCGGCAACTTCGGCATTGCGTACACGTATGCCGACACCGCGAACAGCGAGGCGGTCGAAGCTGCCATGCGCCCGAACACGCGGCTGGTCTTTCTTGAGACGCCGGCGAATCCAACCCTGAAGCTCTCTGACATCAGGGCCTGTGCGGAGGTCGCGCACTCGCATGAGAATGTGCTTGTCGCGGTGGACAACACGTTTTTGACGCCTCTGCTGCAGGACTGCCTGAAGCTCGGAGCGGACGTGTCGATGCTGTCGACCACGAAGTACATTGACGGACACAACGCAACCATTGGCGGTTCGCTCGCCACGCATGATGAGGTGCTTGTGGAGCGTCTGCGGCTGGTGCGCAAGACCATCGGCAGCATTCAGACGCCGTTCGATGCATGGCTTGCGTTGCAGGGCGTGAAGACGTTGCCTATGCGGCTGGCCGCACACTGCGAGCATGCCGGCGTCGTCGCGCGCTGGCTCGAAGCGCATCCTCGGGTCGTGAAGGTGAACTATCCCGGGCTTGATTCGTTTCCGCAGAAAGAGCTTGCGGAGCGGCAGCAGAGGGCCTTCGGCGGCATGCTGTCGTTTGAGCTGGACGCGTCGACAAAGGACTCGCTCCGCTTCATGGATGCGCTGAAGCTGGTCACGTGCGCGGAGAGCCTTGGCAGCGTGGAGACGCTTGCGACCAATCCTGCGACAGCCTCGCACTGCGATCTGACGCGCGAACAGCGCGAGGCGCTTGGCATCTCCGATCGCCTGATTCGTCTGTCGGTGGGGCTTGAGTCACCAAAGGACCTCATCGCGGACTTTGAGCAGGCCTTCGCCGCCACCTTCGGGAGCGCCAAGTGAAGTTCGGCACACAGCTCGTGCACTTCGATGCGGCTCCGGATGATGCCAACCATCCGATGGCCACGCCGATCTACCAGACCGCGACGTTCGAGCAGGAACACGCCGACAGCTTTGGCCCCTATGACTATTCGCGCAGCGGCAATCCCACGCGCAAGGTGCTTGAGGACCAGCTAGCCGCGCTCGAAGGCGGCGTGCGCGCGTTCGCCTTCGCGTCGGGCATGGCGGCGATCTCGTCGGTCACGCACCTGTTGCGCGCGGGCGATGAGGTGCTTGCGGATTGGGACCTGTACGGCGGCACAAGCCGGCTGTTCGCGCGTGTGCTGGATCGATCGGGCGTGCGCGTCGCGCTGTCGGATGCGACGGACCTCGAGCGCTTCGCGGCAGCGATCACGCCTGCCACGAAGATGGTCTATGTCGAGTCGCCGACGAATCCGCTGCTGCGCGTGTTGGATCTGGAAGCGCTTGCGACGATTGCGCATGATCGCGGCATTCCCTTGTGCGTCGACAGCAGTGCCATGTCGCCCTACCTGCAGCGGCCACTTGCGCTGGGCGCGGATATCGTTGTGCACTCCGGGACGAAGTTTCTCAGCGGACACAGCGATGTCACCGCGGGCGCGGTCATCGTCAAGGACGAGGCGCTGGCGAAGGAGATCTACTTCCTGCAGAACGCGGAGGGCACCGC
>CAZZVI010000179.1:0-2971 GCA_964657335.1 uncultured Terriglobus sp.
CCGACGGTGTTGTCGATCACGGCCCAGCCCTGCAGCGTCGCCTGCTTCGGACCTGCGCCCGAGCGGTTGTCGAAGAGGATGCGGTAGGTGGACTTCCACACCGGCACCTCGGAGATGTAGGAGACGCGCAGTTCGCGCGCGCCGGCGCCGCTGTCGGTGAGTGTCAGGTGACGCAGGCCTTCGCGGTGATTGTCGCCAAGAATCTGCAGGTAGCGGTTCACATCGGCATGCAGTGCGGGATCGAGCAGGCGCACGCCGGTCTTGCCGGTCAACTCTACGGTGCGCACCACGCCGGCGTCGGAGACGACCGTGAGAAAGTGACGAGACTGCACGGGGGCGTCGTCGCCCGTGCCGTTTGGCTGCATTTCGCGCACCTCCACGTTCAGGATGCGGCCGGCGATGGGTGCGCCTTCGCCGGTCACCTCGACGCGCGCTCCGCGGATTGCCGCGTAGAAGTCCTGCGCCTGGGCATTTGCATCCAGCGACAGCGGCAGGCTGCGCAACTGCTGTTCCACTGGCGTGGTGCTGTTATAGCCCGCGCCGGTGACGTGGCCTCCGCCAAGGTCGATCGCGGTCAGCGTCTGCAGCACATCGTTCAATTGCGCCGTGGTGAAGTCGATGGAGACGCGCTCGCTGCCGTGCACCTCTCCCACGTGCTCAAAGAAGCCGACACCGTTCTTGTACAACGCCACGCGGCGGATGGGCAGCGACGCCGCAGCAGGCTCAATCTGCGTGGCAGGATGCGTGCGCTGCGTCTGCGGGACGGCGGTCGCGGGAAACGTTATCGACAGAAGCAGCAACGGTGTAGCACGCAGCATGGAGAGTTTCCTCGGCCCGGCGACTGCGGGTGGTGCTATAGACACCTCGAGGCTGTGTTTCGTTTCCAAGCGTCCTGTCGCAATCCCTTTGAGCGGTGCCCGCTGGAGCTCGAACGCGTTCATCGTACGTTCACCGGGTGTTTACAAAGCGTGTGAGCGGGGTCCATTATCTTCCCTGCCATGCTCAGGAATCATGCTTCGTTCCCACGCGCGATTGCGCTTGCCTTGCCCATCGCCTGCCTCTCCATCGGAAGCCTGCACGCCCAGTACGAGAACGGCAGTATTGTCGGCACGATTCGCGACGCGTCCGGTGCGCCCATCCCCGGCGCCGCGCTGACGGTCACCAATACGGCCACCGGCGTGACCGCCGATGCAAAGACCGGAGCCTCCGGCGACTATGACTTTCCGCAGCTTCGCGTTGGGGTGTACACGATTACAGCCAGCGCGCCGGGATTTTCAAACGCGGTGGCACAGAACATCTCCGTCGCGGTTGGAGGCCGAGAGCGCATCGATCTTAGCCTTGCGGTAGGCGGTCAGCAGACGACCGTGGAAGTGCACGACGTGCAGTTGCAGGTAGAAACGGAAGATAGCCAGCGCAACCAGACCATTACGAATTATCAGTCGGAAGCATTTCCGCTGGTAACTCGTAACTACAGCGATCTGCTCGGCCTTGTAACTGGATCGCGCCAGGCGCCGACGGCCGCAACCACGAGCTCCATTAACTCACTGGTGCGCGCGGGAGCCTATAACATCAACGGCCAGCGAAGCATGTTCAACAACTTCCTGCTCGATGGCATGGATAACAATGCCTACGGCGAGAGTAACCAGGGATTCGATAACCAGATCATCGCTGTTCCGCCTGACTCGGTTGCACAATTTAACGTCGTCACGAACAACGAGAGTGCGGAATACGGCCGCTCTTCCGGCGCGACAGTGAACGTGGCTTCGCAGGCCGGCACGAACACTTTTCACGGCGCGCTGTATGAGTTCCTGCGCAACACCGCTCTGAATGCGACCGGCTTCTTCAAGCCCACGAACACGGGCACTTCGGGCATTGTCGTTCCATTCAAAAAGCCCACGTTTAACCGCAATCAATATGGTGTGAACTTCGGCGGCCCCATCCTCAAGGACCACCTGTTCTTCTTCCTGGATTACGAGGGCTTCCGGCAGGTTCTGAAGCCGCTCAGTGTCTTTACACTGCCCACGCTGAATGAACTGAATGGGATTCTCGTTGTTCCTGTGAAGAACCCGTTGACCGGCACGGTGTACGCCGCGGGCCAGCAGATCCCCACGGCCGCGATCAACCCGCTTTCCCTGCAGATCATTAACGCGTTCAAGCAGGTTCCCGGACTACCGCAAATGGGCCTGTCGACAACGGGTCTGGCCCAGTTTGATTATGCGGTGCAGGTTCCGTTTACCGACAACTCCGACAAAGGCGACCTGCGCTTCGACTACCAGCAGAACGCCAATGCTTCCTACTTCCTGCGGATCAGCGATCGCAAGGAGAACGGCTTGAACGCGGCCGCTCTTCCCTTGCCGCTGGACGGCCAGACCAACGGCCACATCCGCGTGCTTGACCAGCAGATCGCGCTGGGCCACACACGACTGTTCGGCAGCAACAAGGTCCTGGATGTGCGGCTGGGCCTGTCACGCACGAAAGCCGGCAAGTTCTCGACTTCGATCGGCAGCACGGCCTTCAACATTCCGGGCCTGCCGAGTGATCCGGCCGTATCCGGCGGCTTGCCCTCAACAGGCATCACCGGCTTCAGCGGCTTTGGGCGACAGAGCACCAATCCACAATTTCAAAATCCTGCCCTGCTCGACCCCAAAGTCAACCTTACGTACGTGAAGGGACAGCACTCACTCAAGTTCGGATATGAGTACGAAAAGGTCTGGATGGGCGTAAGTGACAACAATCCCCTCTTCGGATCGTTCACTTACGGTGGCGGCTACTCCAACGCCGGTGGTTCGACAGTTACAGATACTTACTGGGCAGACTTTCTCTTCGGCGCCACCAGCGTGTATTCCGCTGCGAATGAATTCGAAGTCCATCTCCGCCAAACCCTGCAGAGTGCCTATGCTCAAGACGATTGGAAAGTCTCGCCGAATCTAACCTTGAACCTTGGTGTTCGGTGGGAATACGGATCGCCTTA
>CAZZVI010000179.1:3071-7279 GCA_964657335.1 uncultured Terriglobus sp.
GCCACGAATCACTGCGTCGGCCAGCCCACGGTTGCGCAGATCGGCACATGCTATGTGAGCGCCGACCAGGGCTTTCCGGCAGGGCTTACAACCAGCTTCAATCCCCTGACGGACAACATCACCTACATTCCGAAGAACACGCGGGACAGTTATGTCGAAAGCTACTTCCTCAGCATCCAGCGCGAGCTTGCCAAGAACACACGGCTGGATATCGCCTATGTCGGAAACCATGGATTGAAGCTGCAGGGATTTATCAACGCCAACCAACTGAACCCGGCGGTGGGCTTTGCGCAGGCGAACCGGCCCTATCCGAAGTTCTCTGACATTACCGAAGCGCTGAACGAGTTCTCCTCCAACTACAATTCGCTGCAGGCACGGTATGAGCAGAGGTTTGTTGCCGGCCTTACGCTGCTCAACTCCTTCACGTGGTCTCAATCGCTGGACATGGCGAGCGCCTCGCTTGAGGGAAACACGCCAGCACCGCAGGACGGCAATAACATTCGCGGCGACTATGGCCAGTCGGATTACAACCTGCCAATCAGTGACATCACCAGCCTCATCTATGAGCTGCCGGTGGGACATGGCCGCCAATTTCTATCCAGCACCAATGGTTTTGTAGACGCGGCACTTGGCGGTTGGCAGGTATCGATCATCAACACCATGCAATCGGGCACACCCTTCAACGTGACCTACACACCCGGAGCTGGGAATCAGGTTTCGCCCACCATCGCGAACAGCTTCCGTGGCGCAAACCTCTATCGGCCTAACCTTGTGCCGGGCGTGAACCCCCGCCTAGGCACGCAGATTGCAGGGTCAGGCTACATTCAATATCTCAATCCGGCTGCGTTCAGCCTGCCTGCGGCAAGCGGCAGTCCCTTCGGCAACGTGCCCCGCAACTACCTGCGCAACCCCGCCTTCTACGAGACCGATCTGGCGCTCAACAAGAAGTTTTCCACGCCAGTAGAGCGGCTCAAAGTCGAGTTTCGCACCGAGTTCTATAACCTGATCAATCACACCAACCTGTACCTTCCCTCCGGAGCCCTGAGTGGCACGGTGGGAGCGGTCGCAACTGGGGGCGGAATCATCAGCAGCACCTTCCAGCCCCGCGTCATCCAATTCGGACTGAAGGTGCTGTTCTAACGAGCGAAATGCCCGTCTTTGCGGATCGGCAGGTTTACTGAGGTGCGGCCTGCCTGCGCAGGCCGCATTCCTTTGCCGGCAAATTCAAGGAGTCTGGATCAGTTTGCAGCGAGGGGTCCCCGTTTCGGAAAGGCTTCCGAAGCTTGCCCATGTCCTCGTCAGATTTCACCTGACACTTGGGCTTGCAATAGGGTACGTTTCTGTAACGACACCGTGCAAGTGTGTTCGCCGCACTCGCTAACGCGTGAGGTTTCACAGGGCGAGACGCTATAGTCATGATCGTGAAGAAGTCGAATTCGCTGTCCGGCGGTATCACGTTGCACGCGGTAGCCGTGGCTGCGGGCGTCACCATCGCCACTGCCTCGCGGTCGCTGAACGATGCGTATGGGGTGCATCCTGAGACGCGCGCCCGCGTTCTGCAGGTGGCAAAAAAGCTGCGCTATACACCCAATCGCTTTGCGCGCGGCCTGGTCACGGGCCGGTCTGACATGATCGGTTTGATCGTGAGTGATGTGCGGAACGCGTACTTCGCAGAGGTTGCTCGCGGCGTGGAAGATGCGGCGCTCGAAGCAGGCCGCGACGTGATGCTGTGCAACAGCGATCTGAGCGCGGAACGGCAGATGAAGTCCGTGATCTCTCTGCTTGATAAGCGGGCCGAGGCGATCATCATGAACTCGGTCGCGACGCTCTCAACCATGGAACAGCAGCAGATTGCGGCAGCCGGCGTACCCATCGTCCTGCTGAACCGGCCCGGCAGGGAAGCTGCTTTCTCAACCGTCTGCGCCGACAACGAAAAGGGCGGTCGGCTGGCGGCGGAGTGCCTTCTCCGCAACGGTCATCGCAAGGTGGTCAATCTGACCGGACCGAAGCGCCATGCGAATCTCGCGCGCCGGTCGCAGGCGTTTGTGAAGGCAATGTCGGCCCAGCGAGGCACGCAGGTGCAGACGATCCACGCGATCCACACCATGCAGGGTGGCTACGAGGCCGGGACAGAGCTGTTCCGTTCGCGGGAGGGCGCGACCGCCATCTTCGCCGGCAACGATGCGATGGCCTTCGGCGTGATGCGCGCCGCGATTGAGGCGGGTATCAAGATCCCGAAGGACATGTCTTTGATCGGCTTCGACGACATTGAGCTTGCCGCGATCAGCTTTCCGCCGCTCACGACCATCCACCAGCCGAAGTATGCAGTGGGGCGCGCCGCAGTCGAGATTGTGACGGAGCTGCTGACGTCCGGTGTGTCCTCGCCCCGCCATCGCGTTGTGGACGTCAAGCTGGTCGAGCGGGCCTCGGTCGCAAAGCTTAAGTGAGGACTTCACGCAAGGGAAGGGATCATCAGGATCTCCGGTACCGTCACGCGCGCGGGCAAGCCCATGACGTGCAGGATGGTCGCGCCTACGTCCTCCGGTTGCAGCGCCTTTTCGAGCGTGTCGGCGGAGAGTTTTTCCGGCCGCTTTTCGACCAGTTCGGTGTTTGTCAGGCCCGGCATGATGCAGCAGGTCCGTATGCCGGCGGCCCGCTCCTCCAGGCGAATGGCATGGGCAAGGCCGAGCAGGCCGCGCTTGGAGGCCTGGTATGCCGCGCCGGAGAGGTCGGCGATGGCACCGGCGGTTGAAGAGACGTAGATGAGGTGTCCTGCACCGGCCGCACGCATGGAGGGCAGCAGCGCGTGCGACAGGTAAAAGGCACCCGTCAGGTTTGTCTCCAGGATGTTGTTCCATGTGGCCGGCGGCATGAATTTCATGGCACGATCCGGCGCGTTGGTGCCGCAAGCGTAGACGGCGATGTCGACGCGTCCGTGCTCCTGGAGCACGCCGGCTACCAGCGCTTGCATGTCCTCCAAGCTGGCGGCGTCGGCCTTCTGTATGCCAATGTGAACGCTCTCGGCAGCGAGGGCGGATTGCATGGCCTGCAGGCGATCTTCGCGCCTTGCGGCTGCGATGAGGGTCGAACCGGCACGCGCCGCCATGACGGCTGTTGCCCGGCCGATGCCGCTGGATGCGCCGACGATAAGAACGATCTTCCCGCTGAGTGGGTTGGACATGCTGCCTTTCTAAGAGCAAGGATCCGCTGTTGCAGCAAGACGCCGGCGTAATGGGTTCCTGCAAAGGCCGTTGCCACGTGGAAGCGAATCTCAAGCTATCATCGTCGGCGGCCATGCTGTCAACATGACGATCCTGACAGCTTACGCCGTTGTTTGACAGCGATACCATGGTTGGCCGAAGATGCTTCGGAAGCGCTTCCGAGCAACTGCCGCGCTCCAAAGGAAAAAGGATCAACATGCGTCGCATCTTCCTGCTGCTGATGATGGTTTGGGCTGCCGCCAGTGCGGTGTGCCGGGCGCAGGGCGTGCTGATCGTCACGGATGAGTTCCACGCGATGCAGGTGGTGGCTTCGCAGCTTGAGGCAGACAGCAAGGTGCAGACGCGCATCATCGGGCAGACGGAAATGCCGCCCTCGATGACGACTTATCGTGCCGTGCTCGTTTATCTGCATGGAGAGTTGTCGCCGGCAGCCGAGCACAAGCTGATGCAGTATGCGAACGACGGCGGCGACCTGATCGTTCTGCACCACACCATCAGCTCCCGCAAACGGGAAAACAAGGACTGGTTCAACTTCCTGCATATCGAACTGCCGGCGAAGCCGTTCGCCGACGGAGGCTATGCGTACTTCGATCCTGTGACCTACCAGGTGGTCAACCTGGCTGCCGGCAGTCCACTGATGAAAGGCGTCACGTTCAGCGAGAAGGTGGCCTTTACCGATCCTGCGGACGGCGGTGAGCGCACCCTGCCTGGCACGACGTTTCCTGACACCGAGGTGTATGTGAACCACGTGCTGACCGGCGAACACACGCTGCTGCTCGGCATGAAGTACACCGATGCCACAACAGGCCGGGTGTATATGCAGGACACAGCCGGATGGATGATGGCTGCGGGTAAGGGCACGGTCTTTTACTTCATGATGGGTCACCGTTTCGAAGATTTTCAGAACGCCGCTTACCGTCGCCTGCTGCGTAATGCCGTGGAGTACAGCAAGTGACGGGAACGGCACATCAACTTGCGTCGCGGAGG
>CAZZVI010000180.1:0-7158 GCA_964657335.1 uncultured Terriglobus sp.
GCCCTTCTGCTTTGGGCGGCTATGCTGTTTCTGCTGCGCCTGCCGTCGCGGCACCATGGCCTGTTGGCGTGTGGGTTGATTCCGTTTGCGCTTGTGGCGGTTCTCTGGCCCAGGCATCCACAACTTCAACCTGACCGGCTCGAGTTCACCGCGATCGACGTCGGTCAGGGAGACTCGCTGCTTGTCGGCTCTCCCCATGGCCTGGCCATGCTGATCGACGCTGGAGGGCCAACCGGGAGTGCCGCGCTGACGGATCAGGCAGGCTTCGACGTGGGCGAGGAGGTCGTCTCGCCCTACTTATGGTCGCGTGGCATCCGGCGCCTTGACATCCTCGTCCTGACCCACGCGCATAGCGATCACATCGGCGGCATGGCTTCGGTTATGCGTAACTTTCGTCCGCGTGAGTTATGGATCAGCGTCGATGCCGACACGCCGCCCTTTCTCGTCCTTGAACGCATGGCGCGGCAGAGCGGCATCGTCGTTCGTCACCTGCATGCCGGCGACGTTCTGCCATGGGACGGCACTTCCATGCAGGTGCTTAGCCCGCTCCCCACCTATCAACCGCACACGCTGCCAACGAACGATGATTCGCTTGTGCTGCGCATTGCCTACGGCCGTGCCTCGGTGCTCGCGGAGGGTGACGCAGAACACGTCTCAGAACGTGCGATGGCGATGGCGCATCCCGCTAGCGTAACGCTGCTGAAGGTGGGCCATCATGGCAGCAACACCTCCACAGCGGCGGACCTGCTGGACGCTCTGCATCCATGCGCGGCGATCATCTCCTGCGGTCTTGGGAATCGTTTCGGGCATCCGCGGCTGCCGGTGCTGCAGCGGCTGCAGGCAGCGGGTGTTCGCACGTCGCGCACCGATGAGATGGGTGCGGTACAGTACCTGATGCGCTCCGACGGCAGCATCGAAACGCACGTGATCGAGTCTGATCCGTAAGGTCTTGAGTAGACTGAACACCATCCTAGGAGGTCTCTATGACAGATCCGTATGCCGGCGAAAGCTCTTCGCCACCGACCGCTTCACCGGTGGATGGGGCCGAGGCCCAGCGCCTCGCGGAAGAGCGCAAGCAGCTTCGGCGTCTTCAGATGATGATGACCATGGTTCAACAGGTGATCGCGCAGGATGCGTCTCTGTCGATCGAAGAAGCCTCGCAGATGATCGCGGACAGCCGCGAGGCCGCGCTCGCGATGTTTCCCGGCAAGGAGCTCGCCTATGACCTCATCTGGAAACCAAGATTTCAGCGGCTGATGATCGATCGCTTTCGATTGCAATAGCGGGGGCGATCTAGCGACGTCCCTGGCTGCGCAAGGTGAAAGCGAGCGCCTCCAGCGTGCGCTCCGGCGAGATCGCGGTCGGCACGGCGACCCCCATGCGGCCGCACAGCGCGTCCAGCAGACGCGATGCCAGTACGCCGCGCGTCTCGATCGGCAAGGAGATGGCGCGCGCCAGGTAGCTGTCGATCAGGTGCAGGTCGTCGGCTCCGAGAAGCGCCACGCGGTCGGCGGGAATGCCGCTGAGTTCGGGCGAAGGCGCTGCGGGCGTCGGGTACAGCCCCGAGGTAAAGCTGCGGCTGGCCGGAACGGCAACGTAGCCGCCAAATTCGTCGACGCGCTCGTGGATCACGATGGTGTCGGCGACCAGATCGCCGAGCCGCTTGTTCTCCTTCGTGAGCAGGATGGATACGACACCGACAAGATACATGCCCGGCATCGAGTCCACCACGCGAACCAGGTTTCGGGCCAGCGCTTCGAAGAAGGTGATCTGCCTTCCACTGCCCTTGATGACGCGGATCTTCAGGGCGCGCTTGCCGGGCGTCTGGCCGTTGCGAAATGCCTCAAACAGCGAGAAGTAGCCCCAGAACAGCAGAAAGTAAAAGAGGATGATGCCTGCAACAAACCATTTCCCCGCCGTATCCGACATGTGGTTCATCGCGCCGGCCTTCATGCCCGCACTGAAGACCAGCACGATGACGATGACCAGCACGATGTTCGCTGCGAACTGGATCGCCGAGTCCACCAGCAACGCGAGAAAGCGGCTGCCCAGCCCGGCCAGCGGAAAGTGCAGCTCCACCTGCTCCGGCGTATCGATGCCGTGCTCCCCATGTCCGAAGGGTGACATTGAGATCTCCGGCGAGGGTTCCTGCATGGGTATGGCCGCCTCCAGTTAGCATCAGTGTATGGTCTCAAACGGCTGGATCGCGGCGCGGCGCGGAGATTGGGATCGGCTCGACACGCTGACGCGCGACGTGGAATCGAAGGGCCTGAAGGCGCTGCCCACTGACGACCTGCGCGACTTCGGCCTGCTGTACCGCCGGGCTGCCGCCGACCTCTCAGCCGTGCGCAGCGACCGAACGGCGCAGCCGCTCGCCGACTACCTGAACCGCCTGGTCAGCCGCGCGCACAACCACGTCTACAGCGGCCAGCGCACCAGCATCCTCAGCGTATGGCAGTTCCTTTCGAGGGACTTTCCGCGGCTCTTCCGCAGACTCTGGCCGTATGTTGCCGCTTCGATTGCGCTTTGCCTGCTGGGCGCCCTACTGGGGACGCTGGAAACGCTTGCGCGGCCGCAGTTCATGCGCGCAACGCTCGGGCCGGAGATGGTCGCGACCATTGAGCGGCACGAGATGTGGACGAAGAGCGTGGTGAGCGCGAAGCCGCAGGAATCGAGCCACATCATGACCAACAACATCACGGTCACGTTCATGGTCTTCGCGGGCGGCATCCTCGCCGGGCTGCCCACCATCCTGATGCTGTTCTGGAACGGCATGAGCGTCGGCATCATCGGCACCGCGTGCGCCCAGCACGGCATGGCGCTCGACCTTTGGAGCTTCGTCGCAGCGCACGGCGCCCTGGAGCTCCCGAGCATTTTCATTGCGGGTGGAGCGGGCTTGCGCATCGCCAGTGGTCTGCTCTTTCCCGGCACGCTGTCGCGACGCAATGCGCTTGCGCAGGCAGGAGGCGAAGCCGTTCGTCTGCTGGCCGGCACCATCCCCATGCTGTTCGTCGCGGGCGTGCTTGAGGCGTTTCTGTCGCCAACAGCGGCTCCGCGGATGGTGAAATTCGCGGTAAGCGCCCTGCTGCTGACCGGGCTGTGCTTCTGGCTGACCGAGGGCGGACGGGAAACGGCTCCGGCCGTCGCCGCTACTCCAGCTTCAGCATCATCTCGTTTGTCTGTGTAAAGCCGAACTTCTCATAGATCGGCCGGCCATACTTCGACGCATGCAGAGAGACCACCTTGCTGCCGCGAACGCGGCACTCGTCCACGCATGTTGCAAGCAGTTGCTTCGCAAAACCGCGTCCCCGGGCTTCCGGAGCCGTGTAGAAGTTCAGCAGGTAGGCGCGGCCCGGCTCGATATGCAGATAATGCGGCGGGAAGTCGTTGAAGTGGATGCCAGCGCTCGCGAGCACGGCGCCATCTTCTTCCAACAGCAGGCCGACGTAGCGTCCGTCTGCGAGACGCTCGCGTACCCATGGCAGGAAGTTCGCGTCCATCCCGTCCAGGCGCTCTTCCGGAGCGAACGCGTTGTCGGTGAACATGCTGTGGCGATGCACCGCGATCAGCGCTGCATCCGCTTCTGTGGCGCGGCGAAGGGTGGGCATATCTCAACCTAACAGCCGCCCGCTTAGGATGAGAACGGATGCCGCTGACGCCCACACTCCCGCTGAACCGATCGCTGCTGCGTGCGGGAGATCGGGTCTGCGTGGCCGTCTCTGGCGGTGCGGACTCCACCGCTCTGCTGCTCGCGCTTCACGGGCAGGCTGCGACGCTCGGCATTGGAGTCTCTGCCGCGCACCTGCACCACGGCATTCGCGGCGACGAGGCTGACGACGATCTCGCATTTCTGCGCGACTTGTGCGGCCGCATGGACGTGACGTTCCACGTGGAACATGCCGATGTACCCGCAGCGGCAGGGAGTGCCGGCGAGACGCTGGAAGAGGCGGCGCGCAACGCGCGGCTGGGCTTCTTTGACCGCCTGATCGCGGCAGGGCACGCGACGGCCGTCGCCACAGCGCACACGGAGGACGATCAGGCCGAAACCGTCATGATGAAGCTGATGCGCGGTGCCTGGACCGAGGGCCTCGGCGGCATTTCTCCGGTGCTGCAACGCGAGCGCGGGCGAATCATCCGGCCCCTGCTAGGTGCTTCACGGGGGCAGGTGATCGCTTTCCTGCAGGCGTCGGGACAGACCTGGCGCGAAGACAGCAGCAACCGGTCTCCCGCCTACACACGCAATCGGGTCCGAGCGAGCCTGATGCCGCTGCTGCGTGAGTTCAACCCCTCGATTGCTGCAACGCTCGCGATTACCGCCCAGCTTGCGCGTGAGGAGGAGGCGCGCTGGCAGCCTGAAACAGCCCGCCTTCTCACGCAGCTTGCATTGCCTGGCAAACCCGTGCGTGGTGGTGGCCGGGCAGTCGCGACGTCGCCGGGTGAGCAGGCCATCGCCTTTGAACTGGAACGCCTGCGCGCACTGGACATGCCGGCGCGCCGCCGCCTGCTCCGCGCGGCCGCCGAGCGCCTGGGATCACGCCTGAATGCCGCGGAAACCCTGCGGATCCTTCTGCTGGCCGGCCTGGCGCCCGCGGACACGCCATCCGATCCTACGGTTCCCACCCGGCCGAACAGCCGCGTCGATCTGGGCGGCGGTCTCAGGGCCGAGCGATCGGTTCGCGAGTTGCGTCTGCTCAGAATGCCGCCCGCTTTACGATAGCTGCGCTACATCACTACAAATCTCCGCCTCCGGACTGCACTGCGACCTGATCGCGGAGTATCATCTAACCGATGATTCAAACAGCTGCTGCACGTGTGCGCAGGCGAGCGTTGCACCGTACAGCCCACCGGAACGTCTAAACAACCGATGGGCCGCAGGATGTGGTTCGGCTGGAGAAATCCACCGCGCCGGGCCAAAGAGAGAAGGGGTACCCCACGTTGAATTCCACTGTAAAAACAATCCTGATCTGGGTGCTGATGATCGCCTGCCTGATCTCGGTCTGGCAGTTTGTCATGCGCAGCGCCACCGGCGGGCATGACACCGGAATCAGCCTGTCGCAGATGCAGGACTACGCCGACAAGGGCAAGATTGAATCCGTCACCGTCAACGGCACGGATGTGACCGGCAAGTTCCGCGACAGCAAAGAGGCCTTCCACACCACCATCCCAGCGAACTATCCTGACCTGTACAAGACGCTGCATGAAAAAGGCGTCAACGTCACCATCAAGGACCAGAGCGGATCGTACTGGCTTGCAGCGCTGGTGAACTTCCTGCCGATGCTGCTGATCCTCGGCGTGTTCCTCTTCTTCCTGCGCCAGATGCAGTCGGGCGGCAACAAGGCCCTGAGCTTTGGCAAGAGCCGCGCGCGCCTGCTGAGCCTGCAGCAGAAGAAGGTCACGTTCAAGGACGTTGCCGGCGTCGATGAAGCGAAGGAAGAGCTGAAGGAGATCATCGAGTTCCTGCGCGAGGCGCAGAAGTTCCAGAAGCTCGGCGGCCGCATCCCCAAGGGCGTGCTGCTCGTCGGACCTCCGGGAACCGGCAAGACCCTGCTGGCGCGCGCTGTTGCCGGTGAGGCGAACGTGCCGTTCTTCTCCATCTCCGGCTCGGACTTCGTCGAGATGTTCGTCGGCGTAGGCGCATCGCGTGTGCGCGACCTGTTTGAGCAGGGCAAGAAGAATGCTCCGTGCATCATCTTCATCGACGAAATCGATGCTGTGGGACGTCACCGTGGCGCAGGTCTTGGCGGCGGACATGACGAGCGCGAGCAGACGCTGAATCAACTGCTCGTCGAGATGGATGGCTTTGAGGCGAACGAGGGTGTCATTCTGATCGCCGCAACCAACCGCCCGGACGTGCTTGATCCGGCGCTGCTGCGTCCCGGCCGTTTCGATCGCCGCGTCATCGTCGATCGTCCGGACATCCGCGGCCGCGAAGAAGTGCTGAAGGTTCATGCCAAGAAGGTCCCCATGGCCGACGACGTGAACCTGAACGTCCTGGCTCGTGGCACACCGGGCTTTTCCGGCGCTGATCTCGCGAACATGGTCAACGAAGCTGCCCTGACCGCCGCCCGCTTCAATCGCAAGGCCGTACACATGTACGACTTTGAGATTGCCAAGGACAAGGTCCTGATGGGTGCCGAGCGCAAGAGCATGCTGCTGACCGACGAAGAGAAGAAGGTGACGGCCTACCACGAAGCCGGCCACGTCCTCGTCGCGGCCATGCGCAACCACACAGACCCGCTGCACAAGGTCACCATCATTCCCCGCGGTATGGCGCTTGGTGTCACCATGCACCTGCCGCAGGAGGACAAGCACACCGTTACGCGCGATTACCTTGAGTCGCAGCTCGCGATCTTCATGGGCGGGCGCTGCGCGGAGGAGATCTTCCTGAAGCAGATGACCACCGGCGCCGGCAACGACATCGAGCGCGCTACCGAGCTGGCACGCCGCATGGTGTGCGAATACGGCATGAGCAAGATGGGTCCGATGACCTATGGCAAGAAAGAAGGCGGAGAAATCTTCCTGGGCCGCGAAATCCAGCAGCACCGTGATTTCTCTGACTCGACTGCCGAAGCCATCGATGCCGAGGTGAAGAAGTTCGTGCATGACGGATATGAATCCGCCTACTCGATCCTCGACGCGCATCACGACATCATGCACCGCATGAGCGTGCAGCTCCTGGAGCGCGAGACGCTGGATGCAGAAGAGATCCGGCTGATCATTGCCGGCGAAGATCTGCCGCCGGTTCGCTCGCACCTGGCCCATGCCGACTCCGGACCTTCGGATACGCAGAAGGTGTTGAAGCCCGAGGGCGGACGCACTCCCGGCTTTGGCGAGGGTCGTCCTTCACCCGCGTAACTTCTGGCATTCTCAGAACAGCAAAGGCCCATGCTCACCGCATGGGCCTTTTACTTGACCGCCCGAATTCTGCGGCCTACCGGCGTTCCATCAGAACCAAACGTAGATCGCGCAGGTTGTTGCCCGTGGGCCCTGTAACGATCGCATCCCCGACCGCTTTCAGCAGCGGCGCGGCATGAAACTGCGCCAGGGCGTCCTTGACAGATAAGCCGAGCGCGGAGGCGCGCTCCGCGGTCGTCTCGTCACACACAGCACCGGCGGCAGAGCTGTGTCCGTCAACGCCATCTGACCCTGCACTCAGCA
>CAZZVI010000181.1:0-7043 GCA_964657335.1 uncultured Terriglobus sp.
GCCTGCTGATGCGGCGCTTCATCGTAAGCAGGCAAAGCCGGAACACGTTCCCACAGGCGGCGCAGCAGCTCGCCCTCTGGCGCAACCACGCCGCTGTGTGGCAGTTCCAGCGGCTGGGGAGCATCGCCCCACAACACGATTCTTCGCTTCACCCGCACAAAGCTTTCGAACAGGTCACCGGGATGTTCTTCGGTCGAGGGGAACAGCTCACGCAGCAGACGCTGTGTCTGCTCTCCAAGCAGGATCGCCGCGAGCTTTGGACGGGGGTTGGGTTGCCAGACGCACTCGACATGAGCATCGCTGAGAAGGCGCGCAACGCAGACCGCGGCCATGCCATCGCCTTCCAGCAGAATCGCGGGCTTCGTTTCGCCTTGCATCCTGCTGATCGCTCCTGCTCGCATCCGCCCCGTCTGCAGAATCAGAATGCCACACGCTGTGGTGGGACCGACCTATCTGACGCGCAAAAACAGCCTGCGAGGAGTACGCTCGCAGGCTGCTTGGCGCGATGTGCTCTTAGAAGGCGAGCCGTCCGGTGAGCATCATGGAGCGCAGGCCCGAGTCACCGGAGGTCTGCATCGCGGTGGAGACGCCGAAGGCTGACGGCGTTCCGATGCTTACCGATGGATCGGCGTAGTTGTGATGGTTCAGGATGTTTTGCACCTGCACACCGAAGTCCAGCCGCGTCTTCTCCGTAAAAGAAAGCCCCTTCATTAACGTCATTGAGAGCGACTGCGTTCCATTGCCGACAAGGCTGCCGACTGCCGTCGTGCCCTGACGGCCCGGTACGGCCGCGTTCACGCTTGCCATCACAGGCGTGTAGGCGGCAACGGCCAGGGTGCTGCCGGTGCCGGTCGTGTACGCCAGCCGGTTCCGGGCGCCAAGGCCCGTTCCGGAATACGGCGACACACCGACCACGCGGTCCGGGCGGATCGTAGAGCCGGCACCATAGCCCGCGAAGTTGGCCGAGCCGGTAGGATCGCCCTGGCTCGACGATTGCGAGGGAGTCAGGAAGTCGCCGCTCTGGCCGATGTAGAAGCCGCTCATGCTCCAGTTCGCCACAAGCTTGTTCACGACGAAGTTGGAGTTGCCAAGGAACATCTGATTGTGCCCGAACGGCAGATTGTAGAGGGCAGACGCAAGAAAGCGGTGACGGCGTGTGGAGTTGGGAACGTTGCCGTAATCCTGCAGCAGGTTGTACCAGTTGCTGATGGTGTTGTTCGACAGGTTGCGGGCAAAGGTGTAGCTGGTATTGAACTGCAGCCCGCTGGTCATGCGATGCTTTGCTTCCACCGTGAGCGCGTTGTAGTTGGTTTGCACGACGTTCTCAATCGCAGTGATCTCGCCGAGGTAGGGATAGGGTTCCTGCGACTGCGGTGGCGTAGGCGCTGCGGTCGTGGCTGTTGCAGGAGCAATCGCGTGGTACGGGATTTGGTTAATGTTGGGTGAACCGTTCAGCTTCTGCGCATGGTTGCCCATGTAGCTGATGCTTACGCCGGTGCGGAAGCCGACGGCCTGCTCCATTGTCAGGTTCCACTGTTGCATCGTGGGGTCTTTGTAGTGTGTCGTCTGGCCCAGATCGAAGTACAACGCTGCGACGGTTGCGGGAGTCGTGTTGAAGGGCGTTGGGAACGACAGAACGGGCGTTGTGGTACCCGACTGGTAGGTGTTTGTGTAGTTTGCCACGGCGCTGGCGCTCACCGCCCAGCCTGCGTCAATCTCCTGACCCAGAACGGGGACGATGAACTGGCCCAGACCGCCGCGGATCACCGTGTTGTCGTTGTGCAGCGGACGCCAAGCGAAGCCCAGGCGGGGAGCGAAGTCGGTCTTCGTCGGGCGCGTCAACTGGTATGGCTCGCCTGCCTGCGCGGCGGTCAGAATCGGATACGGCGCGACCTCGTTCTGAAACTGGGGCAGCACATTGTGGCTGAGGGCATACTGGCTCGGCACATCTACCGCGCCGCGAACGGTCGCTCCATTCACGGTGGAGATGTAGTCCGGCAGGAAGTTCGCGACGTTGTCGTATTTGTCCGTGAACGGCGGATGGTACTCATACCGCAGGCCGTAGCTCAGTGTCAGTGAGTTCGTGATCTTCCACGAGTCCTGCATGAAGAAGGCGTATGCGTTTCCCCGGCCATTCTGGTTCGGCTGGGATACGTCCGTGACCTTCGTCGTGTCGGGCACACCCAGCACAAACGAAGCGACCTGGGATCCGGCGATGTTGCCGTTGATGATAGCTTTGCCCGGGCCGCTGGTGCCGTTAAAGGTGTAGCCGCCCAGGCGAGAGGTTGAAAACACGTTGCCGGCGAACGCATACAGGCGGCGATAGTCCGCGCCGATCTTCAGGTTATGTTTTCCCCGAACCCAGGTCAGGCTGTCGGTGAACTCATAGGTGTTGCTGCTGCTGGGCGAGTTACTCTGACTCACAGAGGTCAGTCCGGTAATGGTAAGCGAAGGCTCTGCCGCTATCGAAGTGGGCAGAAGATCAGGAATACCCTGGATTCCCGCGGCCCCGATGACTGCGGAGTTCGATGCGAAACTTGTGTTGGTGATGTACTTGCTCAGACCGGCACGAAACTCGTTCAGCAGGGTCGGAGTCAAAACGTAGTTATAAGCACCCGTCACGCTGGTATTCTTCTGCGGCGTCGAGTAAGTGCCTCCAAGACCGCTGTTGAGCAGGCCCTGCACCGAGCGCTGCTTATAGCTGTAGCGGGCGTACGCGGACTGCCGCGGGGTGATCTGCTGATCGATGCGAGCATCGCCCTGGTCCGAGCCAATCGGCGTGGCAATGTTTGCGCTGTAGTTGTTCGTGAGCGCGCCTGCTGCACCATAGTTGGGTGCGGGATAGTAGCGGTTCAGCAGGTAGGCCGACGTCGCGTTCCACTGCGAGACGGGAATCTGGTTGCCGGCCCACGGTGTTACTCCATCCGGATGATAGAGCTGCTTGGTGAAGGCTGAGAAATCGCCGACCCGCTCTGCGGCTGTCGGAACACTGAGAATGGCGTTGGTCTGCTGGGGAAGGCGCAGGCCTTCATAGCTTAGAAAGTAGAACGTCTTGTCGCGTCCGCTGTAGAGATACGGGACGATAACCGGGCCGCCGTAAAAAGCTCCGAAATCGTTCAGGACGAGGTTGGCCTTGTTGTTGGGCGTGAACGGGCTGTTGGAATTGAAGCCCTTGGACTGGTAGTTATCAAAGACTCCGCCGTGAGCGTTGTTGGTGCCGCCCTTGGATACGGTTGTAATATCCGTGGTCCCGCCAAATTCGGCAGCGTTGGCGTTTTCACTTACCCGGATCTCTTCAATGGAGTTGAACGACGGGAACATCTCCGTTGCAACGTTGCTCGAGGTAACGTTCATGGTGCTGATGCCGTCCACCGAAACGTTCATCATTGCAGCGGTCGATCCCGCGACGTTCAGGTTTCCGCTGGAGTCGACTTGTACGCCGGCTTGCGACTGCAATGTCGAATAGGGGCTTGTGGACCCGGCCTGAATGGACGCAATTGCGATCGGCAGCGTGGTCAGCTCGACGCCGGTGCGGGTCTGCGAAATGTCCTGCGTGTCGGTGTTGATGACGGCCGCGGCGGCCTGTACGGTCACCGAGACGTTGCTGCCGCCGACCGCCAGTACGCCGTCCAGGCGCTGCGTATCGCGGGAGAGCAGGGTCAACTTGGTGAACGACAGCTTGGTGAAGCCGTCCGATTCAATATCGATGTTGTAGTTGCCAGGCTCCACGTTCAAGAATTCATACTGGCCGTTCTTGTTGCTGACGGTGCTTACAACGGCTCCCGTGTCCTGGTTGGTCAGAGTCACTTTGGCGTCCGCGATGACGGAGCCGGTCTGATCCTTGACCGTGCCCAGGAACGAACCGGAGGTGGACTGCGCGAACAGGACGCCCGACGGCAGCAGAAGGCACAGAAGAAGCGCTGCGGTTCGCGTTGCCCGTGAGCTGTTCCGGGTACCGAGTAACTTCGCCAAGCAAAAACTAAGCATCGTCAACCTCATCTTGAAGGGGTTAGGGCGGCCAGGAGCTTCGGATTGTTCGGTCTTCAACAGTTCAGAGAATGCGGTGAGACGGCGGCATCGGAAAGGGCATAGCTTGCACAGCCGCAGAGCCGCGGCTGCAACGGGAACGGTCTGTCGTGAGCCAACAAAGCTGTTGGGACAGTGCCGCTTGTGGTGCTCAGAGTTCTTGGGGTATCTGACTTGAAAAATAACGTCGATGCTGTGCGGTGTCAACAGGGAATGACAAATTTTCCTCGCGGATCACTGCAAGTGCTTGGAAACTGATTCGTTAGCAAAACTAATTAATTGAAGTGGTCGTGAATCTGTCCGCTAAGACCGGCCTCCTCTCGCTCCGAGCGTCGGCTTTGCAACCATTTTCGGGACGTGCTCTCGTATTGCCATGCAAATTGTTCTGGGAAAGACACCTTCGCGGGTGATACGGTTGCAATGAGCGAAGCCTCTAGGTGCTCGGCCCCGGGTGGTTGACACGCCGGTAAATCGGAGATGCTCGCAACCTTTCAGAACCTGGTTCTTTGCGCTTTCTACATCGCTCCTGAGGAGTGCCTATGATCGTGGTGCGCCGTAGCCTGTCGCTGCTCGTCCTTTTCACTGGATGTGGTCTGCTGGTGGCGGGAATGCTTCGCCTGGCGCCGCCGGTTGCCGCCGCGACCACGTGGGACACCACTGCCGCAGCGAACCACATGGATGCGCGCCAGACCTGGTGGATGAACTGGCCCAAGGCGAAGCGTGACCATGACACTGCGTGCGTCTCGTGCCACACGGCGCTGCCGTATGCCATGGCCCGGTCAAGCCTGCGGGAGATGATGAGCGTCAAGACGGAAGCGCAGCCGGAGCAGGAGATGCTCGGCTATGTGACCAAGCGCGTGAACAACTGGAGCGAGATGGAACCCTTTTACGGGGAGAAGTCCGGTCCGCGCAAACCGGTCGAGTCGCGTGTGGCTGAGGCCGTGCTCAACGCGCTGATCCTTGCACGCTATGATTCGGAAACCGGAACGATGAGCCCTACCACCAGGGTCGCCTTCAACAACATGTGGGCTCTGCAATTCCAAGATGGTGACTCCGCTGGCGGATGGGAGTGGTTGAACTTCCATTACGCGCCTTGGGAGGGCGATACCTCCGCCTTCTACGGAGCCACGCTCGCTACGCTAGCGGTGGGATACACGCCGGACAGCTACAAGAAGTCTCCGGAGATTCAAGCAAACCTGAGTCTGCTGCGCGGGTATCTGCAGAAGAACTATGACGCTCAGCCGCTGCTGAACAAGACTCTGTTGCTTTGGTCGTCCGCTCGCTTCCCGGGCCTCCTGACGAAGGAGCAGAAGACGGCGCTGGTGACGGAGCTCGAGAGCCACCAGGAAGCCGATGGCGGCTGGAGCATGGCGTCGCTGGGCACATGGAAACGCCGGGACAACACACCGCTCGACGCCAAGACTGACGGCTATGCGACTGGCATAAGCATTCTCGCGTTGAAGTCCGCTGGTCTGCGCAACAAGGCTCCGCAGATCCAGCACGGCGTCGCATGGCTGATCGCGAACCAGGATGCCACCGGCATGTGGAAGGCTTCGTCGCTGAACAAGAATCGTCCGCCGGAGAGCGATGCAGCGCTGTTCATGAGTGATTCCGCAACCGGCTTTGCCGTGCTTGCACTGCAGGCGACACGCTGAGCCTAGCGGTCCGAGTAGCTGCGCCGTAACGCTCGCGAGGCCGGACTCTGCCGCCACAAGGCTGCTGGCGGGCAGATTGCTCGTCCCTGCGGGCCAAAGGACATACACTACGCGGGTGACGAAGAACACCGCTTCAACGTTGACACGACGGCATCTGCTTGCAGTCATGCCGCTTGTTGCGCTTGGGAGTGCGTTGCCTGGTATTGCCGTCGCGGAAGCAGCCGCGGCTCCGGTGGTTTCGGCAAAGGCTCGTGAGATGCACAGCCGCATGTTTGTCTTTGACGGCCATGTCCATGCGCTGGACCGCGAGTTCTATCACGGCGGCAGCATGGGCATCGCAACAACAGAGGGCCAGTGGGACCTGGTGCGTGCGCGCGAAGGCGGTGTCGGTGCGTTCTTTCTTTCGGTGTATGTTCCGGAGGAATACTACCCCGGCCGGTGTGAGACGAAACAGACTTTGAGACGCATCAATCACGCGATGGAGCAGCTCAAAACCAACGAGAAGCTGGTGGAATGCGCACGAGATCCCGCTGACGTGCAGCGCATCCGTGCCGACGGCAAAATGGCCGCGGTCCTCGATCTTGAGGGCAGCTACGATCTCGATGGCGACCTAGGCGTGCTGCGTGAAGTGCACGCCATGGGACTGCAATCGGCCCAGCTCTCAGCTCATAACTGGGACCAAAACTACGCCGACTCGTGCTGCTCGCCACCGCGGTGGAACGGCCTGAACGAGCATGGGCGCAAAGTCATCGCGGAGATGAACCGCCTTGGCATGGTGGTCAACGTGTCCCATGCGTCCGATGAAGCGATCGCGCAGGCGATCGAGGTCAGCCAGGTGCCGGTGATTGCGACGCACCATGGGCTGCGGCGCGTCAACGACATCCCTCGCAACATGCCGGACCGCCTGCTGGAGAAGCTGGCTGCGAGCGGCGGGGTGATGGGGTTTCAGATTGGCAGCGAGTTCAGCTATCCGCGCGAGTACAGGTACATAACCGAGCATCGGCGCAAGACCTTCTGGGATACGACGAGCATTCCGGAAGCGGTCAAGGGCAAGAGCATCTACGAAGTGGATGCGCTGGTTGCACCGGGCTTTCCAATGCTTGGGGCGAATGTACCTGACGACGTCATGATGGCTGTCGACGACTGGGTCGGAGCGATCGACCAGGCCATTCGGCTTGTGGGCGAAGATCATGTCGCGCTCGGCTCGGACTTCGACGGCGGCCCGACCCTGGCACGCGGCATGCGCGATGTGCGTGACTTGCCCATGATCACGGACGCGATGCTACGACGAGGCTACTCCGAGGCACGGATTGCGAAGTTCTGGGGCGGCAATCTGCAACGTGTGTTCGGGGTCATCACGAA
>CAZZVI010000182.1:0-4940 GCA_964657335.1 uncultured Terriglobus sp.
CGGTGCTCCCGCGGCAGGCTATGTTGCTCCCGCGGCCGGGCTGAACTTTGACGCCGTCATGACGAGCGGCTACTCGCAATCGTCCTTCACCTTCGATCGATCGATGCTGCAGGCGGCGGACGGCTTCTTCGGCGGCAGCGATCCCGCGACCCGCCGTGTCGTGGCGGGACTCAACAGCATCACCGTCCGTAACTATCGTTCACGCGACTTCGCACGCTACGATCCCGGCGCGCTTGCCATGATTGACGGCCAGTTGCGCGGGGCGGGATGGAAGCACCTGGTGAACGCCACCGCGAAGGGCTCCGGCAACATGACGGACATGTGGCTGCACTTCGACGGGCCCAACATCAGCAACGTCACGGTGCTCACGCGTGGCGACCGCAACATGAGCGTCATCGCGGTGGACTGCGTGCTGCGCCCGCTGGATCTGCTTCACCTCGGCGGCCACTTCGGTATTCCGAAGGTGGACGAGGGCGCGGTCATGGTACCGGCACACTAACGCTGCGGATGAGATTGCTCCGGACATAGTTCAGGCCGCGGGCGAGGGGAGTGGAAGAGTCCCTACGCCGGCGGCCTGACTGACCCTGGAACGGGTCTAGGAGTGACTTCAGGCTACTCCTTGCCATGGCGCGGTCAACCAGAAAACGACTGCCGACGCGATCTGACGTTCCCAGAAACGGGAATCTGCACCCACAGCGAAGCACATTTTCCCGAAGCGTTCTTCCTGCTGTAAGGCATTGGAAAGGCGCGGAGAGTCGCGTATGCTAACCGCCCGCGCAGGGGCCGTTTCATTGACCGGAACGGGCTACGGTTGGTATAACAAAGGGGTTGCTCGTGTCCTCTTTGCCACTCCTCTGCGATGCGCTTCGGCGTTGCGCGGTTCCGGTGTGTGGCTCTTCGGCGGAGCCCCTGGTCCTCAATGCAAGACATTCTGAATCAACTTGGCGATCTTGTGCTCGGCTCTGTGCCGACTGTGATCTTCTTCCTTCTGCTGCTGGCGGCGTACGCCCTTCTGGTCCGCAAGCCGCTCGCGAAGGTACTTGCCGACCGGCACGGCCGCACCGGTGGAGCAATGGACGAAGCAAAGGCTGCGATCGCCTCGGCAGAGGCGAAGACCGCGGAATATGAGACACGCCTCCGCGATGCGCGCGCCGAGATCTTCGCCGCCCGTGCCGCACGGCAGAAGGCTGCGGCCGACGCCCGTGACAAGGTGCTGACTGAGACCCGGGCCGCAGCGCAGCACCGCATCACGGTCGCGCGCGAGGCCGTCGAGCGCTCCGGCGCCGAAGCCAGGGCACAGATCGAAGCCGGTGCGGCGTCCCTGACGCAAAGCGTGTTGGCGGCCATCCTGCCGCATCGCGCGGGAACGGGAGCGGCTCAGTGACGCGTTCGAAGATCGCCCTGCTGTTTTCCCTTACGTTCTTCAGTATTTCGCCCGTTCTGGTCGCACAGCCAAAGCCCGCAGGTACGGCGCAGGCCGCATCGTCCTCAATCGCATCGGGAGACCGTTCGGAACCCGAAGCCAACACGGCTTCTGAGAAGGGCGATCCCACGGAAGAGCTGAAGAAGCCATCGCCCTCGGTCGTGAAGCTCGGCGGCATGGCTGGTATGAAGCCCGAGACTTCCGTGCTTGTCTTCAACTGGCTCAACTTCCTGGTGCTGGCTGCCGCGGTGCTCTACGCGCTGGCAAAGGCGCTGCCGAAGGCGTTTCGCGGACGTACCGAGAACATCCAGAAAAACATCGTCGAAGCGCGTATCGCCACCGAAGAGGCTCGTGCCCGCCTGACCGCCGTGGAAGCGCGGCTGGGCAAGCTCGACGGTGAGATTGCCGCTCTTCGCGCCGACAGCGATCGCGCCGCCGCCGAAGAAGAACAGCGCCTGCACGCGCAGGGCGAAGAAGAGAAAGCCCGCATTCTGCAGGCAGCCGAGCAGGAGATCGCTGCCGCCTCCGCCGCCGCGCAGCGCTCGCTTCGCGCCTACGCTGCGGAGATCGCGGTGGACCGCGCCGCGGCGCAACTGCAGATCACGCCGGAAGATGACCGCGTTCTGATTGAAAACTTTGCCGGCAGGCTCGGCGCGGAAGGGAGCCGCAACTAGATGGCGACCTTTACCCTTCGTTACGCGCGCGCCTTCCAGCAGGTAGCCGTTGCACAAAATTTGAATGTGGACGCGGTGCGGACACAGCTTGCCGACTTCGGCAAGACCTTCGATGACAGCCGCGAACTGCGCGAGTTTCTTCTAAACCCCTCGCTGCCGCAGGCCGACAAGCTGAAGGTGCTGGACGCCATCGGTTCGCGCATCGGGATTGAGAAGACGGTCCGCAACTTCATCGCGGTCTTGATGGATCATGACCGCCTGCACTTTCTCGGCGAGATCCTCGAGGAGTACAGCACGCTTGCCGACGAGGCGAACGGCATCCGCGAAGTCGAGATTGTCTCTGCCAAGCCGCTGTCGGACGATGAGCGCAACCTGCTGCAGGGCAAGGCGGGCGAGCTGGCCGGCACCAAGGTCCGCGTGCAGTGGAGTGAAGATGCGGCGCTGCTTGGCGGCGCGGTGATCCGGCTGGGTTCGCGCGTGTACGATGGTTCGGTTCGCGCGCAGTTGCAGGGGATGAAGCAGCACCTCGCGGGTGTTTAGCGCAGCAGTTCGCGCAACAGTTTTGAGATTTGGAACGCGCCGCAACGGTGTGAGCGCAACAGGATAGAAAAGGGGCACATGGCACAGCTCAAGGCAGACGAAATTACAGAACTGCTGCGTCAGCAGATTGAGAATTACGAGCAGAAGATCTCCGTCGACGAAGTCGGCACCATCATCTCGCTGGGCGACGGTATCGCGCGCATTCACGGTCTCGACAAGGTCATGGCGGGCGAGCTGATCGAGTTTCCCAAGGGCGTGAGCGGCCTCGCCATGAACCTGGATGAAGACCAGGTCGGCGCCGTTCTGCTGGGTGATTACACCGAGATCAGCGAAGGCGACACCGTCAAGCGCACCGGCAAGATCATGTCCGTTCCCGTGGGTGAAGCGCTGATCGGCCGCGTGGTCAACGCGCTGGGCCAGCCCATCGACGACAAGGGCCCCATCGACACGCCGCACACGCTGCCCGTTGAGCGACTCGCGCCCGGCGTCATCGACCGTAAGTCCGTCACCGAGTCCATGGCGACCGGTATCAAGGCCATCGACACCATGATCCCGATCGGACGCGGCCAGCGCGAACTGCTCATCGGCGATCGCCAGACCGGCAAGACCGCCATCGCGCTCGATGCCATCATCAACTCGGCGAAAAACAACCTGATCTGCATCTACTGCGCGGTCGGCCAGAAGCGCTCGTCCGTCGCGCAGATCGTGCAGACGCTGGAGCAGTACGGCGCGATGGCCTACACCATCGTCGTCGCCGCCACCGCGTCCGAGCCGGCGCCGATGTCCTACATCGCTCCGTACGCCGCCACGGCGATGGGCGAGTACTTCCGGGACAGCGGCAAGCACGCCCTCATCATTTACGACGATTTGTCCAAGCACGCCGCGGCCTACCGCGAAATTTCGCTGCTGCTGCGCCGCCCGCCGGGCCGCGAAGCGTATCCGGGCGACGTGTTCTATCTCCACTCGCGCCTGCTCGAGCGTTCGTCGCGTGTCTCCGACAAGCTCGGCGGCGGCTCGCTAACGGCCCTGCCGATCATCGAGACGCAGGCCGGCGACGTCTCCGCATACATTCCGACCAACGTGATCTCGATCACCGACGGCCAGATCTTCGTGGAAACCGATCTGTTCAACTCGGGCATTCGTCCCGCCGTAAACGTCGGCCTGTCGGTCTCCCGTGTGGGCTTCGCCGCCGCCATGAAGGCGACGAAGCAGGTCGGCGCAACGCTGAAGCTTGACCTCGCGCAGTATCGCGAGCTTGCCGCCTTCGCGCAGTTCGGTTCGGACCTCGACCCGGCCACGCAGAAGCAGCTTAACCGCGGCGCGCGCCTGGTCGAAATCCTGAAGCAGCCGCAGTTCCAGCCGCTGACCGCCGCGCAGCAGGTGTCCATCGTCTTCGCCGGCACCAAGGGCCTGCTCGACGACATCGATGTGAAGCAGGTGCAGGCATTCGAGCACGGCTTCCACGAGTACATGGCCTCGACCGGCAAGCAGATCCTCGATGACATCATGAGCAAGAAGGCGCTCGACGACGACATCACCAAGCGCCTGACGGACGCAATCAACGACTACAAGGGCGGCTTCAAGGCCGGTCTGAACGAGAATAAGCCGGTGCTGGCGACGGCATAGAGGCAGATGGCAAACGTGAATGAATGGGCGGTCGCAATCTGGTTTCTGCCAACAGTGGCGTCAATCGCTGGCGTGCTTCATGATCGTTACTGGTTTAAGCGTCTGAATCACAGGTTGGATCAGTGGGACGCAGCCTTGCAACAGCCGATGGTGGCGCACTCAGGAACTCACTTGGCACCGCTTGATGTGGCGGCAATGCTCAAAAGTAAGAAGTAGACGACGGTATAGATGGCAAACGTACTCGATCTCAAGCGGCGCATCCGCTCCGTAAAAAACACGCGGCAGATCACCAAGGCCATGAAGATGGTCTCGGCTGCCAAGCTGCGCCGCGCGCAGGAGCGTGCCATGCAGGCGCGGCCCTATGCGCAGATGCTGGCGAACGTGCTGCAATCGCTCGTCCGCCGCGCCGACCTGTACGGCGGCGAAGGCGTCGACATTATGCACCCGCTGCTGGTCGAGCGCGAAGAGAAGAACGTGCTCATCCTCGTCGTCGCCGGCGACAAGGGCTTCGCAGGTGCGTTCAACTCGAACATCGGCAAGGCCGCGCAGAAGTTCATCGACTACCGCCGCCAGCCGCACACGCCGACTGAGAACGACCCGCGTTCCGGCGAGCAGAACATCGACGTCGAAACAGTCGGCCGCAAGGCTCGCGATATGTTTCGTCGTCGCTACCCTGA
>CAZZVI010000182.1:5040-6987 GCA_964657335.1 uncultured Terriglobus sp.
ACGTCGAAACAGTCGGCCGCAAGGCTCGCGATATGTTTCGTCGTCGCTACCCTGATGCCGCCTGGAAGCACGTGGACCAGGTGTACGACAACGACCTTTCGCATCACATCGAGGACGTGCGCGAGCGCAAGCAGCCGGTCGAAGTAACCCACGACCTCTCCGCTCTGCTGGCGAAGCTTAGCTTTCCTGACGTGGACAAGGCCGCCCACTCCATCATCGACCGCTACGAGCGCGGCGAGATCGATTCCGTCTACGTCGTCTACAACGAGTTTAAGTCGGTCATCGCGCAGCGAGTCGTCGTCGAAAAGCTGCTGCCCATCCGCAAGCTCGGTTCGCAGGAAATCACCGCCGCCGAAGAGATGACGGAAGAGCAGAAGGAAGCCGCCGCACACGCCGCCGCGTCCGCCGGCATTTCCATCAACACGCCGGAAGACTCCGCGATGGAAGAGGAAGCCAAGAAGTTCGGCACGGCCGACGTCGATTACATCTACGACCAGGACCCTGCAAAGCTCTTCAAGCACCTGCTGCCGCGCTACGTCACCACGCAGATTTACCACGCGTTGCTGGAGTCGGTCGCCAGCGAACACGCTTCGCGCATGACGGCAATGGACGCCGCCAGCAGCAATGCAAGCGACATGATCGACAAGCTGACACTGACCATGAACCGCGTGCGCCAGGCAGCCATCACGACGGAAATTATTGAGATTGTGAGCGGAGCAGCAGCTCTCTGATGAAGGTACGGGACTTGATCCGTATGATTGAGAAGGACGGCTGGTTTCTGGTAAGGACGACGGGTAGTCACAGAATTTTCAAGCACGACGCAAAACCAGGAATCGTGGTGGTTCCGGGACATGCCGGTGATGAGGTTCCGCCCGGCACACTGAAGAGTGCTTTGGGACAGGCGGGTTTACGATGAAGGCGAGCAAAAGCTATCTCGTGCTCTACGAAAAATCTTCGACAGGATACGGGGCCTACGCGCCGGATCTTCCCGGCTGCATCGCGGTCGGTTCGACCATCGACGAAGTTCGTCAATTGATGCGCGAGGGGATCGCCATCTACATCGATGAACTGCAGCGGAGCGGTGAGCCTGTGCCTTCCGCGGATCACGAATCGGCAGAACTGATTCCGGTAGACATGGAAGTTTTGCGCACATTGGAAGTTCATCCAGGTCTTGCGAAGGCGAGCTAGGAATAGAAGAGAGTTTATGGCAGAGAACATCGGTAAAGTAATCCAGATCAGCGGCCCGGCCGTTGATATTCAGTTCGACGAGAAGCACATGCCGCCAATCTATTCGGCGCTGCGCATCGTGTCGGAAGGCTTTGACATTCCCAACCCGCTGAACGTCGTCGTGGAGGTGCAGCAGCACCTTGGCGAGGGCCGTGTGCGCTGCGTCGCCATGGAAGCGACCGAAGGCATGGTCCGCGGCATGAAGGTCATCGACACCGGCGGCCCCATCATGGTGCCCGTCGGCAAAGAGACCCTCGGCCGCGTGCTCAACGTCATCGGCGAGCCGGTCGACGAGCTCGGCCCCGTCCAGACGGACAAGCGCATGCCCATCCACCGGCAGGCGCCCGCGTTCGACGAGCAGTCCACCAGCGAAGAGATGTTCGAGACCGGCATCAAGGTCGTCGACCTGATCCAGCCGTTCCTCAAGGGCGGCAAGATCGGCCTGTTCGGCGGCGCCGGCGTGGGCAAGACCGTGCTCATCCAGGAGCTGATCAACAACGTCGCCATGCAGCACGGCGGCTTCTCGGTGTTCGCCGGCGTCGGCGAGCGTACCCGTGAAGGCAACGACCTCTGGATGGAATTCCAGGAGTCGGGCGTCATCGATCCGCATGACTGGCGCAAGTCCAAGGCCGCGCTCATCTACGGCCAGATGACCGAGCCGCCAGGAGCGCGTCTGCGCGTCGCGCTGACCGCCCTCACCATCGCGGAATACTTCCGCGA
>CAZZVI010000183.1:0-5587 GCA_964657335.1 uncultured Terriglobus sp.
CAATGGTTTACGCTGCCTCCAAGAGGCAGATACTGAACCCATCCGCTACACACGAACGCAGCCTGCGCGGGCACCAGGCCGTGACGCTGTCACTGCTGTTTCTGGCGGGGCTGGTCAACTTCTTTGACCGCTCCTCGCTTTCCGTTGCCAACACCACGGTGCGAGCGGAGCTGCACCTTTCCGCGACGCAGATGGGCTGGCTGTTATCGGCGTTTTCGCTGGCCTACGGCATCTCGCAACTGCCGCTAATCGGCCTGCTGGACCGGCTGACCACGCGATCGATTCTCAGCATGGGGCTCGGCATCTGGTCGAGCGCGCAGCTGCTGACGGGGCTGGTGACCAGCTTTCCCATGTTCCTCGTGTTTCGCGTGCTGCTTGGCATGGGCGAGGCGCCGTTCTATCCGACCGGTGTGCGCAGCGTGCGCGAGTGGTTCAGCAGCCGCACCCGCGGCCGCGCCACAGCGCTGATGAGCAGCTCGCAGACCTTCGGCCTGGCCATCGCTCCGCCGGTGCTCACCATGCTGATGATCCGCACCGGCTGGCGAGCCATGTTCATGCTGCTGGGCGCGGCCGGCCTGCCGGTTGCGCTGCTGTGGTATCTGCTGCACCGCAGCCGCGGCAGCACGGTGTACAGCGAGGAGCATGCCGGGCCGCCTCCGAGGAACGTGCTTCGCAACCTGCTTCGGCAGCGCACGACGTGGGGCATGATGCTGGGCTTTGGCGGCATCAACTACACCGCGTGGCTGTACATCTCGTGGCTCCCGGGCTACCTGCAGACTGAGCGCCACATGTCGCTGGCGAAGAGCGGCTGGCTGGCCGCCATCCCGTTTCTTGCGGGCGCGTTCGGCATGTTGTGCAGTGGCTTCTCAGTGGATTGGTTTGCGCGGCGTGGCGCGAGCATCGCCACGGTGCATCGCGTGCAACTGGTGACAGGCATGCTGCTCTCTGCCGCATGCACGCTGGTAGTGGCACGCTGCCAGACCACGGGAGAGGCGGTTGCGGGTATCAGCTTTGCGTTCTTCTTCATCCAGTTCGCCGGGACGTCGGGGTGGGGATATGTGCAGGCGGTCAGCCCGCGCGGGTACGTGGCTTCGCTGGGGGCGCTGCAGAACTTTGCCAGCTTTCTCATCGCCTCCGTCGCCCCGGTGCTTACGGGAGCCATCGTGGATCGCACGGCGTCGTTCACGCTCGCCTTTGCGGTGTGTGCGGGTGTCACGCTGCTTGGCGCGGTGAGTTACGCGACGCTGGCAGCTCCGAGCGGCATGCGGCTGGAGTAACCTTGCCTGCCGTGGTTAAACGCAACTCAGGCGACTTACAAACCTGTCATCTCGACCGGAGCGCAGCGTAGTGGGGAGACCTGCTGTGGGACGGCATCGAAAGCAGGTTTCTCCACTGCGCAGGACCATAGAACTGTCCTGCTCCGGTCGAAATGACAGGTCCGTTGTGATGCATGTGTCGGGTGTGCGCCTGGCATCCACGGTTCTGGGTCGCCTGCGCGCTTCTACGCATCTGAAGGCCTGACGAGGTGTTTGCGATGCATGCAGTGCGTTTGTATGAGTACGGTCCGCCGAAGAACCTGAAGTATGAAGAAGACGTGCCCGACCCTGAGATCGGCCCGGATGATGTGCTGGTGGCCGCGGCCGCTACGAGCATCAATCCCGTCGATTGGAAGATGCGCTCGGGCGAGGCGAAAGAGCGCTTCCCCGTCACGTTTCCCGGCATCCTTGGGCGCGATGTCAGCGGCCTGGTACGGGCGGTAGGCGAGAACGTGCGCGGCGTCGCTGTGGGCGAGCGCGTGATGGCGTTTACCCCCGGCACCTACGCAACGCTCGTGGTGGTCAAGGGCAACGAACTCACGCACATCCCCGACGGCGTGGACATCGTCGACGCCGCCGCGATCCCGCTGATCGCGCTGACCGGCGATCAACTGATACGCGAGGCATGCGGCTTGCAGAAGGGCCAGTCCGTGCTGGTGACGGGAGCGCTAGGCAGCGTGGGCCGTGCCGCGGTGCACACCGCGAAGAAGCTGGGAGCGACCGTCATCGCAGGCGTGCGAAAGGCGAGCCTGGAGCAGGCGAAGGAGCTTGGCGTCGCCGCCGTTGCGCTCGATGACGAAGACGCGGTGAACAACCTCGGCCGCTTCGATGCCATCGCCGACACGCTCGGCGGCAAGGTCACCACGCCGCTGCTCATCCACCTGAAAGAGGGCGGCGTCTGCGGCACGGTGGTGACGCCTCCACCGGACGCTGCGCTGCACCCGGACATCCGGCTCGTCCGTCACCGCGCCCATCCCGACCCAAGCAAGGTGCGCGAGTTCGCCGACGACTTTCGCGACGGCAAGTTCCTTCTGCCGATCGCACGCCGCTTCGATCTGCGCGAAGCGGCGGAGGCGCAGGAGTTTGCGGAGAAAGGTGGAGCGGGTGGCAAGGTGCTGCTGTTGATGTTGTAGTCGTCTGTTTCAGTGGAGGATCTGCCTGTAAGCGTCCAGGCATCAGCTGCTGACAAAACGGTTGTTGTCGGAGCGCTACCTCTTAGTTGGATGTAGGAGGTTCGAGGTGGTCGACGACGAGCATTCTTATCGGCGCTTTACCCCGCTCGACCCTCAGACCCAGTTGACTAACGACTGCAGCTTCGATCGGCGGATACCTGTTCTCGTCCGTCGGGGACGTCCCGGCCATGGATGAAGCGTACTCAAGCTTGAAGTCCCACAGGCCTGCCAGCCCTGATCTATCGACGACCGGCCCCTGCAGATTCACACTCAGTGTATTGGCGATCCAACCTGTCGAGAAGCCCCGAAGCTCCACGCTGCAGCCCTCCGCTCCGCAACGGCTCTCCAACCAGGGCGAGTTCGGGTCATCCCGATTCAGCCTGCGCTTCTCTCCGGCCAAAGGGGGCTTCACGGCAGACCTGTGCAATTTCGGCTGCTTGCCTGCGACCAGCACGTAAGCCGGCATCGACCGTGTCATCCAGTGGTACTTCAGGCCGAAGCGCTCGACAAGCACCTCCTGGAGCATGCGCTCATGCGCCTCGGACGCTTCGTCGTCGCTCATTGCCTTCAGCGCGGCGTCGGTGTCCTCACCTGAACTCAGTTGAAGATTGAACAGGGTCTGTTCCTTTACGGACGCCGGCAACTTCTCTAACTGCCAGAACCTGATACCGAACGCCTTGACGATGAGGCTGGCATAGCTGTAGTTCTCGATCGCGATGTGAGATTGATGTTCGTCTCCCTGCACGAACGCGAACAGGCCAGGCGCGTCGTGCCTGGACTCGTGGATCGAGACCACCTCGTAGTGCAGGGCTGGCGGCTCAACAGGCTTCTGCGCGGGAACACTGCCGCGTGCAGAGAAGACCAGGATCATTAGCAGCGAAATACATTTGGGCAAGGCAAGCTCCGTAGGATTTGCGCAGACGGTGATCCATTTTTCAACTGCGGTAGACCTCTCGCCGGTTACCGATGCGGATGACGTAAATGGTTAGCTTGCGGTCTTCAATGCTGCTGATGATGCGGTAGTCGCCAACGCGGTATTTCCAGAACTCCCCAAGTTCCGAACCCTGCAAAGCCTGTCCTAACGTGCGAGGGTCATCCATCTGGGCGAGACGTCCGTGAAGGAAGGAAAGAAGGCGGCGTGCGATCTGCGGATCGAGTTTGTCGAGTTGCTTCTCCGCCATCGGAGTCAACTCAACCTGCCATGCCATAGCGTTTCAAGACCTCTTCGATCGGGATGGTCTTCAGTTTTCCGGCCCGTATCCTGGAGGTCTGCTGCTCCGCAAGGTATAGATCCTCCATGTCCTCCAGGTGTTCCAGGATGGCTTCCCGAGCGTAGAAGGTCTTGGTGCGACCTGTTTTTCTGGCTAGTTCGTCGAGACGGCGTTCTACTTCAGACGGCAGTCGAATCGCAAGCATCCGGGGCCTCCTTGCTATACAAGTATAGCTCCCTGTGTGCCGAGCCCGCGCTCGCCGGGGAACGTAATCGACTCATCGCTTACTGCAGCTCCAGCATTACCTCATCCACATAACACCACCCCCAGCGTTCGCCGCGTTCGAGCGATTGCATGATGGGGTGCTTCGTTGCGGCGAAGTGCTTTGTTGCGTGCTTGTTCTTGGAGCTGTCGCAGCAGCCGACGTGACCGCATGTCAGGCACAGGCGCAGGTGCACCCAGGTGTCGCCGGACTTAAGGCACTCTTCGCAACCGCGGGTGTTCGGTGTTACGTCTCTGATTTCGTCCGTGTGCGTGCAGCGTGGCATGCGCGTCTCCTTATGAAAGCGCTTCCAGCATAGAACGCGCCAGGTGCTCTCCGTGTGGGAGCGACGCTTCGCGCATTTTGGACTATTCCTCCTGGACAAAGTGCGGTAACGTCTCTGGGTCAACCCACAACGTGGAGGCGGTGTCATGAAGAGGATCATTTTGTGCGCGGATGGTACGTGGAACAGCCCGCCGGGAGTCACCGATAACAGCGGCGGCACCAATGTGTGGAAACTGTACTGCGCGGTGCCGGACCTTCCGGACCAGTTGAAGTTTTACGACAGCGGCGTGGGTACGGCGGGCAATCCGATCGAGCACCTGACCGGCGGCGCCACGGGCCAGGGCTTGCTCGACAAGATCCAGGACCTGTACTCGTTTCTGTCGCATGTCTACGATCCGGGCGACAGCATTTACCTCTTCGGGTTCAGCCGCGGCGCGTACACGGCGCGCAGCCTGGGAGGCATGATCGCGGGCTTCGGCGTGCCCAGCATCAACCTGTCCAATGCCACCACGCCCGAGATCTTCGCAGCTTATCGCCAGACCGACCCGGTCAAGCGCAAGGCCGCCAAGGCGGATCTCACCGGCCGCTATGGTCTGCAGAATGTCGACATCGCCATGGTCGGCGTGTGGGACACGGTTGGCGCGCTCGGCATTCCCGGCGGGTTGTTTCAGTCGCTTGACGCGAAGGAGTACGGATTTCTGGACACCACGCTGAGCGACTGCGTCAAGCGCGCCTACCACGCGGTCAGCATCGACGAGCGCCGCTCCTCCTTTCAGCCCACGCTGTGGACCAATCCGGACGGCAGCTATCGCAACAACGATGCGCGATGCGAACAGGTGTGGTTTACCGGCGTGCACTGCGATGTGGGCGGCAGCTACGTCGACTGCCAGCTTGCCGACATCACCCTGGGATGGATGATGCAGAAGGCCAAGGAGTGCGGCGTTACCTTTACTCCGGATGCCGAGGCCAAGTACCTGCTGCCACCCGCAGTCGATGTGAGCGGGCCGATGCATGATGAATGGAGCCTGATCAAGTGGGGGCCTTACAAGCATCGCACCGTACCGGCGGGTGCGCACCTGTCGAACAGCGTGTATCTGCGCGCGGCCGAAACTGCCCCGCCGCTCTACCGGCCCTCAAACCTGACCTTCGCAGGGGACCAGCCGAGCGGATACCAGGAATGCACGGTGGTGCCGTATGTGACGCCGGTGTGGTCTACGCCTTAAGCTCCACCAGCGTGGCGCCCTGTCCGCCTTCGTTGTAGGGCGGCTCGGTGACAGAGACCACGTGCGGGTGCCGCTTGAGGTAGTCGCGCAGGGTGCGGCGCAGGATGCCCATGCCCGT
>CAZZVI010000183.1:5687-6913 GCA_964657335.1 uncultured Terriglobus sp.
GTGCGAACGACATGCGGCTGGGCCGCCGGGTCCTTCCTGTCGGCTCCGGAGACGTGCGCGACAACGGCCTGGTTGAAGCTCTCCTGGAACTCGCGCTTCAGACGGGCGACGCGACGGTCTGCCTCGGCGGATGCCTTGCGTTGGGCAGTCTTGTCTTCCATGCCCTTTATGCTGTCGCGCATCTGGAACTCGAACTCCTTCATCAGCGAGGCGAGCTTCACTTCGAGTTCGCGGGCGCGCTGCCGCTGCTCCAGTCTGCCCTCGGTCTCCAGCCGCTGGCGTTCGCGTTCGACCGCCTGCTCGCGCGTGCGGATGTCCGCGCGCTCTTTGGCAACAGCTGTGAGTTGTGTGTGCAGGTCGTCGAGGAAGCGGGCGATGTCGGCGGACTGCGTGGTGACGCTGGCGCGTGCGGCTCGGATCATGCCGGCATCGAGCCCGAGCCGCTCCGCGATATTGATGCCGCTGGACGCGCCGGGCACGCCCATGCGCAGCTCGTAGGTGGGAGCGAGCGTGCGCTCATCGAAGCCGACGGCCGCGTTGACCACGCCCCCGCCATGCTTTGCCGCGTAGATCTTCAGCGACGTGAGGTGGGTGGTGATCATGCTCCACGCGCCCATGGTGAGGAAGCGTTCGGCAATGGCGACGGCAAGCGCCGCGCCTTCTTCAGGGTCGGTCGCGGAGCCAAGCTCGTCGAGCAGCACGAGCGAACGCGCATCCGCCTCGCGCGCGATCTGGTTTACGTGCGAGATGTGCGCGGAGAAGGTGGAGAGATTGCGTTCGATCGATTGCGCGTCGCCGATGTCGGCATAGACGGCGGAGAAGATCGGCAGGCGTGCCCTCGCAGCGGGCACGGGCAGACCGGCCTGTGCCATCAGCGCCAGCAGGCCCACGGTCTTGAGCGCGACGGTCTTACCGCCGGTATTGGGGCCACTGATGATGAGCTGCTTTGAGACGCCTGGCAAGCCGAGCGTGAGAGGCACAATGCGCGATGTGCCTCGGGATTGGGTGCCCCGTTCATGCGCGGCTCCATCGCGCATGAGCGGGTTCTCGGCACGCATGCGCAGATCGAGGAGCGGATGTCGCGCTGCCTCCAACGAAAGCGCGCCATCTTCTCCATGCGGCTTGCCGTCAGTGAAGACCGGACGCACGCAGTCGAGCGCCTCCGCTAACTTGGCATAGGCATAGTGCGCTTCCACCTCGGCCAGCACCTCGGTGCCGCGCGCGAT
>CAZZVI010000184.1:0-4321 GCA_964657335.1 uncultured Terriglobus sp.
CCCCTACCGGTCTGGTGCAACAGATTTGCTCAGCGGCCAGCCCGCTTCGCTCGCACAAAGCTGCTGACCGCGAAATAGCCAAACAACAACGCCAGCGCGCAGAAACCATAGAAGCGGTGCCGGTCCGCGGGCAGGCTGCTGAGCGTGTTCGCCCGCGAGTGCCACACTCCCACGAGAAACGAAAACGCAAACAGCGCGAAGAAGCTGCCTGTCAGCTCATGCCACAGGGCGCGCGATGCGCGGCGCAGCGGTGCGGTGATCCCGGAGCGTGCCGCCTGCAGCGCCGGACGCAGCGGCGTTGAGGCGAACGAGACGCCCTTTGATCTGCGCGGCGTCTCGACCGTAACGGTGCGTGGCTGTGTCTGCGCGGAAGGCCTTGCCTGCGTCTGCGGCGGGGGCGAAGGAGCGGATGCGGCATCCACGGCTTCCATGGCCGTGCGCGCGGCCAGGCGGGCTCCTTTGCCCAGTACGCGGCCTAGCCTGACACGGTCCATGAACCGATTCTACGGTCGTCGTGAGACGGCGCGTGCATGCCCGTGAACCGTCCGGCGGTCGCGTGCATCCAACCGCTCTGTTCCTGTGGGGAACGACTTCAGAAGACGGTAGAGGAAACATGAAAAGCTGGCTCTTGGTGATCGGTGGCGTTTGTGCGGCGGCAGCTGGGTGGATTGTTTGGGGACCGAAGCGGGTGGAACCGGTGCAGGAACTGGCGCATCAGCTTGAGACCGCCTGGGCAGACCACCACACGCAGGTCTAAAAAGCGCGTGCGCGGTGCGATAAGGTAGAGACACCGGCCGCAGCGGTGCTGGGGAGTTACGCCCATTGCGAGCAGGAGAGAGGTGGCCATGGATAAACGCATCAACGCACGCATCAAGGAGCTGATCGGTCAGCTGGGCGAGGCCATCCATGAATCCGTCTCGGAGTCGGAGCAGATCTCCGGCGTGGTGCGCGAGATTCGCGAAGAAGGTTTCGACGTCCTGCTGATGCTTGAGGCCACCATCGGCCTGAATGAAGTGACGGCGGATGCCGACGATGCGGACGAGACTATCCCCGGCGAGCCTTTCACGCACAACGATGTCAGCTTCCTCAAGTCTCTGCGCATTTCTCTGCCGGAAGAGGCAAGCGACGCGGACGCGAGCGAACCGGGCGCCGAGTAGAGCAACCGTTGCGCCCCGTGCGTGGGGCGGCGAGTTCCCGTTCGCAACTGTTAGCATCCTATCGACGTTGCCGCAGCGATCGTGCGCGGCGCAAGCGACTTTGTTGCCCGGGGACTGACATGAAAGACACACTTGGAGTGCTGCTGGCGGGAGGCGCCGGCGAACGGTTGTTCCCACTCACCAAAGAGCGGGCGAAACCGGCGGTGCCCTTTGCGGGCCAGTACCGCATCATTGACATCACCCTGTCCAATTGCATCAACAGCGACCTGCGCAAGGTCTACATCATGACCCAGTACAAGGCGCTCAGCCTGAACCGGCACATCCGCGAGGGTTGGGGGCCGGTGGTGGCGAGCGAGCTTGGCGAGTTCATCGAAATCCTACCGCCCATGCAACGCGTCAACCGCAACTGGTACCAGGGCACGGCCGACGCGGTCTACCAGAACATCTATTCCATCGGTTCGGAAGAGCCGAAGCACGTCATCATCCTTTCGGGCGATCACATCTACAAGATGAACTACGCCCGCATGATGGAACAGCACTGCCGGACCGGAGCGGCCTGCACCATCGCTACGCTGCCGGTGGAGCCGGATGAAGTCGCCGGCTTCGGTGTTGTGGAAGTCAGCTCGAGCGGCGAGGTCATTGGCTTCCAGGAAAAGCCGAAGACCACCACGGTCCGCTCGCCCTTCAACCCGGACAAGGTGGATGCCTCCATGGGCATCTACATCTTCAACACGGACGTGCTGCTGCCCGAACTGATGACAGACGCCGAAGACCCGGATTCCAAGCACGACTTCGGCCACAATATCCTGCCCAAGCTGCTCGGCCGGTACAAGGTTTCCGCGTTCAACTTCGTCGATGAGAACCGCAAGGAAGCGCTCTACTGGCGCGACGTGGGAACGCTGGACGCATACTACGAGGCAAACCTCGACATCGCATCGGTCTCGCCGACCTTCAATCTGTATGACAAGGACTGGCCTATGCGGACGCGGCCGACGCAGTATCCGCCGGCAAAGTTCGTCTTCGGCGAAATGGGCCGCACCGGCATGGCGATCAACTCGGTCGTCTCACCGGGCTGCGTCATCTCGGGATCGGCTGTCCGGCAGAGTGTGCTGTCACAGGATGTCCGCGTGAACTCCTACTCGGACATCGACTCATCGGTGATCTTCACCCATGTCAACATCGGCCGGCACTGCCGCATCCGGCGCGCCATCATCGACCGTGATGTCCACATCCCTGACGGCACAGTCATCGGTTACGACGCAGACGAGGATCGCAAGAAGTACCACGTGACGCCCAGCGGCATCACCGTGGTGACGCGGGATATCTCGCCATATGAGAACCCTGTTTCGGCTGAGTTCATGCAGACAATGTAAAAAGCAGAACGCGAAGTACGCTAAGTCTCACGCGAAGTGCGCAAAGTCCGTTGCGTCCTTCGCGTGTACTTTGCGCGCTTTGCGTTCTGCTTTTAAGAAGACTGCTACCGGGCCCCAAACCGGTAAAGTACGCCACCCGAGACATACACATACTCCCGAAGCTCGGTTCCGAAGTGTTCAAAGACAATCTCCGGCGAGATGCGGATGGCCAGGTGCGCGGAACGGTTGAAGTCGAGACTCCCGCCTGCGACTCCCATGAATGACGTGCGATTGCTGTAAAGTCCCGTCACGCCGTCGAACACGTCTGTATTTAATCCGGGATTGCTGTGATCGAACTGTCCGTGCGTCACGCCCGCAAGAGCATGGAAGTTCACGCCGGCATGCTGGTTGCCGAACCAGTGATACTGCAGTCCGCCCATGCCGATGGTCTGCGAGACCAGCGGGCGCGTCTGGATGCTGGGCGATACAGCCTGCGCGCCCGGCAGCACGGGCGTTGTGCCTGCGTCGTAGCGGGCGTCGGCGGCAATGCCGTACTTCGGCGTCAGCCAGTAAGTCGCCATCACCTCGCCTCCGCCCATGTTGTAGCGCTTCGGCAGATTCTGCCCGGCCTGGCCGTTCAGGAAATTGATGCCGCCGAAGACCTCATACTTCTCGGTGTAGGTCACCGGTGGCGGAGGGCGAAAGGTGTCCTGCGCGCGCGCAACGCCGGCGGCAAGCGCGGTGGCAGCGACAAGGACTGCAGTAAGGACGGCGCTGGACTTAGGCAAGGTGCTTTGCCCTGGGAAGGGCAGCCCGGCGCGAACCGGCCGGGGACGGGTGATATGCATGTTCCTCCACTGCGTGCGGCACCCAGAGGCCTGCCGCGACGCGCGTTGTTCAGGCGGTCGCAACGGGTGCTGCTCCTCTAAAGATATACCGCGCGGCGCGCCCGCACCGGTGCGATTGCGATGCGCCGTTTGTGCGACAATGGGCAGGATGAGATGCGGGTCGTAGCGCCCGCTCCACCGTAGTCGGCTCACCGGAGGCTTCCATGCTCAACGACCTGTTCCAGCCCATGCACCTGCTCATCATCGGCCTTGTGGTGGTCGTGTTCTTCGGCGGCAAGAAGCTGCCGGAGCTTGGCAAGGGACTCGGCGAAGGCCTGAAGGGCTTCAAGGAAGGCCTGAAGGGTGTCACCGACGACGCAAAGAGCGACGCCCACGTCGTGACTCCGGCGCCTGAGACCAAGGAAAAGGAAACGGTTACCAAGTAGTTCAAGCCGGACTTGGCAGCTTCGCTCGACCGCTTTTCAGCATCTGAATGGGCATTCCGCACGAAAGCGAGCGAGTCCCCGTTGAAGATCGACTCACCCTACCTGATCCCTCCCAATAGCAAAGTTCGTCTAAAGGCGCTTGCCACGGACGATACCGGCAGCTTCAAGCATCCTGATGACGCGAAGGCGTCCATGGACAAGCACCGGAAGCAGATCGACAGTCTGCAGGAAGTCTTGTATGCGGGCGCCGAGCGTGGCCTGCTGATCGTGCTGCAGGGGATGGATACCGCAGGCAAAGACGGGACCATCCGCCACATCTTCTCGGGCATCAACCCGCAGGGCTGCGACGTGTCTGCGTTCAAGGTGCCCACGCCCATTGAGGCGCACCACGACTTCCTGTGGCGTTGCCACGCCGCTGTGCCTCCCCGCGGCATGATCGGCATCTTCAACCGCTCGCACTATGAAGATGTCTTGTCGCCACGCGTCCACAGTCTGATGAAGAACAAAACAGCGCATCAGCATATGGAGCAGATCAACGA
>CAZZVI010000184.1:4421-6858 GCA_964657335.1 uncultured Terriglobus sp.
ATCCCGGCCGACCACAAGTGGTTCCGCAACGTGGCCATCTCGGGCATCCTGGCCGACGCGCTCAATGGCATGAAGTTGCAGTATCCGAAGTCGACGCTCGATGTGTCCACGCTGAAGTTTTAGGTTCCTAGGGAACAGGGAACAGTTTTCGCGTGAGCCTCCTCATTCGTCATCCTGAGCGAAGCACGTAGTGCGCAGTCGAAGGACCTGCTTTCCTCCGGAGCGCCATAGCCGTATAGAGGAGCCCGGCCTCTAGACGAGCGGCGCAGCGGCTTCACCTGTACACCGTGAGAACCCTACGTCCTCCCAGAGAAGGAATAGGCGCTTCAAAGGGCTATAGTGTCACAAACACAACAGCCACCAAGGCAAGCGCCATGCCCCAGCGCTGCCTCGCCGTGGTGCGTTCCTTCAGCAGCCAGGCTGCGAGCAGAATGGTCGACGCGGGATAGATGGACGCCAGTACCGCCGCAACGTCAAGGCGGCCCACACGCGTTGCGGCCAGGAAGCTCAGATTGCCCCCGGTGTCCATGGCAGCTCCGGCGACGATCCACGAGAGTGTTCGCCCATGGCTCGGGGCCGCGACTGCAGCCGAACCGGCCCGCCGAGAGGACGTCAGCAGCAACACGCCGAGCAGCAGTGCCGCCATCGAAGCGCTGCCGATGCGCGCGGTTCCCATGGCCCACAGCAAGCCCGCTGTCCCGGCATACTTCAGCGACACGAAGTAGACGCCAAACCCGATGCCGCCCAGCGTGGAGAGCACGATCGCCCGCCTGGACGCGCCGGAACCCGGCCCGCTGGCACTCGCAATCAGCCAGATCGCCGCACCCGCGAACGCGAAGCCCAGCAGCCGCCGGAAGCCCGGTGAGCCTTCCGTAAAGCCGGACACCACAGCCGGTACCGCCGCGCAAAGCAGACCGCTGATGGCAGCGGCAGAACCCATGTGTCCGTCAGCCAGCGCAATGTAAAAGGCAACAAGCGAAATGCCGGAAAGCGCTCCGCCGCCGATGGCCCAGGCAAGCGGCGCGCCATGAGGAAAGGCATCGCCATGCGCGGCAGCAAGCGAGCCAACCAGCATCAGGCTGAGCAGGTGTCCAACCACCACCACGATCAGCGCTCCACGCACGCTGCCGCCAAGGCGCTTGACCGCAATGGACCCGGCAAAATCCCCGCCACCCCATAGTGCTGCCGCAAGCAGACCGAGGACAGCATTCGCCTCAAAGAGCAGCGGCATCCGAGCGATTTACCTGGGCACTGTCGTGTTGGCACCGCCTGTGCCACCAGTGCGCAGCACATTCTCCGGCATGGGGTAGTAGCCCTTCTTCGCGATCACGTCCAGGCCGGGCCGCAGCACCTGCACCTCGACCGTGCGGAACTTGCCATCGGTAATCGGCTCGTTGGAATAGTAGCCAACGGTGTACTGCACGCGAACATCTTCCGCAATCTTCGCGAAGCTGGTCTCGATCTGCTTCTGGCGGAAGCCCAGAATCGCCTCCCCACCCGTCTGCGCAGCGTACTGCGGCAGGATGTTCTCCTTCATCGTGAAGGGAATGTGGTAGTGGTCCAGAAAGCCGACGTAAGGCGTGGACGAGTCGCCCACCACGGTGGAATACACGGCGATCGCGTTGGTCTGCATGAAGTGCACGTTCTCCTTGAACGTTGCCTTGGAGCCGTACTCCTTGCCATCGCTGATCACGTAGATGATGCGCCGCCGCTCCTTGGGCCGCTTTGCCAGGCTCTGCGCGGCCATGAAGATGGCATCGTTCAGCGCGTGCGTCTCCTTCGGCGGAGCCTGGAAGGTCGAGGCGGAGTTGCGCCTGGGCGAGGTGTTCGGGTCGACCTGCTTGCCGTTAAGATAGGTCGTCTGTGACAAAGGCCCGTCCGGCGTGTACAACTGCGCCTCGCGGCCGGTCGATTTGGATTGCTGCAGCACGGCGGTAATACGCGGACTCTGCGCGCCGGTGTAGTCCGTACGCATGGTGGGGCCGTTGTTATAGGTAAAGATCGCCATCTCGTCGTACGGCGTGAAAGCGCCCTGCAGCGCGCCAAGCGCGGTATTGACGCGGTCCATCACATTGAAGGGCAGCGTCTGGTCGATCACGAATGCGACCGAAAGAGGAAAGGGGTCGCCGGTCCAGAACGAGATGTGCTTGCGAAGGCCATTTTCATTCACCCGGACTTCGCGCCAGTCGAGCGCCGGAACCAGGGCGCCGCTCTTGTCCTTCACAGTGAATGGGATCTGCACGAAGTTGACGTTGACGTTCAGCCTCGAGACGCGGCCGCCGGGGCCAATCTCCGGTTTAACGTCTGGCGCAGCTTCGTTCGCGGGCAGTGGCTCAACCCCTGCGGGAGTGGATGGCGGCAGCGCCGACGCGGGTGCGGCTTCGGTGTCGTCCGCAGCCGCGGTGCTGGTGCTGGCCGTGCTGCCCTTGCCGGGCGC
>CAZZVI010000185.1:0-6838 GCA_964657335.1 uncultured Terriglobus sp.
CGGCTTGGGCAGGTGCAGACTTCGCCCTGGTTCAGAGCGAACATCGCGAAGCCTTCGAGCGACTTGTCGAAGAACGCATCGTCCTCGCGCATCACATCTTCGAAGAAGATGTTGGGGCTCTTGCCGCCAAGTTCGAGCGTCACGGGGATCAGGTTCTGCGAGGCGTACTGCATGATGAGGCGGCCCGTCGTGGTTTCGCCGGTGAAGGCGATCTTCTTGATGCGCGGGCTCGACGCCAGAGGCTTGCCCGCCTCCAGCCCGAAGCCATTCACGACGTTGAGCACGCCCGGCGGCAGAATGTCTTCGATCAGGCCCATGAAGACCAGGATAGAAAGCGGCGTCTGCTCCGCCGGTTTCAGCACCACGGTGTTGCCCGCGGCAAGCGCAGGAGCCAGCTTCCATGCGGCCATCAACAGCGGGAAGTTCCACGGGATGATGAGGCCGACGACGCCCAGCGGCTCGTTGTAGTGATAGGCGACGGTGGTCGCGTCGATCTCGGAGATGGTGCCTTCCTCGGCACGGATCACCCCGGCGAAGTAGCGGAAGTGGTCGATCATCAGGGGCAGATCAGCGGCCATGGTCTCGCGGATTGGCTTGCCGTTGTCCCACGTCTCGACCGTGGCGAGCAGTTCCAGATTGTCTTCAATGCGTTGCGCGATGCGTTCCAGCAGGCGGCCGCGCTCCGTGGTGCTGGTACGTCCCCATGCAGAGCGGGCGGCGTGGGCGGCGTCGAGCGCCTTGTTCACATCGTCGGCGTTGGAGCGCGCGATGCTGCACAGAACTTCGCCGGTGACGGGCGTGACGTTGTCGAAGTATTGGCCGCTCGCCGGCGCGATCCAGCGGCCGCCGATGTAGTTGTCATACTGCTTGCGCAGGTGGATGGGGTGCTCCGCAGTGGCGGGATTCAATGCTGGTGTGGTGGCCATACGTGTTGCTCCTTTGGAATTGGTGAGGGTTGTGGCAGGCGCCATAGACGGGCGGGCCACACAGTCCCGCAGCGCCAGACATCGTACGCCGGTCCGGGTTGCGTTGTCGTGCCGGGCCACTAATGTCGTACATCGAACACAAGGGGTAGAATGGGACCACAATTCAGCCAGTCTTTTCACCGGGTCTCAGCCGGGTGAAGACGCTCTCTGAAACCACCGACTCGCACGAGGAAAGGTTGGATCAGATGAGCGTTCATCTCATTAATCCCAGCGATAACTCTTTTGGAACCGCCGTCATTACTCCGCGCTGGCTCTTCGTTCTGGCTGCTGCCACGCCGGAAGTTGCCGGCGATCCGATCCTGGTCGACGAGTCGCTGGAGCCTGTCGATCCCGAGACAATCCACGCCGGCGACATTGTCGGCATCAGCGTGCACACCGGCAATGCACTGCGCGGCTATGCCGTGGGCCGCATGGCACGTGAACGCGGCGCCTGGGTCGTCTACGGCGGCATCCACGCCACATTATTTCCGGAGGAAGCGCTCGAAGTAGGCGAAGCCCATGCCGTTGTGAAGGGTGACGGGGACATCGCATGGGGCAACGTCGTCCGCGACTGCATGAAGGGGGTGCCAGGCCGCATCTATGAGGGCGGCCGCATCGAGGGCAGCCAGTTCCTTGCCGCGCGATGGGACCTGATGCCCCGCGACAAGTACATGTGGGCCTCGGTGCAGACCATTCGCGGATGCCCGAAGCACTGCTCGTTCTGCAGCGTGTGGCGCACCGACGGACAGGCTCCGCGGCAACGCAAGTTTCAGAGCGTCATTGACGAGATCATCAATCTGCGCCGCATCGGCTTCCGCTTTATCGCACTGGCTGATGACAACTTTTACCCCGTCACGCTGACCGACCTGCGGCTCGCGCGCGAGCAGAACAACACTGCCAAACTCGCCGAACTGACTGCCATACGCGAAGAGCGCTTCCAGTTGATGGAAGAACTTTCGAAACTGCCAAAGGACATGGTCTTCTTCACGCAGATCACCATGGAAGCCGGCGAGGACGGCGAGTACCTGGACGCCATGCGCCGCGCCAACATCAAGGGCGCGCTGGTCGGCGTCGAAGCGGTCACGCCTGAGGGCCTCAAGGCCGTTTTCAAAGATTGGAACTATTCCGGTGAGGCGCTCGCGAAGCAATTGCAGACGTTCAAGCAGCACGGTGTTCATGTGCTGGGCTCGTTCATCTTTGGCCTGCCGACCGACAAGCCTGACACCTTCGACGCCACAGTCAACATGGCCTTGAAGGCTGGTGTCACGTTCGCCCAATTCGTCATGATGACGCCCTTTCCCGGCACGGTGGACTTTGGCCGGTGGGAGAAGGAGCAGGCAAAGAACCCTACGGTGATCGATGGCGTGCCGATCACGCGCTACTGGCTGATCCCAACCGAGAAGCGGCCGAAGATGTTCACGCCGCACCCTTCGATGAGTTCCTCTGAAATTAGCGAGCGCACGCAGAAGGTGTGGGACCGCTTCTACAACTGGAGCGCCATCTGGCAACGCTCTGCATGCACGCCCACGCTGCGGGCACGTGTTGCATTCATGTTCCTGTCAAAGCTGTACCGGCAGATGTACGCGGGCACGGGCATCTCCACCGACAGCGCGCGCAAGAAGAAGAGCAAGCGCTGGGCACGGTGGACCGCTGCAAAATGCCGCCTGCTGTTCGTGGCCAAGCCCATGCCGGAGCTGCCGTTCCCTGACTGGGAACAACGCGCGCCTGCAGCCCTTCCGGTGCGGCTCACATCGGAAGCGCTCGTCCGCATCGGCAATCTCTAAGGAGCGGACGGGAGCGCTGCGGCCCGGCGGATCTGATCGGCTGAAAGCCGCAGCGAGCCCACGCGGTTGGTGGACACATCGTGCACCAGGACGCGGACGGTCTGCCTGCCGGTTGTGGGGAGCGCCACGGTGTGGTGAAAGTGCAGGCCGCCGGCCTGCATGGCTCGAAAGCGAACGGGGTCAAGCGCGGGAGTCGCGAGGTCCTGGTGCGAATCGGTGGGCTTGCCCTTGGCATCGTAGATCAGCGTGGCAAACTCCAGGGTGGCGTGCATTTTGCCGTCAGCGCCCTGCGTGAAGTTGAGTGCGTCCGCCGGAATCGAGAGATCCAGGGCGTACTGGTGATGCTCCGCCGTTCCCACCGTGCCCAGGCCGATCGTCTTCGCTGCGGGCGTGTCGTCCGCAAGCACCGGCTGCAGGCGCAGCGGGATCTCGCTGGCATCGGGTGAATCAGAACTCGCCGTTTCGCGTAGAGCAGACTGCCTCTCCGCCGCCGTCTCGCTCAGGGCTGCGGTGTAGTAGCCGCGACGATAGGCGAGATTCAACCCCGACTTCTTCACCTTCACCTGCACCGGCCGAAACTCGCCCGGCTTTGCGTCTTCCGGCGGCGTGTACAGCAGCGTGTAGTAGTTTCCGCCGTCGGCCGTTGCGCGCTGCGTGGCTCGCAGCAGGTCGTTGGTGTTGTAGAAGGCTTCGCCGCCTGTGCCCTCGGCCAGGTTGCGCATCGTACTGTGTTCATTGGCCTGATCGGCATAAAACTGGTCGTCGCGCGGTGTGGCTGAGGTGGTGCCATACGTAAGCCGGGTGCGCGGATTGGTAGGCGAAGGGGTATTCTGATCGGCGCTCTGGGAGGGTGCAGCCTCAAGCCCACGTGCATCGATCGGATACACCGAGACCTGATTCTTCGCCAGCAGGTCAACCGTACGTTTCAGCTCGTCGTGAAGATCGGCCTGCCCGGCAAACGGGTCCCCGGTGGTCTGTATGTCACGCTGGATGAAAACGGGAAACGAGCCGGAGAACCAGAGGAGGTTTTTGCGGCCGGGCACACCCGCAAGATACCGCGCAAGCTGGTTAAGCGCCTCCATCGTGATACGCGCGCGAACCTGTGTCTGCTGCGATACCTGCCTTGCCTGCATGTCAAGCAGCGTGCGCTGAATGCCTTCGATCGTTGGATTGCTGCCGCCGCTCAGTTCGATCAAGTCGGTCAGAGCCTCTGACTCCTTGTGCGCCGGCTGATCGTTCAACTCGCGATTCAAGAGCGGCGAAAACTGCACACCCTGCAGCTTGACCGCGCGCTTCAGGATGGAAGGATCTGTCGTAAAGTCCTGCAACAGGCTGAGCCGGTAGTTCAGAGTGAATATTGCAGTCTGCGTGCCGGGCCGCTCGGCGGCGAGGAACTTCACAAGTTGATCGTGCAGGTAGGGCTGCGACTGAGGCGGCGTGTTCAGGCCATCCAGCAGCAATACGTTCACCACGCGGCTGGTCGTTGCGGGTACGTTGCTAAAGGTGCCGGGCGGCAGAGCGTCCGGTGGCCTGATCGCGTCACCCGCGTGCTCTTCAAAGCCCTTGATGTGCTGCTCGGCCTTGTTCTCGAGCACGGTGAAGTCGCTCTGCTGCAGACCGTGAACCGGCGTGCCGTTCTTGTCGGTCACCACCACATCTTCAACAACCAATTGGACGCCAGTTCGAAGCGTCTGTGTTGGTGCAGCCGCAGACGCCTGTGACCAGCCCTGCAAGGCATTGCCGAACAGGCACAGCAGGCAGGCGGTTGCACTTACCGGAACTCTCATGGAGCGAACCCGTTCTCCGCGAAACTAGAAATGCGCTACAAGACCTGTGCTGATAGAAAACGTATTCGCATTGTTCGCGCTGGTGGTAAGTCCTGTGTTGAACGCATGCGCAAACCCGACCTCAATCACACGAAAGTCAATCAAGGGAATCAGCGGCTTGTCGACGCCTGCGTGAAAGCCGACCGTCGCATACTGGTTGCTGAAGGTGCCGCCGACCGGCGCTGTCGATCCAAAGTTCGTGCTGACGTTGGTAGTGCGTGTGGCCAGGTAGCCGACACCGCCCTGCACATACGGCTTCAGGCGCAGCACAGGTGCTTGGAAGCCAAGCCGCAGCGACAGCTCTGCCGTGTCGGCGCCGGTCGTGCCCCTTTTCGTGGAACCTCGCGCGTCAAGCCCCAGCTTCACCACGTGCAGGTTTAGAAAGTTCAACGTCACGCCGCCACCAAACGCAGGAGTCCAGAAGCTGGTGTACTGCTCCGTGTAGCCGGTGCTTGAGGCGACGCTGCCCGTCTCCACGTTGGAAGCATGTAGCGGCGAGAACGTTCCATAGATGCTGAACACCTGCGCATGCGCGATCGAAGCAAATCCACAACAGAGCAGGACAGGAACCAATCGCTTCACTTCTCTTCTCCTCCGCGCAAGGCAATGCACGCAGTGTACGACGACTGCCAAGGATGGGAACACTCTCGCTGCGATTCGACGCTGTGTGACGACTAAGGGAGAAAGCAGAGGCCTTCAGGCCTCTGAGAGCGAGATGTTTTGAGGCCGGGCTTCAGCCCTGGCTAAGTCTGGCGGCTGACTGCCAGCCCTGAGGGGCTGACTTGATGCTCGCTCGTTCAGCGGGCTGAAGCGCGCTGCTTCTCCAGAGCACAATCACGAAAGGACGAGAAGCTGCTTAGTACTGCGTGACTACCTGGCGGTGCCCTCGCAGCCACCAGCACGGCGTGCCCCAGCCGCCGGCGGTCGGCGGCGGCAGCAGGCTGCGCGTGCAGGGCAGAACGTCGGTGCCATCGAAGTAGTACTCCTCCTTGTTGCCCTTCAGCGTCGCCACACTCACGCGGCTTACCGAAACGGAGTCAGCACCATGCCCATGCGCCGACCGCACCCGCCAAGCAAGGTAATCGGTAGCGTAGAACAGCACCGCTGCCAGCAGCAGACCACCCGCGATCCGAAGCAAGATGCGAACGATCAGAACGTCCCTCCCGTGTTGCAACGATTCTAGTCAAGCCGTTTGTTGACGGCGCTCGACCCACTGCGACAGGAAAGCAACACACGCCGCGACGCCGGCGACGGCGGCGCTGGCATAGGCCAGGTCGCTGTACCCAAAGCCGCGCGTCAGCACGCCCGCGCCCAGCGTCGCGCCAAGCGCATTGCCCAGGTTGAAGGCACCCTGGTTCAACGTGGACGCGAGATTCTGCGCGCCCTTCGCCTGGTCCACAACGCGCGTCTGCAGCGGCGCGCCCACTGCGAAATGCAGCGCGCCCCAGATTGCAATCACGGTGATGCAGGTGCCCACATGCTGCTCTGCCCAGGGGAACAGCAGGAACAGCAGCATCAGGATGACAAAGCCGACAACGACAGCGGTGATGCCGTGGCGGTCCGCCATGATGCCGCCCATCAGGTTGCCGACGGTGATGGCCACGCCGAACACCACCAGTACACCCGCAACGCCATGCGGCGAGATGTGCGTGACCACTTCGAGGATCGGTGTGATGTACGTCAGCACGCAGAACATGGCAGTGGACGAAAGCACGCTTGTGCTCAGCACCAGCAGCACCTCTTTGCGCGCGACCGAATGCAGCTCATGCATCACGTGGACCGGCTCGGCATGCTGATGCGGCACCAGACGCCAGACACCCGCCGCAGCGATCACACCGATGGGCACAATGGCCCAGAAGGCGGCGCGCCATCCGTACGCCTGTCCCAGCGCGGTGCCTGCGGGCACGCCCAGCACGTTTGCCAGCGTAAGTCCGCTGAACATGATAGCAACCGCGCGGGCACGCTGCTCGCGCGGCACAACATTCGCAGCCACGATGCTGCCGATGCCGAAGAAAGAGCCATGCATCAGCGCGGTAAGAATCCGCGCACTCAACAGCAGGCCAAACGTCGGAGCCAGCGCGCACGCCGCGTTGCCGATGATAAATAACGTCATCAGCAGGATGAGCGCACGCTTGCGATCCACCTTGGCCAGTAGGAGCACAAGCAGCGGCGATCCAATCGTCACCGCAAGCGCATACGCGCTGACCAGCGTGCCTGCCTTCGGAATGCTGACGCTGAAGTCACGCGCCAGGTCGGGCAGAAG
>CAZZVI010000186.1:0-6799 GCA_964657335.1 uncultured Terriglobus sp.
CCGGTCTGCGCACGAAGCCCAGGCTGCTCAAGGGACGAAGGTCAGGAACCGCGGCGTTCGCCAGGGTGTAGAAGCCGGCGAAGAGCAGGATCGCGATCACCGCCTGCTGTACAAGGTCGGCGTAGACAGCAGGCGCGTGAAAGGCTGAAAGCCTCCCCGCCGTCAGGCAGACAGCTACCCAGATCGACGCCGCGACGAAGAGCAGCGAGGGCCTGGAAGTAGTCGCCGCTGCGGGCACAGGCGAACTCATGCGCTTGTTTTCTCCCGGACCGCCACGCTAAGCCGTGGTGTAGAACTGGGCTACATTGCGGAACTTACGGTAGCGAAGTTCAAGCAGCGCATCCATGTTTTGCGACTTGAGCTCGTGGTAGTGGTATTTCAGGCAGCCATGCACCCGGGCGAGCGCGCCCTCAGGATCAGCCTGCGCTCCGCCTGGCGGCTCGGCGATCACATCGTCGACGCAACCGAGCTGCGAGACGTCCGGTGCGGTGTACTTCAACGCTTCCGCCGCCTGCTGGCGCTTGCCCTGGTCCTTCCACATGATGGACGCGCAGCCCTCCGGTGAGATGACCGAGTAGATCGCGTTCTCCATCATCAGCACGCGGTCCGCAACGGCCAGTGCAAGCGCACCGCCCGATCCGCCTTCGCCGGTGATGACGGTGAGGGTCGGCACACGCAGCCGCGACATCTCGATCAGGTTGCGCGCAATGGCTTCGCCCTGGCCTCGCTCCTCGGCGCCGAGGCCCGGGTAGGCGCCGGCAAGATCCAGGAAGCTGAAGACGGGACGATTGAACTTTTCGGCGATCTTCATGGCCCGCAGTGCCTTGCGGTAGCCTTCAGGCTCGGGCGAACCGAAGCGGAACTGCATGCGCTCCTTGGTGGTGCGGCCCTTGCGATTGCAGACGACGAGGACCTCGTCGCCCTCAAACCGCGCCATGCCGGCGTACATGGCGGCATCATCGCTGAAGCCGCGGTCGCCGTGGATTTCAGCCGTGTCGGTGAACAGCGCGTCGATGAAGTTCATGGGATGGAGACGCTGCGGATCACGTGCCACCTCGGTCTTTCGCCACGCCTCCGAAACCGGAGCTGCCACGGGCTTTGCTTCCATCTCTGCCATGCTGTCCTGTGCCCGATTATACGTTCCCGAACCCGGCCGGGCCGCGCCTGCGGTGGAGAAGGCCGTCCACGGAGATCGTGTTTGCCTCAAGCAGCCAGAGCAGGAAGAAGAACACCGCGCTGTAGAGGAGCTGGTCCCCCGCTCCGGTCCAGTTCTGGATGGAGGTGGTACCGAAAGTAAGAGCCACCATGAAGAGACCGCCGACGATCAGCGCGTAGCGTGTTCCGAGGCCGAGGATCAGAAGGACACCGAGCGTGACCTCGACGAACGGGATGACGTAGCCGAAGGGCAAGGTGAGAGCGTGCGGCAGCGGTCCCTTCGCCATGTTCTCTGCGGTGTGCGCCGCAAACGCGCCCACACCGCTGAGGATGCGGAAGAAGCCGTGCCCGAAGAAGTTGATGCCGAGCGCGAGCCGCATGATCGCGTACGCGACGGCCTTGTGGTCACGGAGCATGGCTGTGTTCCTTTTGCTGTGTCATCCCGCAGCATAGCGGAGAGACCTGCATTAGCTTGCTTGCAACAAGACTAACCTGTGCAGGCCGGCTGAAATGCAGATGCTCCACTACGTTGCGGGATGACAAAGCATTCGGTGCAACGATTACAGCCCTGCACTGCTTTCGGCGCTTGCGGCAGCCACCGCACTTCCAGTTGCTGGTGCCTTCAGCAGCTGTTCCACAAGTGATACCGTCTCGTGTTTCAGTTCAACGTATGCCTCACCCGTGGCAGGACCGGAGAAGCCTGCGTGCGTCTCCTTCACCAATCCGTCACGCCCCACGAAGAACGCGGTCGGCCAGCAGTTCAGGTTTTTGCCCTGCGGCAATTGCTCGTTCAACTGATCGGGAGTGCCGGCGAGAAGGATCGGGTACGTGATGCCGAATTTCTGTTGAAAGGCGCGCAGGCGAACCGGGTCTTTCAACTGATCTTCCTCTTCAAACGAGAGCGAAACAATCTCAAGGCCTTTCGCGTGATAGAGCTTGTAGAGCTCGACGAGCAGGGGTGCTTCATCATGGCAGTTGGGGCACCAGCTGCCGCCCACGGCCACGATCAAGACCTTGCCCTTAAACTGCGGATCAGTGTTTGTCACCTCGCGTCCGCTCAGGTCTGGCGCGGAAAACGTCAGCGGCTTCGATGGATCGACCACCGACGTTTGTTCCTGGCTCCTGGTGGGCGGCGCGAGGTTTGCCTTGCGTGCTTCCCCTGGACGCCGCGCTGTCCACTGCTGCCCGTCGCGCAACAGATTCGTCACGGTCAAAGTGTTATCTGCGTTCGCCTTGATGCCGTACAGCGCCGGGCCTGCAGCGCTGAAGTGCGCGAAGCGATACTCCCCTGCTGCGGCATCGTAGCCGCCATACAGGCCGCCGGTGTCGCCGTCGATGCGAAGGATGACGGCCTTTGCTTCCTCCTGACCGCTCGTCTTTGGAGTGATCCGCAGCGTCCATGCCGATTCACCCTTGGGCGACTTGACCGCGATCTCCCAGTCGCCCTGGATGGGAGTTACATCGGCGGTCGTGGTGTGCCGGCTTTCTTCATGGTGCAGCGTGAGCGCCGTGGTGGCGCCTCCGCGGCCGCCGCCGTAACTCGCTTCGAGTGTGCCGTCTTTGATGTCGCCCTCGAGCTTGCGCGCGAAGTAGTCAAATTGCAGAACGAGATGTCCGTTCTTCAGTTCGCCGCTGCTTGAGACTGCCTGCTCCGGGCCGTTGCGCAGTGAGCCGATGACCGAACCATCGGCCTTGACGTCAGACAGCGAAAGATGGACAGGAACTGTCTGGCCATGCACGGTCGTGCTGCCGTTCCAGTCCTCTGCAAGTGCGTGCAGCGCAGTGCCTGCAAACAGCGCAAGGGTAACGATGCCGAGTGGCTTTTTCATACTGCTCTCCTTCCGGCACGCGGAGACGCATGCCGATCAAATGTCGATGAAGGTTGGCGCAGGACGAGACTTCCGGAAGACTTGCTTTGCGGCTGACGTTGCAGGTTGCAACAGTCGCACGCAACGTCAGTGAGCAATGACGCGCTCGCTGAGGTTCGATTCCAATGACTTACTTATTCGCACAGAAGCTCGACCTGCCAGGTACGGCTAGAGGGAGCAACAACAATTCTGTGCAGAAGTATGCATGGGCGAATGGTATCTCCGCTTAAGAGATGTGTCAAAGCGGCAATGGATTCACGATGCAGCCATCATTCGCCAGGCTAACTAATCACCTTGACGCCACCCGCGCCTACCAGGTCTTCGACGCGATCGATGAAGAGCCGGTCCGCGCAGACGGAGAAGCCGGTTGGCTCCAGCACCGCGCAGAACTCGCCGGGCTCCTCCAGGTCAAGCAGCAGCTTGCCGGGGCCGGGTGCGTCGGTGAAGATGCGGAGCAGTTTGTCGAGTAGCGCGGCATCGGGATTGTGCAGCGGCACCTTGATACGGAGCGCTTCGGGCAGCTTGATCTTCACGTCTTCGAGTGCGGTGATTGCGGTCACGGAAAGCTTCGGTGCGGAGTCTTCTTCGCCGCGCAGCGATCCGCGTACGAGCACGGGAACGTCGATCTTGAGCGCTTCCCCCAGCTTCTCGTAGTCCTTCGGGAAGGCGATCAAGTCGATCTTGCCGACGGTATCTTCCAGGCAGGCCGAGGCGTACATCTCGCCGGAGCGCTTCGACTTGGCGACTTTCAGACCGGTGATGACGCCGGCGATCTGGATCTCGTTTTGCGGCTCGCGCTGGCCGCGCTGGAAGACGACCGGCTCGGGCTTCATCTCGCACGCGGTGCTGGTATCGACGACCTTCAGGTTGCGCAGCTTCTCGCGATACTTGTCCATGGGATGACCGGAGACGAAGAAGCCGAGCACTTCCTTTTCGTTCTGCAGGCGCGTGTGCTCGTCCCACTCGGGAGCCTTCGGCAGGTCTTCGACGGGCGCGGCAGCGGAGCCACTCGGTCCTGCGTCGAAGAGGCCGAAGAGGCCGCTCTGGCCGCTGGCGGCATCGCGTTGTGACTTCTGCGCGCGCTCCATGGCTCCATCGATTGCAGCGAAGACGCGCGAGCGCGAGCCGAAGCTGTCCATGGCGCCTGCCTTAATCAGCGATTCGAGCACGCGCTTGTTCAGGAGCTTCAGATCGACGGTCTCGCAGAAGTCCCACAGCGATGCGAAGCCCGGCTTCCCTTCTGCCTGCAGCTTGCGGCGCGTTGCCGTGATGGTCTCGATGGCATTGCCGCCGACGTTCTTGATCGCGGCCAGGCCGAAGCGGATGCCGCCGTTGCTGGGTGTGAAGTTTGCGTCGGAGACCTGCACATCGGGTGGCAGCACGGTAATGCCCATCTCGCGGCACTCGCCGATGTACTTGACCACGTTTTCGGGCTTGCTGGTTTCGCTGGTAAGCAGCGCCGCCATGAACTCGACGGGATAGTGCGTCTTGAGCCACGCCGTGTGATACGCCAGCAGAGCGTATGCCGAGGAGTGCGATTTGTTGAAGCCGTAACCCGCGAACTGCAGGATCAGATCGAAAAGCTGGCCGGCCTTTTCCTTGGGATGTTTGCGCTCCGCCGCACCCGCCATGAACAGGTCGCGCTGCAGCGCCATCTCCTCCATGTTCTTCTTGCCCATGGCGCGGCGTAGCAGATCGGCGCCGCCCAGCGAGTAGCCCGCGATGACGCTGGAGATCTGCATCACTTGTTCCTGGTAGACGATGACGCCGAGCGTCTCCTTCAGCAGGTCTTCGAGCTCCGGCAGCATGTACTCGACGGCGCGGCGGCCCCACTTGCGCTCGATGAAGTCATCGATCATGCCGCCCTGGATGGGGCCGGGACGATAGAGCGCGTTGAGCGCGGTCAGGTCTTCGACGGTCGTCGGCTTATAGCGGCGCAGCACGTCGCGCATGCCGCCCGATTCGAACTGGAAGACGCCTGAAGTCAGCGCCTTGTGGAAGACCTTCTCGTAGGTGACCTGGTCGTCGAGCGGGATGGTCGCGAGGTCTACGGTGGCGCCCTGCGTGGACTGGATGAGCTTCAGGCAATCGTCGATGACGGTCAGCGTGGTCAGCCCAAGGAAATCCATCTTGAGCAGGCCCATCTTTTCGATGGACTTCATGTCATAGGCGGTGACCAGGTCGTCGGTCTTTGTCAACGTTACGGGGACGAGCTCGGTGAGCGGCTGCGGCGCAATCACGACTCCAGCGGCGTGCACGCCCGCGCCACGCACGAGGCCTTCGAGCTTCATGGCCGCATCGATCACCTCGCGAATCTGCGGGTTCGATTCGTATGCCGTGGCCAGTGGAGGCGAGTCTTTGAGCGCCTGTTCGATGGTGATGCCGATGGTCGCCGGGATCATCTTGGCGATGCGATCGACTTCGCCGTAGGGCATTTCGAGCGCGCGGCCGACGTCCTTGATTGCGGCTTTGGCGGCCATGGTGTTGAAGGTGATGATCTGCGCGACCTGGTCCGCGCCGTATTTGCGCTTGACGTATTCGATTACCTCGCCGCGGCGGTTCATGCAGAAGTCGATGTCGATATCGGGCATGCTGACGCGCTCCGGATTGAGGAAGCGCTCGAACAGCAACTCGTTCTGCAGGGGATCGATGTCGGTGATCTCCATCACGTAGGCGACGAGCGATCCGGCGGCCGATCCACGGCCGGGGCCGACGGGGATGTTCTGCTCCTTCGCGTAGCGGATAAAGTCCCACACGATCATGAAGTAGCCGGGGAACTTCATCGCCTTGATGCAATCGATCTCGCGATTGAGCCGGGCTTCGTAGTCGGCAACTTCGTAGTGCAGCAGGCCGCGCGATCGAAGGTGCGCGATGGCCGTCTCCAGCCGCTTGCGCAGACCTTCACGGCAGACCCGCTCGAAGTAGTCATCCAGCGACATGCCGTCCGGCACCGGAAACGCCGGGAACGGATCCTTCACCTTCGACAGCTTGCCATTGCAGCGATCGACAAACTGCATGGTGCGCGTGCAAACCTCTTCATGACCGGCGAAGGTGCGGTGCATTTCGTCCGCCGACTTGATGTAGAACTCCTGCGTGTCGAACTTGAAGCGGTTCGGATCGTTCATTGACGCGGCGGTCTGCACGCACAGCAGGATCTCGTGCGCGCGGCTGTCGTCTCCCGCGACGTAGTGCGAATCGTTGGTCGCGATCAGCGGGATGTCCAGGTCCTTTTCAAGCTGAAAGAGCGCATCGCAGACGCGCCGGTCGGGCTCGAGACCATGGTCCTGAATCTCGAGGAAGAAGTTGCCCTTGCCGAACATCTCCTCGAAGACGCCCGCGGTCTTCTTCGCTTCGTCGTATTTGCCTGCCATCAAATGCTGGTTCAGCTCACCGGCCAGGCAGCCGGAGAAGCCGATCAGGCCCGCCGTGTGCTTTGCCAGGAATTCCTTGCTGACACGGGGCTTGCGATAGAAGCCGCGCACCGCGGCTTCGCTGGTCAGGCGGACGAGGTTGCGATAGCCCTCGTCGTTTTCAGCGAGCACGAGAAAGTGGTTGTAGCCGCCGCTCATCTCGCGGTGATCGTCAGTCTGGGACAGGTAGAGCTCGCAGCCGATGATGGGCTTGATGCCCTTCTTCGTCATGGCATCTGCGAAATGCACTGCGCCGTAGATGTTGCCGTGGTCGGTCATGGCCGCCGCGGTCTGGCCCAGCTTGCTGACGTGCGCGGCAAGCTTGTCTACGTCGCAGGCTCCGTCCAGCAGGCTGTAGTCGGTGTG
>CAZZVI010000187.1:0-6743 GCA_964657335.1 uncultured Terriglobus sp.
AGAAGGATTGCCGACGCTGCTGCTGAGTAACATGCCCGTGCAAAGCACCGTGCCCGGCCTGCGCGTAGACCGGCCGCAGATCTACTTCGGTGAAATGACGAACGACGATGTCTATGTCAAGACGCATCAGCAGGAGTTCGACTATCCGCAGGGTCAATCGAACAGCCTGACGAGCTACACCGGCTCGGGCGGCATCGTGCTGGGCAGCTGGATACGCCGCGCGATCATTGCGCTGGAACGCGGCGACATCGCCAAGCTGCCGTTCAGCGACGACGTCACGCCGGATTCACGGTTGCTGATGCGGCGGAACATCCAGGAACGCGTGCTCACCATCGCTCCCTTTCTTACGCTCGACCCTGACCCGTACATCACCGTCGGCGAGGATGGGCGGCTGCGATGGATCCTCGATGGTTTTACCTCCGCGGACACCTACCCGAACGCGCGGCACTACGGGCTCGGCGACGGGAACGTGAACTACGTGCGCAACAGCGTGAAGATTGCCGTGGATGCCTATGACGGCAGCGTCTCCTTCTACGTGATGGACAGCGCGGACCCAATCCTGGCGGCGTATCGCAACGCTTTTCCGGCGCTGTTCCAGCCTGCGTCGGCGATGCCCGCGGCCATGCGCGCGCACCTGCGGTACACCGACACGCTGCTGAAGATACAGGCGCACGCCTATGGCCTGTACCACATGACGGATACTTCGGCGTTCTTTAATCGGGAGGACCTGTGGACGCCCGCGACGGAGTCTGCCGTGGACAGCTCGGGACAGGCGACCACGCAGGAGATGCAGCCGAACTACGTTCTGATGAACCTGCCGGGCGAATCCGGCATGGAGTTCGTGAACATCCTGCCGTTCACGCCGAGCAACCGCAACAACCTGATCGGATGGATCGCCGGCCGCAGCGACGGGGCAAACTACGGCACCGCCGTCGCCTATAACTTCCCGAAGACGCGGCTCGTCGACGGGCCTTTGCAGATCGAAGCGCGCATCGACCAGAACGCCCAGATCAGCGGGCAGCTGACCCTGTGGAACCAGCAGGGATCGCACGTGCATCGCGGCAACCTGCTCGTCATTCCGACCGGTACCGCTCTGCTGTATGCGGAGTCGATCTACCTGCAGGCCGATCGCAGCCCCATGCCCGAGCTGCGGCTCGTTGTGCTGGCGCTGCAGGATCGACTGGCGTACGGCACCACGTTCGAGGCTGCTCTATCGAGCCTGTTCAACGGCACCGAGTCGTCGATCACGCAAGTCTCGCAACCGCAGGGTGCGCAGCCCGTGATCGGTGCAGCCGCAGCGCAGACAGCTGCGAGCGCGACATCGAGCAGCGGGATTACGGACCGGGACTCAGAGATTCACCAGGCCGCGCAGGACCTTGCGGACTACCAACGCCTCACGGCGCAGGGCAAGCTGGGCGAGGCCGGGGCAAAGCTGGACGCGCTCAAGTCGCATCTTGATCATCTGTCGGGGCGTAGCACGCGCTGATCGACCGCCTCACCGGACCTGAATAAAGCGGCCGCGCCGGCGATGACTGAGTCATGATCGGAATTATCAGCTCGTCATCCTGAGCGGAGCGCAGCGGAGTCGAAGGACCTGCTTTCCTCCGAAGCGCCAAGGCAGCAAAAAGGAAAACAGGTCCTTCGACTGCGCACTCCGCTCAGGATGACGAAGAAGAAGCTTCGCTCACATAACGAGTGAGATTGCGGCGGCAACAGCACCTACCGGTCGATCTCTCCCAGCACGATGTCGATCGATCCGATCACCGCAACCACATCGCCCAGCAGCTTGCCCTTGCACATGGTCTCCAGCGCCTGCAGCGTGGCATAGCTTGGATTGCGCATGTGGCAGCGCAGCGGCTTGGCAGTGCCGTCGCTCACGACGTAGTAGCCCATCACGCCGCGCGGTGATTCCACCGTCTGGAAGACTTCGCCTGCCGGAACGCCGAAGCCCTCGGTGACAATCTTGAAGTGGTGGATGAGCGATTCCATCTGTGTCTTCATCTGCTCGCGGTCCGGCAGGATGATCTTGGGTGCGTCTGCGACGACGCGGCCCGCGGGCATGCGGTCGAGCGCCTGCTGGCAGATCTTCACGGACTCGTACATCTCTTCAAGCCGCACAACGTAGCGCGCCCACACGTCGCCCTCGGGACGCGTCGGCACCTTGAAGGTGTACTTCTCGTAGCCGGAGTAGGGCATGTCGCGGCGCAGGTCCCAGTCCACGCCACTGGCGCGCAGCGGTGGGCCGGTCACGCCGAGCGCGATGGCGTCTTCGCCCGAGATGGGTCCGACGCCCTTCAGGCGCGAGTACCAGATGGGATTGCCGCTGAGCAGGCCCTCGTACTCGGCGATCTTCGACGGCATGATCTTCAGGAACTTCTGCACGCGACCGAACCAGTCGAGCGGCGGTTCCATGCTGAGGCCGCCGATGCGGAAGTAGCTCGTCATCATGCGCTGGCCCGCGACGGCTTCGAACAAACGCAGCAGCTCTTCGCGTTCACGGAAGCAATAGAGGAAGACGGTGAGCGCGCCGATGTCCATGGCATGCGTGCCCAGCCACACCAGGTGCGACTGGATGCGTGTGAGCTCGTTTAGCAGGATGCGGATGGTTTCGGCGCGCTCCGGAATCTCCAGCGCAAGCAGCTTCTCGACCGCAAGGCAGTAGGCCAGGTTGTTCGTCATCGGGCACAGGTAATCGATGCGGTCGGTCAGCGGCACCACCTGCTGGTAAAACTTCGCCTCGCAGGTCTTCTCGATGCCGGTGTGCAGGTAGCCGATGTCCGGCGCCAGCGACACGACGGTCTCGCCATCGATCTCGAGCACCAGACGCAAGACGCCGTGCGTGGACGGGTGCTGCGGTCCCATGTTGAGGACCATGGTCTGGTCGCCGGCGGGGTCTTTCGAGTGGCGGGCGGCGTCTGCGACGACGTCTTCCACGCCGGGGATGATCATGTCTGGTGCGGCTGCTGGTGACATAGTGCCTGTCCTTTTGTGCTGAAACGAAGAACGCGAAGTACGCAAGGGGTTCGCGCGAAGGACGCAGAGTTAGCGGTAGCCTTCGACCGGGTAGTCCTTGCGCAGCGGATGACCCTTCCAGTCCGTCGGCATCATGATGCGTGTCAGGTTCGGATGGCCCGTGAAGAGGATGCCGAACAGGTCGAAGACTTCGCGCTCGTAGAAGTTCGCCGACGGCCACACCGATGTGATCGACGGGATCACCGGGTCGTCGCCGTCGAGCAGGACCGCAAGCCGCACGCGCTCTTTCAGCTTCATGCTGACAATGTGGTAAGTCATCTGGAAGCGCGGTTCGCTGGGATACCAATCGACGGCAGTGCAGTCTTCAAAGAAGTTGTAACCGGCCGACTGCACCGCGCGTGCCGCGGCGACGATGTGGTCCGCCGCGACCGTCACCGTCAGTTCGTTACGATCGAACTTTGCCTTCACCGGCATGTCGCCGAGAGCGATCAGTGCCGGGTTTTCCGGCATGCCTTCGCGAACGGCTTCGAGGGTCATCAGAGCGTCAGCCATTACAGGTCCGCCTTGTCATTTGCCCAGTCGAGTACACCCTTCTTCCATGCGTAAAACAGGCCCACGGCGACGAATGCGAGGTATACGACCATCTCCCAGAAGCCGAAGAAGCGGGAGCCGGTGATGCCCGGCAGCTGCCGAAAGATCACCGCCCACGGCAGCATGAAGACGGCTTCCACATCGAACAGGATGAAGAGCATGGCCACCATGTAAAAACGCACGGAGAAGCGGCCGCGCGCATCGCCGACCGGGTCCATGCCGCACTCGTATGCGCCTGCCTTCACCTTGCTCTGGCGTTTCTTGCCGATGAAGAACGAGGCTCCGACCATGCCGCCGGCCAGGCCCAACGCCACCAGCAACTGCAGCGCGAGCGGCACGTAATTCCAGATGTACGGATGACTGTAGTTCATGCTGATCTGTCCGATGCCTCTGACAACGATTCTAGCCGCAGGGCGCGCCGGAGGGAATCCGCGATCGAACGCACTTTCGCGTCCCTAACCTTTGCGGCGGCTTTTGGTCGGCGGCTCGTACCGAGACAGTCTGATCAGCGGAAGAGCGCCAGATACCAGTCGGCGATGGTCTGACCGCAGAGCGCCGCAATCAGGCCACCAGCCGCGAGAAAGCTGCCAAAGGGCAAACGCGTCTCAGCGCCCGCTCTTCTTCGCACCAGCAGGACGACGGCGTACACACTGGCCAGCAGCACACCCGCGAAGAAGGCGAGCGCGGTCAGTTCCAGGCTGAGAAAGCTCGCGATCAGCGCCAGCAGTTTGGCGTCGCCCAAACCCATGCCGTCGCGCTTGCGCACCGCGCGATAGGCGAGCCGAATCAGGTACAGCACAAGGAAAGCCCCGACTGCAGCGAACAGCCGGCTGAAGATGAGGTGTTCCGGCCCTGTGAGAAAGATGTTGCCGGGGCTGTGGCCGGAGTTTGCCGCGTTGATGTTCACGGGGCGATGCAGAAGGATGTCGCCTTCATCCGGCGCAAGGAAGATCGCCTCGCAACATGCGAAGAACAGGCCGATCAGCATGCCGGCATAGGTGAGGCCGTCCGGCAGCAGGAAGTCGCGCCAGTCCGTCACCAGCAGCCCGATGAGGAAGAACCCGAGCGCACAGAGACCGGCCTGGTGGACGATCAGGCGCAGCGCCGTATCGGTTGGCAGAGATGCGACCTGTGTCAGCGGCAACGACGCAACGACGAACCAGACCCCCGTTGCGAGTTCAATCGCCGGGTAGCGCCACGCGATGCGAGCGCCGCAGTCGCGGCACTTGCCGCGGAGCAGCGCATAGCTGAGCAGCGGCAGATTGTCGTACCAGCGGATCGCGTGCCCACACGAAAGGCAGCGGGAGCGCGGCGAAACGATAGACTCGTCAGCCGGCAGACGCACCACAAGCACGTTGAGAAAGCTGCCGAAGAGCAGCCCGAGCAGCAAGGCAGCGGCAGCAATGCTGAGAGCAACAGACACAGTCGCAGTATAGGTGGACTGAGTGTTCTGTGACGACGAAGCTGAACGGCCTAGCGGCTCTTTGCTCCGGTGACCACGAGACCAAGGCCCAGCAGGATCACAACGCCGCTGACGATCGGCGAGATCGGCACATGCTTCGTCGACTCGTGGCTGATCTGGATCGGACCTGCGGCGACATCTTTCTTCTGGTGCGAGAACGAGAAGCCGCCGCTGACCAGGCCCACAACACCCGCCAGGATGAGAACGACGCCAACGATCAGCAGACCTTTCATGCTTGCTCCTTTGCGGCTGTCGAGAAACCGCGACAACGCTATGGATGGCGAGCCCGGCGGGTCCGTTGTGTCCCTTGCGCCGGTAATCGACTCACGCGCCACATGTGCGGGCGCGGTGCGTTGCTTCGCGCAATCCCGGACTGCTAGGCTCGTGCTGATATGGCTGCAGGAAACGCGCTTCCGCCCGAGACCGACGTGCTGCTGGTGGGCGCGGGCATTATGTCGGCGACGCTTGGCACCTTGCTGCAAACGCTCTCGCCCGGCCTCCGCATGACTGTCGTTGACTCCCTCGGCGATGCTGCAACGGAGAGCTCGGATGCCTGGAACAACGCCGGCACCGGCCACGCAGCGCTGTGCGAGTTGAACTACACCCCGGAACGGCCGGACGGCTCCATCGCGATTGACCGCGCGGTCAAGATCAACGAGCAGTTTCAGCAGTCGCGGCAGTTCTGGGCATCGCTGGTGGAACGCGGCGTGTTGACCGATCCGAAGAGCTTCATCCGGCCTGTTCCGCACATGAGCTTTGTGTATGGAGCGGAGGCGGTGGACTTCCTTCGGCGACGCTATGCCGCGATGCAGGCGAGCCCGCTGTTCGCGAGCATGACGTTCTCCGACGATCCGGCCGTGCTGCGCGAGTGGATCCCGTTGATGATGGATCACCGCGACGGTCATCAGCCGGTGGCCGCAACACGGTCAGAGGATGGCACCGATCTCAACTTTGGCGCGCTGACCCGCATGATGCTGAGCGCGCTGCAGGCGGGCGGAAGCGGCATCTACATGCGGCGTCGCGTGCTGTCCCTGACGCATCTGCCCGACACGCGCTGGTACGTCGAGGTGGAAGACCTGAATACAAGAAAGCGTTCGCGCATCACGACACGCTTCATCTTCCTGGGCGCGGGTGGGGGCGCGTTGCCGCTGCTGCAGGCCTCGGGCATTCCCGAGGGACGCGGGTATGGCGGCTTTCCCGTCAGCGGGCAGTGGCTGCGCTGCATCAATCGCGACGTGATCGAGCAGCACTCCGCAAAAGTCTACGGCAAGCCCGCGCTGGGCGCGCCGCCCATGTCCGTTCCGCACCTGGACACGCGCGTGATCGAGGGCAAGCGCGAGCTGCTGTTCGGCCCGTTCGCCGGATTCTCCACAAAGTTTCTCAAGAACGGCTCCTTCGCCGACCTGCCGCGGTCGATCGGCACGGGCAATCTGATCGCGATGCTGGGAGCGGGCGCGACGAACATCGACCTGACAAAGTACCTCATCGGGCAGGTGATGCAATCGCCGGAAGACCGGCTGAACGCCCTGCGCGACTTTGTGCCCACGGCGCGCGCGGAGGACTGGGTGCTGGAAGTTGCCGGCCAGCGCGTGCAGATCATCAAGCCTGACGCAAAGAAGGGTGGACGGTTGGAGTTCGGCACGGAGATCGTGCGGTCCGCGGATGGATCGCTCGCGGCTCTGCTGGGCGCATCGCCTGGGGCGTCGACTGCGGTCAG
>CAZZVI010000188.1:0-5137 GCA_964657335.1 uncultured Terriglobus sp.
CGCGGAGAATCGCCAGAGCCATTGTGAGGGCGCGGCCGATATCTACAACGGCAGAGTTAGCCAGAGTAGTTTCGGCCGCGGCCCCCTCAATGAAATCCGACAAGATTCATCCCGCGACAAGAACTTTTCAGGCACTTCGAATTCGAGTGAACGACGAGTTAGGAGAAATACGGTCGCTGCTCGAAAGCGCGCCTTCTCTTTTGAAACCGGGTGGCAGGCTGGCTGTGATCAGCTTCCATTCGCTGGAGGACAGGTTAGTCAAAGATGCTATGCGCGCGGGGGCGCAGGAGGGTATCTGGGAGCTAATCACCCGTAAGCCGGCAGTCGCGGGAGAAGACGAGATCAGGCGTAATCCGAGATCGCGAAGTGCAAAGCTCCGGGTAGCGGAACGCATGTCGGTGTTACAGCGAGGTAACAAAGCCCTGACAAGGGCAAGAGCGAAGTAAGTGCATTGAAGCAAGCTGTGGATAAGTCTGTGGGAAGTTAGGAAAACTATCCGCGGTGTAGCAAAGACTAAGTGAGAAACAGGCAAGCAGGAATCGGAGCAGGTTATGGACGGACAATCACTGGCAATCGGAATGGTCGCGGGTCAGGCGCAGAGATCGCGCGCGGAATCGTTTCGCGAGCACAACCGCTCGTTTTTCGATAAGCAGCGCCGTTCGCGACGCGGCCCTACGCCTGAGATTCTTATGTCGAAGCACATCGACAACAGCCGCCTGCGCAAGACCGAAGATCCGAACCGCCAGCGCGAGATGCGTTCGTTCACTATCGCGATGAGCCTGCTGTTCATGCTGGTGATGACCTTTGTCTGGCAGCATTTCAGCTCCATCGAAATGGGGTATTCCATCGAGGCGAAGAAGCTGCAGGTCGAGCATATGCGCGAAGAGAATCACCAGCTTCGCCTGACCGAGGCACAGCTTTCGGATCCGGGCCGCATCGATCACATTGCCCGGCAACTCGGACTTGATACGCCGCAACCGGGCCAGGTGGTCCATCCCGACGGCGCCTTCGCCGGTGGCGCACCGGTCCTGGCAGAAGCCAAAATCCCCACCTCTGTACTTCCTTAGTAAGAATGGCGCGGTCCAGGAACAGGCCGCGCCATAGACCCAAAGAAGCAACAGAGTCACAGGTCGACTAACATGAATTCCTCCCCGCGCCAGCCGCTCACTGCTCCCATTCGCCGCATCCGCTTTGTGTATGTCGCGCTGTTTTTCATGGCGTGGACCGGGGCGATCGGCGCGCGTCTTGTCTGGCTGCAGGTGGTGCGGCATCATGACTGGGTCGATCGTGCTTCGAAGCAGCAGCAGCGCACCTTTGAAGTAGCACCAAGACGCGGTGTACTGTACGACCGCAATCTTCGCGAGCTAGCAGTTACGGTGTTGGCAGAATCCGTCTATGCTGTGCCAGGTGAAGTAGGCGAAAGCCAGCAAAACCGCGAGGGCGTCGCTGAGATGATCGCGAGCATCGTCCACACCGATCCTGGAGATACGTTCACTTCGGCGACAAGCATCCTTGCAAGGCTCAACGCATCGCGGAACTTTGCGTGGGTTGCGCGCAAATTGACTCCCGAGCAGGCGCAGCGCGTCCGCGAATTAAACCTGAAGGGCGTCTATCTTCAGAAGGAATTCAAGCGTTTTTACCCAAATACTGATTTAGCTGCGCAAACTCTAGGATATGTGGGTCTGGATGATACCGGCCTCGGCGGCATGGAGCGGTACTTTGACGACGATCTGCACGGCGCGCCAGGCCGTGTGTTAACGGCAGTCGATGCCAAGCGGCATGTCCTTGGCAGCGAGCAGCGCGAACCGATGCCGGGTGAAAACCTTGTGCTGTCGATCGACACCAACATCCAGTACATCGCCGAGCGCGCGCTGGATGCGCAGATGGAAAAGATGAAGGCCGCGCATGGCACCGTGGTGGTACAAGACCCGCACACCGGCCAGATCCTCGCGCTTGCCATCGCTCCGCGCTTTAATCCCAATGATCTTCGCCACCAGGATCCATCCATCCTGAAGAACCTCGCGGTAAGTGACGTTTACGAGCCGGGCAGCACCTTCAAGTTACTGACCTATGCTTCGGCCATCGACGGTGCAGGCGTAGAGCCGACCGACATTGTCGATTGCCAGGGCGGCGCCATGACGCTGTTTGGCCGCACACTGCACGACGATAAGTCCGATCACTTCGGCCGCGTTACGGTGAAGTACGCCCTGGAGCACTCAAGCGATGTGGGCGCCGCGAAGATGGCCATGAAGCTGGGCAATCAACGCTTCTACGACTACATCCGCGCCTTCGGCTTCGGAGACAGATCCGGCATTGAGCTACCGAGCGAGACGCGCGGACTTCTGCGGTCTCCCAAGAAGTGGGACGCTCCAAGTATTCTTTCCATCGCCATCGGCCAGGAGGTCGGTGTCACTCCCATCCAACTCGTCACGATGGTGTCGACGCTCGCAAACGGCGGTATCTACATGCCGCCGCGCATGGTCCTGTCAGAAACTGAGGCCGTGAAGGGAGACGCTCGTCTGCGTCCCATGGCATTCAAGCCATCCAACCATGTTCCGGAGACGCTTCCAGATGGTGCGCACCGGGTCATCTCAGACGTAACCGCCGCGAAGATGCGCAACATCATGCAGGGCGTCGTCGAGGAAGGGACCGGAAAGAAGGCTGCGCTTAACGGCTACAGTGCGGGCGGTAAGACGGGCACCGCAAACAAGGTCGATCCGGTAACGCATACCTACTCGCACACCAAGCTGGTGGCGAGCTTTGCCGGCATCGCTCCGGTCAACGACCCGGCTATTTCCATCGCAGTCGTGATCGACACACCAACGGTTGGTTCACGGTACGGCGCTGAGACCAGCGCGCCCGTCTTCGCGGAAGTCGCGCAGCAGGTGCTGGAGTATCTCGGCGTTCCGCACGATCAACCGCTGCGGCCCAAAAAGCCCGGTGACTCGTCTGAACCAAAGCTGCAGGTGGCAGAAGCGGACGGCCCCAGTGAAGAGACAGGCGATCTGAACGCGCTGTTCGCCGAGGTGAACTCGCTGCCTGCCGACGATCCGCTCCGGCAGAAGAACGACGCTGCCTTGGCCCACGAAACAGCGACGCAGATCGTCCCCTCTTCGGCGACGGCAACGAAACGAAGCCTCTTCGCCGCTCTGCCGGAACGCATGCTGCAGGCCTTCCGCGACCATGGCGGATCGTCGTTTATGAGCGAGGAGACTGCGTCGATCAAGCCTATGCCTTCGCCCGCGAGCACAACAACCAGACGATCGGACGGTGCTGTCGTGGTGGACGCAAGTAAGACGGTGGCCGTGCCCGTTCTCGACGGCGGCCTGCGAACGGTCATCCAGCGAGCCTCCGCAGCGGGGTTGCGCGTGCAGCCCATGGGCAGCGGCATCGCACGCGAACAGGTGCCGGCGGCGGGAACGCTGGTGCCTGTGGGTACAAGCGTCGTCGTGCGATTTACCCGCTAAGATCTGCAGCGAAATGCCTCATGGGCCATCGACGGTAAAATCGCGCGAGATGCAGTGGACTGACATCCTTGCCGGCCTGCAGGTTCTTGCGCAGGGCGTTAGCACGCGCGCCGACATCACTTCGGTTGAGTACGACTCGCGTGCTTTGCGTCCCGGCTCGCTCTTCGTCGCCATGCGTGGTGAAACCACCGACGGCAATCGTTATCTGCGCGCCGCGCTGGATGCGGGCGCAACCGCTATCGTGACCGACTCGCGCGAAAGCTTTGCCTATGCCGATGCTCGCGGTATGCCGGCGGCACTTATAGAAAACGGCCGTCGAGCGCTCGCGGTACTGAGCGCAAATTTCTATGGCCACCCTGAGCGCGCACTTGCCCTCAGCGCCATCACAGGCACCAACGGCAAAACAACAACAGCCTTCCTGCTGGAAGGTCTGCTGCGTGCCGCTGGTCGAAGCAGCGTGCTGCTGGGCACGATTGAAACCCATGTGGCCGGCGAGGTGCGGCCAAGCCCGCACACCACGCCCGAGAGCCGCGACGTGCTGCAGGTCTTCGCCGATGGTGCTGCGGCAGGCGCCACCGAAGCCGTTATGGAGATGAGCTCACACGCACTGCAGCAGGAGCGCGTATGGGGCCTGCCGGTCGATGTTGCGGTATTCACCAACCTGACGCAGGACCATCTCGACTTCCACGGCACCATGGAAGCGTATGCCGCTGCGAAGGCTCGGCTCTTCGAGGGAGTAGGCGCGCCGCCGCCGCGTGTCGCGATCGTCAACGCCGATGATCCGTATGCCGCCTCCATGATTGCGGCAGCGAGAAGGTGTGAAACGATCTGGCGCTACAGCCTTCATGACAAAAGCGCAGACTTTCTTGCCTCGAATGTGCGCTATGCCGCAGGTGTGACCGAATTCACACTCACTACACCGTCGGGAGCCGTGCGGTTGAAGACGCAGCTCACCGGTCGCGTGAATGTGTACAACGTGATGGCAGCCTTTGCTGCCGCCCTCGCGCGGGGTGTTCGTTCACAAAAGCTGACCGAAGCAAGCGCCGCCCTGAAATCGGTGCCTGGCCGCTTTGAGACGGTGCCGAACACACTCGGCTTTACCGTCGTGGTGGACTATGCGCACACCGATGATGCACTTCGAAATCTGATTACCCTCGCACGTGAGTTGGCAGGCGGTGGACGCGTGATCACCTTGTTCGGTTGCGGAGGAGACCGTGACCGAACCAAGCGACCGAAGATGGGCCTCGCCGCGGGTGAGGGCAGCGACGTGGTCATCGTCACGAGTGACAATCCGCGCAGCGAAGACCCGCAGGTGATTGCAGACGAAGCACTCGCCGGCGTGCGCGCCAGCGGCAACAGCAACGTACACGTTGAACTCGATCGCGCCGCAGCCGTCGCTGAGGCGATAGAACAGGCGAAGACAGGAGACATCGTTCTGCTTGCAGGCAAGGGACACGAGAAGACGCAGACAAGCCACGGAATCGCGGTGCCGTTTGATGATGTTGCAGTTGCGGCGGCGGCTCTACGCGCAAGGGAAGGCGCACGATGAATCTGACACTCGGACAGATCGCGGATTGGATTCATGCCGAAGGCGACTCTGACCTTTGCATTGAGGTCACCGGCTACTCCATTGACTCCCGCACCGTCGCTGCGGGCGACCTGTTTTTCGC
>CAZZVI010000188.1:5237-6655 GCA_964657335.1 uncultured Terriglobus sp.
TCGTCGCGTTTCCATGTGCTCAAATCGGCGGGCAATCTGAACAACGGCTTCGGTGTGCCGCTGCAACTGCTCAAGCTGCAACCGGAGCATGATGTGGCCGTGATCGAGATGGGCATGAACCACGGCGGAGAGATCGCCGCTCTGGCACGCATCGCAGAGCCGGACTGGGCTGTGGTGAGCAACGTCGCTCCGGTCCACCTGGAGCACTTCGCCGACGGCATCGCGGGCATCGCCGCGGCGAAGTATGAGCTGGTGCAGTCCCTGCCGCCGGACGGCGTTGCATTTCTCAACGCGGATGATCCGCACGTCTCGCGCTTCGGTCGCGACCGGGAAGCGCATGCTCGCTTCTTCGGGATTCATGCGGAGAACGCATCCGTGCGGGCGAGCGAAGTAGAAAGTAACGGTGCCGACGGGATGAGCTTCACCGTCAACGCGGGTGGCGGCCAAGCCGGCGCGCACATCGCGTTGCTGGGCGAGCACAACGTCTACAACGCGCTTGCAGCAATTGCCGTTGGCATCGAGAGTGGTATCCCGCTGCAGCAGTGCATCGATGCGCTCGCCTCGCTGCACCCCAGCGACAAGCGCGGCGAGCAGATCGAGTGGCACGGCGCGCGCATCATCAACGACTGCTACAACAGCAACCCGCGTGCACTGGATGCAATGGTCGAGGCGCTCATGGCGATCGACGCGCCGCGGCACATCGTGATCGCAGGCGAGATGCTGGAGCTTGGCCCTGACGCCGATCGCCTGCACGCCTGCTGTGGAGAACACATGCGCGCGAGCGGAGTGGACGCTGTCATCGGCGTACGAGGCCATGCCGCTGCCCTGGTCTCAGGCGCAGGCGATATTGCGACGTTCGTACCGACTCCCGAAGACGCGGGTGCATGGATGCGCAAACATCTGCAACCCGGCGACGCCGTTCTGCTGAAGGCATCGCGCGGCGTGCAGCTGGAGCGCGCGCTGACTGCGCTGGCGCACGAACTCTCGATTTGATTTGGCTCGAACAAAGTCACCACAAACCTGTCATTTCGACCGGAGCGAAGCGTAGTGGAGAAACCCGCTGTTGTGCGTCCGGAAAAAGTCAGAACAGCGGGTGTCTCCACTCCGCGACCATCGGGTCGTCGAGAGAACAGGGTCTTAGGGCGTTGACAATGCGAAAAATGCACTCCGTTGAAATTCCACAAGGCAGGCTGCTGACGGTCATATCAAGCGCGGCGACACACAGGAGTACCTCGCACGGAACCCACACCAAGCCGCGAGCGCGAGCGGCAAGTAAGCTGAGAGCGATGACGCATGTCATCGCCGCCTGTGCGCGGACGGAGGTCTGTTGCTCTACTGGCTGCTCTACCAAAAGCTGTACCCGGTGTTCCGGGTCTTCCGCATCTTTCGCTACCTGACGTTTCGCTGCGTGTTTGCCA
>CAZZVI010000189.1:0-6572 GCA_964657335.1 uncultured Terriglobus sp.
GATAAAGTTGGCATGGTATTTCCGCCAAACCGCTATCCTAGAAGTAGAGCTGTTTTCGATACAAATCAGACGTTGACTGCAGGCGTCCACTCTACCGGATGCATAAGTCGCCTGTTATGTGGACTTTGGGCGTAACTTATTTGTTCTGAGTATTTTAGCGCCCTTCCAGCTAAGTCTTTTTGAAAGAGGATTTTACAAAACAGGGGGGTGCCCTGTTAGTGGACCTCGACCGACTGCAGGTGGAAGGTGATGGTTCCCCAGAACAGTTTTGCCCGGATCTGCACCGGCAGGTGGCGCGCGTCGTCGGTGTACCAGACCGTGATGGTTCCGCGGTTCTTGACCACGCCGGCGTCGGCGGTGGGCTGCACGCGGATCGTGCTGAAGGTGCCCGCGGGTGTCTTGACGTCCTCCTTCGTCTCCACCTTCACGGTGACGCTGACGGTGCGCATCGCGTCGGCCAGCGGCAGCTTGAGGTCCTGTCCGACGACGAGGCTCTGGGAGCCCACGTAGAAGATGCCGGAGAGCGCGTCGGTCGAGCATGCGGGGATCTGGCCCTGCTGCTGCTTCGTCGTGTTCTTCACGAGGTTGCGCTCGGTGAGTGCCTGCGTGCCCAGCGTGGCGGCGCGCTCCGGCGTCAGCGAAGGCGCGGATGCGCCGGGCGTGAACACAAGGTCGCTGGAGACCTTGCGGCGGCCTTCCTGCGTCTGCTTGCTGAAGCCCGCGGAGCAGCCGGTCTGCGGGTTGAAGCTTGACTGGAAGCGGTCGATTACCTGGTAGATCATGTTGGTCGCGCCCACCGTGTCGGCGCTGGCGGTCACGTGCATCAGACCGCTCTGCTGGTCCAGCTGGAAGACCGCCTTGCCTGCGGTGAAGACGCGCCAGTCGACCGCGAACGTGAGCGTTTCATGCTCGGGGAAGCTGTAGCCCGGCGCCGGCGGGTTCAGTGGCGGAGCCTGCGCGGGCGGCACGCCTTCCTTTTGGGCCAGCGCAAAGGGAACCGCGAGCGTGGCGAGCAGAACCGCTTTTCGGAACAGATTCAAGCAGTCGTCGCCCCTTCGCCGTTGATCTCTTGCACCCGCCACTCGAAGCGTGTTCGAGCGATGAGTCTAGCGTGCGCCGGCATGAGCACGAAGCGCGATCAGCAGCAGAAGCGCAACGTACAGCGCAGCCGCGCCCATCAACGAATTGTACTCGTGGTGCTTGCGATATCGTTCGGGGGAGAACGCGCCCGCTTCGCTGTCCTTCGTCGTTGCCGGAGTGAGCCGTGGCAGCAGGCGTGGCACGCGCGCGGCGTAGGCATCGAAGTCCGCGAAATGCGATCGCAGAAACTTCTCTTCAGAGAGTATGACCGGCAGATAGATCGTCAGGAACAACGTTGCCAGCAGCACGATCAACTCCCAACGGCGCGATGCCGCCGCGAAGCCGAAGGCCGCCATCATGGAACCGAGGTACAGCGGGTTGCGCGTGTAGGCGTACGGTCCTGTCTGCGTCAGTTCGGCATTCTTCCTGACGTAGCCGGCCGCGTAGCCCCGCAACCAGAGTCCAGGCACGACCAGGAGGAGGCTCAGCAACAACGACAGCAGCGAAGGTCGCGCGCGCCAGAGAAACACTGCCGCAAATACGAAGCCGAGCGGCACGCGAATGCGGCGCGCGATGCGTTCCCAGTTGATTGGTGTTGAAGCCATGCCTCTGCCATTATCCGCGAAGCGTGTGCGGGCTTCCGGCTACGAAGGAATGTCCATGCCGAGCAGGTCTCCGGCTGCCGCGAGCACCTCAGCGACGGAGATGTTCGCAAGGCCTGCTTCGGTGTCCGCGTGACGACGATGATCCGTGATACTCGCCGCATTGCGCAGGACACGAGAGGGCGCGCCGAACGGACCGTTCCGCGCCGGATCGGTTGGGCCGAACAGTGCGGCAGTTGGCTTGCGAAGTGCTGCTGCTAGATGGAGCGGTCCCGTGTCGCCCGCGACTACAAGCGAGACGCGACGCGTAAGCGCGATGAGCTGGCTCACCGTGCAATCGACGGGTTCCGCAGCAACGTCTGCTGCCTGCAACAAGGCGTCCGCAACGTGGTCGTTCGGACCTGCCTTGTTCACGAGCACGCGCAGACCCGCACGCCCACACGCGATGGCAATCGCCGCAAACTTCGGCATGGGCCACTGCTTCGCGCCCCATCCCGCGGTCGGCGCCAGGAGGACAATGCGGCGCGAGTCTCCGCCCATCGCGTTGTCGCACCACTGCTCTGCTGCGGCGTCGTGGGGCAGATCGATAGCTTGTAGTTGTAGCGCTTGCGCGATCGCTGCCGAGGCAATCTCGACAGCCTGTTGTACAACATGCGCCGCATGCGTCGGCACGTGTTGCGTGTACAGCAACCGCGCCTGCACCTCACGCGGCGTCGCGCTGCCGGTCACGCGTGCCGCCGCGCTCATACGTGCGATCACGGCAGATCGAATCGAGCCCTGTAGATCGATGGCGATGTCATAGCTTTCCTGACGCAGTTCACGCCGCAGAGCAATTACGCTGCGTGCCGTAGCGACCGACAGTGGAGCTTTCGACCAGGTCTTGGTCGCGGCCAGGTGCACGCGATCCACCAATGGCATCGCTGGCGTTCGAGGTACGGCGTCCGGGGATGACTGCAGCAACGGTGCCCATCGCGGCTCGACGGTCCACGCGAGGAAGGCGTCGGGCAATGCCGCCCGCAGAGCCGCGACCGCAGGCATGCCATGCAGCACATCACCCATCGCGCCCACACGGACGATCAGGATGCGCGGATTGCCGCTGCTACTCAAAGCGCACCATCACTTCGAGGCTGTTTGCGCCATGCATCGATATTCCCGGTCAACTGCAGGATGCAATCTGCCTCGTCCTGCAGACGCACGATGACATCGGCCACTGCAAGCGGCCCGGTCTTCGACAACGCGAGCCGCATTGTGGGCGTTAGCTTCACGGCGTCTTTCGCGGTGGTTACAAAGCCGTCGGCCTGCACAGCGGATGCGCGCGCCGTGAGTTTAGCGACCAACGCCTCGTCGTATCGCTGATGATCGCGCAGCGGCAGGAACGCCGCGGGTGACACGCTGACAGCTGCGAGGGAATCACGGAACTTCTCAGGCCTTGCGATGCCGCAGAAGGCGAGCGGCCGCGATGATGGCGCGCCTTCCACGAAGGCAAAGTGCCGCTCGATGATCCACACGAGCGGCATGGCCGATCCGGCGAACAGACGCTGCAGTACGGATCGCAACTGCGCCTCTTCTTCGCGGCGAAGCACGACGATGTCGGCTCTGCGCAACGCCCGCAGAGGCTCGCGCAGGTTACCGGCTGGCAGCAGGATGTCAGCAGCGTCCTCTGCGGTGAATAGGACAATGTCCACCGCTCGGGCAAGCTGGCGGTGCTGGAATCCGTCGTCGAGCAGGTGCACTGAAAGCTTGCGATCGTCGCGCGCTGTGCGGCGGTCCGTCTCGGCCATGCGCCCGGCCTGCAGTCGCTCGCGCGACACGTACACCGGACACGCCAGCCTTCGGGCGATCAGCAGCGGCTCATCGCCGAAGTCAGCCGCGCCGCCGTCCGCTCCCACGCGAAGACTCAGGCTTGAGGTACGCCCGTGCCCACGCGAGAGCACGTCGATGGCATAGCCCGCGCTTCGCAAAGCCTCGCCCAGCGCGATAACAAACGGCGTCTTGCCGGCGCCTCCGGCGGACAGGCTGCCCACACTGGCGACCGGTTGCTGCAAGCTCTTTGAGCGTTCCGGATGCTGCGCAAACGCGCGGCTCTTCCATGCGGCACCGGCCGCGTAGAGCGGCACCAGCGGCAGCAGCCACGGTCGGCGCACACTCACCGCGTGCGTTCCTTCAGCAGCGGCAGAAGGGCAGCAAGCGTGCGAGCCGTCGCACCAGCTTCACTGGCGAAGAAGTCGCGAGAACGCTGCCGCTGTTCTTCCGGAGTGTCATGGATCAACGAGAACTCTAATGTCTCGCACAGCGACTTCGCGTTGACGATGGTGATGATGCCAACAGCCTGCATACCTGCAACAACGTCGCGAAAGTTCTGAAATGATTGCCCCATCACGACAGGCACGCCGAACTGCGCGGGCTCGAGTGGATTCTGCCCACCATGCGGGATCAGGCTGCCTCCTACAAATGCGACATGGGCGAGCGAATACAGGGCGGAAAGCTCTCCTACCGTATCCACCAAAAGCACGGCATCGGACGGGATGAATGTGGGCGACATTCGCCATGCGCTCAGACGAAGTGTCGGCACGTTGCGCTCCGCCGCAAGCTGCTCCACCTGCGGCACACGTTCGGGATGACGAGGCGCAAGAATCATCACCTGCTGATCTGGAACGAAAGCGGGGACGCAATCGAGCAGCAGCGCTTCTTCCCCTTCATGCGTGCTGCCGCACACAATCGTCTTTGCATGAGCCGGCAGGTATTTGCGCAACAAGCCGGCCAGTGGGGTTTCTTCAGGCACGCGAACGTCGTACTTCAGATTGCCAACGCTTCGCACACGATCCGGCGGCGCGCCGATGCCGATCCACCGCCTTGCATCTTCGCCGCTTTGCGCCAGCAGCGACACGCGTCGTAACAGCGGACGCCATATCAGACGCAACGCCATGTAGCGCGGCAACGAGCGGTCGCTGACACGCGCATTGACCACCGCAACGGGGATGCCTGCGCGGTCGCATTCCACCAGCATGCGCGGCCACAGCTCGCTTTCCATTAGAACGACAAGCCGCGGCTGCAGTGTTCTTAAGTACGTCCTCACAGCGAAGGCAAGATCCATCGGGTAGAAGAACACGCGATCCACGCCAAACCGTTCGCGCGCGATCTGCTGTCCCGTCGGTGTCGTCGTCGAGATCACTACGGCGTAGTTTGGCAGCTCTGCTTCCATCTCCGCGACCAGTCGCGTCGCCGCCATCACTTCTCCCACAGAAACGGCATGCAGCCACACCACTGGCCTGCCCTGCACAAACGCGGAGAGCCGCGCAGGCACGGCTCCCACGCGTTCGCGCAGACCCTCGCGATAGCGGCCCTGCCGCAGCATGCGCCAGCCCCAGACCGGCGCCGTAACCGCCAGAACAAACGCAAGCGCGAGACTGTAGAGGAACATCATCCGTGTCGATCCGCATGCCCCGTCATACACCCGGTCAGCAAGCCCACTTTACCCTCTTCGGCGCGCCGACTGATAATGGCAGCTACGGTGTGCGCGGCCGCGTGGTCCTATCGCCGCACACCTTCGTCTTACGGATTATGCTGCGTTTCTTCCAACATCTCGCCGCCGCGCTGGCCTTGTTCCTCGCCGCTGGAGCGCCGTCTGCGTTCGCTGCAAAGAAGGAAGCGCCGCCCGTGCTCGCTGCTTCGGCCTACCCCGCGCACGACACGCACGACAAGGAACACGTCACCATTGCAGCCGAGCCGTTCGACACGCGCGCGAAGGGCGAGTTCTTTCGCAACGATTACGCGGGCCACAGCATTCTGCCGGTGCGTCTCGTGATTCAGAACGACAGTGATGCGCCGCTCGACCTGAACCAGGCGCGCATGCAGTTCATCGCCGCAGACGGCACCAAGCTGCCGGCGGCGACGCCGGAAGAGCTGAATCGCCGCCTCTTCCGCTTCACCGACATCAAGCAGAAGCGCATTCCCGGCACGCCCATCACGTACAAGCCGACGCCGGTGGACAAGAAGATTCTCGATGACGACAAGGACTTCTCCTTTTCGCAGACGGTGATTCCGCCGCATAGCAGCGCCAGCGGATTTCTCTTCTACGACATCAAGGAAGTCGACGATCCGCCGCTGCAGGGCGCGGAGCTGTACGTGAAGATGATCCACGCCAAAGAAGGCACTAAAGATAACGAGCTGTTCGGCTTCAGCGTGCCCTTCGACAAGTTCCTCGCTACGGAAAAAGCGAAGAAGGCCGCCGAGAAAGCTGCTGCGAGCGCCAAGGCAGACGCGGACGGCAAAGCCCCCGGCAAACCTTCGAACAAGGATGCGCCTTGAGGACAGCAGCCGCAACGAGTCTTTCCATTCGCGAGGCTGTGCCGTCCGATGTGCCTGAGATACTCGCGCTGATCCGCAACCTGGCAGTCTTCGAGAAAGAACCCGACGCGGCGATCGCGACGGAGGAAGATCTGCTGCGCGACGGCTTTGGGCCGGAGCCGTACTTTCGCTGCATCATGGCGGAATGGGACGGCGCAATCGCGGGTTTCGCGTTGTATTTCTTCCAGTACTCCACGTGGGAGGGCCGCCCCGCGCTGTATCTGGAGGACCTGTTCGTGCGCGAAGCGTTTCGCAAGCGCGGCATCGGTGTTGCCCTGTTTCAGCGGCTGGCGCAGATCGCGGTGGAGCGCCGTTGCACTCGTTTTCAGTGGGAGTGCCTCGACTGGAACCAGCCCGCGCTCGACTTCTACGAAAGCACTGGCGCAACCGTGCTGCGGGAGTGGTTGAACCTGCGCGTCACCGGCGATGCGCTACGCAGGCTGGCTGAAAAGCTCTGAGACCTTGTCAGGCAGCGGGTGTTCTCCTGAGATCGTCATCCTGAGCGGAGCCCGCAGTGCGCAGCCGAAGGACCTGCTTTCGTTT
>CAZZVI010000190.1:0-6565 GCA_964657335.1 uncultured Terriglobus sp.
GGGTCAATGCGCGCGTTCATCTCGACGTCGGCAACCAGTCGCAGATCGCCGTCGCGCTTGCCCCCGCGTCCTCGCAGCAGACCGTCGAGGTTTCCGCGCAGGCCACTCGCCTGCAGACGAATGAGATCGCGCAGGGCGCGGTCGTCAGCGACCGGGAGATTGCCGCCCTGCCGCTCAGCGGACGCAACTTCGCGCAACTGGGCATCCTGCAGCCCGGCGTGCGGCCGGCTTCGGCAAGCCTCATGGTGATGGGTGGCTTCCGCCGCGCCGGCCAGAACTATGAAGTGAACGGGCAGCGGCCGGAGTCGAACAACTTCCTCGTCGATGGCATGCGCGATGTGAACCGCCTCGATGCCGGCTACGCGTTTCGTCCGCCCGCCGACGCGATCGCGGAGTTCCGCATCCTGACCGCAACCGCACCTGCCGAGTTTGGCGGCACAAATGGCGGCATTACCACTATCGTCACGCGCTCCGGAACCAACCGGCTGCACGGCACCCTGTATGACTTCTTTCGGAACGATGCACTGGATGCGAACAACTACTTCGCTCCACGCAAGGAGCGTCTCAGGCAGAACCAGTACGGCGTGACGGCCGGCGGCCCCATCGTGCATGACCGCGCTTACTTCTTTACCTACTACGAAGGCATGCGCAACACCCAGGACGTCACGCACGGCGTGGTCGTGCCTACCGTGGCCGAGCGCAACGGCGACTTTTCGGCCGATGCGCCGATCCTCGCAAATGCCACCAGGACGCCGTATGGCAACAACCTCGCCGGCAGCATCAGCCCCATCACGGCGAAGTACCTCACGTTCTTTCCCACGCCGAACACAACGGAAAACCCGCACCTGGCTCAGACCACCAACCCCGGCAGCTACAACAGCGACCAGGGCGGTGCGAAGGCCGACTGGCTGCTGCGCCCGGCTGACACCTTGAGCGCGCGCTACAGCTATTCCACGCTCCAACTCCAAAGCCCCTACTCCGAGCTGGGCGCGGACGTTCCCGGCTTCCCCGTGGGCTATTACACGAACACGCATCTCGGCGGCCTGACCGAGACACACACGTTCTCCCCGAAGACGGTCATGACCGCGAACGTCAGCTTTTTCCAGAACCACATCCTGCTGGACAAGCGCTTCTCGGGCTACTCGCCCCAGGCGTTCGGCTTCACCTATGCCTCGACACGCGCCGAGGCGACGGGAGCGCCGCTGATCATGACCCAGGGCTTCTCCAACGTCGGGGATCCCATCATCAACCCGCGCGACACCGTCCAAAACGACTATGCGGTGAGCGCCAACGTCGCGCATACCCAGGGCAAACACGTCACCAGCTTTGGCGCGCAGTTCCGCCGCATCCAGATCAACGGCTACCAGGCAAACTTCGCCTCAGGCACCTTCTCCTTCACCGTGCAGGGCGTGACGAACAATGCCCTGGCCAACTTCCTGCTGGGCAAGCCGGACATCTTTACCCAGGCGGGCGGCGACTTTGGACGCGGTTTGCGCGGGTGGGAGCTGGGCGCCTACGCCCAGGATGAGTACCGCGTCAGCCCTCGCTTCACACTGAACTACGGCGTCCGGTACGAGATCACGACACCCTTCAAGGACATCCACAACCGCCTGATGGCATTCACGCCGGGGCAGCAATCCACGGTGCACCCCAATGCTCCCGCGGGATTGCTTTTCCCCGGGGATGCGGGCGTCGCCGACACCATCGCGCCGGTCTTTTACAAGGACTTCGCTCCGCGCGTGGGCTTTGCATGGGACACGCGCGGGGACAGCCGCACCGTGGTGCGTTCGGCCTACGGCATCTTCTACGACGAGCTGCTGAACGGAGTCGGCATGCCGATGCGTGCCGCCAGTGCTTCGCTGCCGAGTGTGGTGGTGCGCACCCTGACAGGCGCCATCAACTACATCAATCCGCTCTCGACGGTCAGCAGTCCGTTCGCTCCCGGGCAGTTCGCCCTGCCCGCGTCCACCTTCACCATCGATCGCAACCTGTTGCCACCCTACACGCAGGATTGGAACTTCACCGTCGACCAGGCGCTCGGCGGGCAGGTACTGTCGGTGGGATACATCGGGTCGAAGGGCACGCGCCTGCCGCGGCTGGTAGAGGCCAACCCCGCCGTGTATCAGCCCGGCTCGACGCTTGCGAACTCCGGCCGCCGCCGCATCAACTCCGGCTGCACGCTCACGACGGGCACCTGCCAGCTCGGTACCGCCGGCCTGGTGGAAGGCAACGCGAACTCCACCTTCCACTCAGGACAGGTATCGCTCACACGGCGCGGCACGCCGCACCTGAACTACACGCTTGCCTACACCTTCTCGAAGGACCTCGACTACGCCTCCAGCCTGCACATGTCCGGCCCCGCGCCGTGGCTCATGCTGGGCGAGCTCGACGTGCCACAGAACAACCAGGATCTCAAGAGCGAGTACGGTCGCTCGCTGTTCGACTCGCGCCACCGCTTCGCCGCCAGCCTGATCTATGCCATTCCCTTCGCGAGCAATCTCCACGGCCTGTCCCGTGCGGTGCTCGATGGCTGGCAGGTTAGCGGCCTGCTGGCGGTGAACTCGAGCACGCCGTTCACCGTCTATGACTCGGCGAACGTGTCGCTGCAGGCGCCGCATCCGGGTGTCTCCGGCACGTTTGGAGACCGTCCCAACGTCATCGGCGATCCGAACGCGGGAGCACCGCACACCGTAAATCAATGGGTGTCGGGATCGGCGTTTCGGCGTCTCGATCCGGTCGCCAACGCCGGGCAGTTCGGCAACGAACGGCGCAACAGCATCGACGGCCCTGCCTTCGGCAGTCTCGACGCAGCGATCGACAAGAGCTTCGCCGTAAGCGAATCGACAAAGCTGCTCTTCCGCGCGGAGGCGTTCAACGTGACCAACCACGTTAACTTCATCGTGCCGATCGATGACATCAACTCGCCCGTCTTCGGGCAGATCGTGGAAGCGCAATCCCCGCGCATCTTCCAGTTTGCTTTGAAGCTTCAGCGGTAGCCGTTTTGGCTGGGCCGGGCCGAAACCAGCGGCCCGAGCCGCCTTCTGAAGAGCAGTACGCAAAGTGCGCGAAGGTCACGCAAAGAACGCAGAGTTCGTGCACCCGCTGCGCCGTAGTTGCGCATGCCAGTGAGTTTTCTTTGCGCGCTTCGCGTGACCTTCGCGTCCTTTGCGTACTGCTCTTGGAAAAGTCAAATGACGCAGTAGACTCTAGAGGATGTCAGCATGAATCCGCTGGCCCGAACACCTCTGTCTCTCCATTAATCCTTTGTCGAAAGTGAGGCTCTGCCATGAACCTGCGCCGCCTTCGCCATGCAGCCGCCATCGTCACGGCGCTGCTGCTCGTCTCGTCCGCACCCGCGCAGGAAGGGGGCGGTGACAAGGTCGATCTCGATGTCCTGGCGCAGATCAAGCACGAAGCCTACGACAACTCGCATGTGATGGAGAACCTCTTCTACATGTCCGAGGTGTACGGCCCCCGCGTGAACAACAGCCGCAACCATCGCGCCGCCGCCGAGTGGGCCATGAAGCAGATGAAGGATTGGGGCTTGCAGAACGTCCACCTGGAGAAGTGGCCCTTCGGCTATGGCTGGCAGATCAAGAAGTACTACGCCGCCATGGAATCGCCGGCCTACGCTGCGATCCCCGGCTTCCCGCTGGCCTGGACGCCCGGCACCAACGGCCCCATCACCGCCGAGCCGATCTTCGCGCCCATTCACTCGAAGGAAGACTTCCCGAAATACCACGGCAAGCTGAAGGGCAAGATCGTTCTTATGTTCGATCCGCCCACGCTCACGCTGCACACGCGTGCCGACGCGACGCCTTCTCCCACGGATGAAGAGATCCTCGCACGCGGATCGCGCGGTGGTCCCGGCGGTCCCGGTGGCCGGCCCGCAGCGGTACCCGGCAGTCCCGAGGCAAACCGCGACCCCAGCGGCCGCGGACGTCCGGGGGAAGGCACATGGGCGTACACGCCCACATCGCTCGCCCTCGCCAACGCGAAGAACTCCGTCTTGCGCGCCGAGGTCAACGCGTACATGAAAGACGAGGGAGCGGCCGTCGTCCTGACGCCCGGCTACAACGGCGACGGCGGCACCATCTTCGGCACCTACGGCGGCTCGGAAGATCCGAAGGCTCCCGTTCCACCTCCCATCGTCGCCATCGCGGCAGAGCAGTACAACCGCATCGTCCGCTTGCTGCAGCACAACATCACGCCGAAACTCACCTTTGACGTGCAGGTCGAATACCAGAAGGAAGACCAGAACGCCTTCAACGTGATCGGCGAGATCCCCGGCACCACCAAGAAGGACGAGGTCGTCATGCTTGGCGGCCACTTCGACAGCTGGCAGGGCGGCACCGGCGCAACCGACAACGGCACCGGCTCGTCCGTCGCCATGGAGGCGGTGCGCATCCTGGCGACGCTGCACAAGCCCATGGCCCGGACGGTTCGCGTCGCGCTGTGGGGAGGCGAAGAAGAAGGCGTGTACGGCTCCATCGCCTATGTGCAGCAGCACTTTGCCAAGCGCACCACCATGGTCAAGACACCGGAATACGACAAGTTTGACGTGTACTTCAACGACGACGGCGGCTCGGGCCGCTTCCGCGGCGTGTCGGCCGGTGGCAGCCCGCAGATGGCCGCGATCTTCAAGTCGTGGATTGAGCCCATCAAGGACCAGCACATCGTCGCCGTCTCCGGCACGGAGTTCCGCCCAACCGCATCGCCCGGCGGCACCGACTCAACCGCCTTTTCGTGGATCGGCCTGAACGGCATCGGCTTCCAGCAGGACACGCTGGAGTACGGCACACGCACCCACCACTCCAACGCGGATACGTATGACCGCGTGCAGAAGGCGGACGTGGAGCAGGGTTCCATGATCGAAGCCTGGTTCGCCTACAACGCAGCGACCCGCGCGGACATGCTGCCGCGCATCCCAACGCCGCTGCCCGATCCAACGGCAACCGGCCGCGAGTAACAAGCAGGAACAGCGACGGCACAGAGCAGGGTGAGGCGAAGAGGCCTCACCCTTCGTTGTTGCATCCTCCCCCTCTCAAAAATCGTTCGGCGTTCGCGAAAACCAGGATTTCGAAGAGTACGCAAAAGCCTTCGCGCTCGTCGCGGGAACTTAGCGGCCTTTGCGTTCTGCTTTTCTTCGCGGCAAAAAAAGCCCGTTGACAACCAATAACCAAATGGTTATGGTTACCCACATGAAAACGGCTCGCCCCGACCCCGTCTTCCGAGCACTCGCCGACCCAACTCGGCGAGCGATCTTTCAGCAACTGGCCCGCCAGGGGGAGCTGACGGTGCACGTGCTGACCCGTTCCGCAGGCGTCTCGCAGCCGGCCGTTTCCAAGCACCTCTCGGTCCTGAAGCGGGCAAAGCTGGTGCGGCGCCGGCGCGATGGGCGCGAGACGCACTACTGCGCTCAGCCCGAAGCACTGGAGCCCATGGTGGACTGGCTCCGCGACTATGGAGCGTTCTGGAAAGAGCGCTTCGACCGTCTTGAAACCGTACTGGAGAGGATGGAATCATGAGTGATCAGGCAGAAGGAACCCGCAGTGTGGTAATCGAGAGAGTCTTTCCGCACCCGCGAGAGAAGCTGTGGCGGGCGTTGACGGATTCCTCGCTCGTGGCGCAATGGCTGCTCAGGAATGACTTCGTCCCCGAGGCCGGCCGCGCATTCCAGTTTCGCAACGAGCCCTCGCCCGGATGGGATGGCGTCATCGACTGCAAGGTGCTCACGATCAATCCACTCAACCAGCTCTCCTACAGTTGGCGGGCCTTTGGTCACGAGACCGTGGTGGTGTTTACCTTGACTCAGGCCGACGGTGGTACTCACCTGCGCATGGAGCATGCCGGCTTCAGCGCCAGCCTGGAAGCGGCGTATCGCGGCGCAAACTACGGTTGGCAAAAATTCCTCGGCAACCTGGACCGGGTGCTCAACGAGGTGGAGTCATGAAGGCTACGAAGGCAGTCACCACCGGATTCTGGATCTTCACCGCGCTGTTTTGCCTGGAGATGAGCTTCACGGCGTACTACGAGCTGCTGCGCCTGCCGGAAGCAGCGCAAGCCTTCACTCGTCTGGGCTTTCCCGCGGACTGGTTCCGGGTGGAGCTCTCATGGGCGAAGGTTGCAGGCGTCCTCGCATTGCTCCTGCCGTTCGTTCCGGCACGGCTCAAAGAGTGGGCCTACGCGGGCTTCGCATTCAACCTCATCTCAGCGTTTACTGCCCACATCGTTCTGGGAGAAGGTCCGAAGGCATGGAGCCCCTCGGCAATCACAAGCGTGCTTTGGGCGCTATCGTATTTGTTTTGGCGGCGTTCGCAGGCGCCGGAAAGGAGCAATCCATGAAGAGCATCCAGGCGGAATCCCCGTCTTCACTCATCGATGCGAGGATCGAACAACTCGGGGACTGGCGCGGCAAGACGCTCGCCCACGTCCGCGATCTCATCCATGCAGCCGACCCCGAGATCGTCGAAGAGTGGAAGTGGCGAGGCGTGCCGGTCTTCTCGCACAGCGGCATCGTCTGCACGGGCGAGACCTACAAGAGCGTCGTCAAGCTGACCTTCGC
>CAZZVI010000191.1:0-1554 GCA_964657335.1 uncultured Terriglobus sp.
GCTTTTCGTATTACGCAGCTGCCTTCAATTCCTGCAGCCGAGCCATCCATGCATCCGAACCATACCGCCCCGCGAGCAGGTGCGGCAGGTAGTGATCGACATCCAACTGCGGCCATGCGAGGCTGATTCCGCCGCCCCAGAGTTGTATCTCCGTGGCCTGCTCTTCGTTGGCGCTTTCAAGGCCCTGCAGTTCTTCGCGTGGAATGGTCAGCCGTGCCCCCGTGCTCAGGCGCACTACGACGACATCGGCGCGACCGCCGATATATTCTGCCGAGACCGCTTTCGGTTCGCCGTCAAGCTGGCGCGCTGCAACGATCGCGTCGGCAATTTCAGCATCCGTGGTCAGGTCGTTAGGCAGCCGGTCCATGCACCCTCTCCCAAAGCTCGTTCAGTTCTGCCGCATGGCCGGCGGCTGCTCTCAATATACGGCGGACATCGCTTTCCTTGGCGCCTGAAGGCCGCACTGCATCTCTTCGTGTGGACTTCCTTACCTGTCCGGCTGGCAGCAGGTCCACAATGACTGAGACGTCACCGAGAAATCCATGAGCATGCGGCGGTCCGTGGTCAGCGACATAGATCGAGAAACGAATGCCGTCGAACGTCTTCGATCCCATACTGTCCAAGTTTAGCTTGCACCTATGGTCACGGATGAAGTCGTGCCCTGGCTCACCGATGTAGGATGGCTTGCATGTTCTCGCTAGCCACGATACGCATCGGGCCGCTTGCTCTGCTGCTCACCCTTTTGCTTTGGTTGCCCCCTGTGCACGCGCAGGTTGCCATGACCCCTCCTTTGGGCTGGAATAGCTGGGACTCCTACGGCCTGTCCGTCACCGAGGCGGAGTGGAAGAGCAATGTTGCGTGGTTTCACGGGCATCTGCAGCCTGCCGGTTGGCGGTATGTGGTGCTGGATGAGGGCTGGTACCTGCAGCATCCTGAGAACGCGGCAACGAAGGGCGATCAGGGCTACACGATGGACGCCGAGGGCGAGTACACGCCTGCGCTGAACCGCTTTCCGCAGGGGCTTGCCGGGCTGGCGAGCTACGCGCATGGACTCGGTCTGCAGTTCGGCATCCACATCATTCGCGGCATTCCGAAGGCAGCGGTGGAGAGCAACACGCCCATCGCCGCGTCGGCATTTCATGCGGCCGATGCGGCCGACACCACCGACCTTTGCCGATGGAATCCCGATAACTACGGCGTGCGCGACAACGCCGCGGGGCAGGCGTACTACGACGGCCTGATGAAGCTGTACGCCGGTTGGGGCGTCGATTTCCTGAAGGTGGACTGCATCACCGTGCCATACAAGTCCGGCGAAATCCGCATGATCCGCAACGCCATCGACCAGACGGGCAGACCCATCGTGCTGAGCCTGTCACCCGGCCCCACGCCGCTGGAGCAGGCTGACGACCTGCACCGCAACGCTCAGATGTGGCGCATCTCCGACGATGTGTGGGACGTGTGGAGCGACCCGAAGCTGACGCCGGGCAAGTTCCCGCAGACGATCCGCAACCAGTTCGACAACCTCGCAACGTGGATGCCGCAGCAACAGGACGG
>CAZZVI010000191.1:1654-6547 GCA_964657335.1 uncultured Terriglobus sp.
GGTAAGCATCGCATCCGCGACATATGGGCGCAGCATGAACTGCCCGCTGCAAGTGACTTAGTCATTACACTCCCCGCGCACGGTTCCCTACTTTATCGGGTGGAATAAGCAGGAACGAAAGCAGGTGAGCCCCATGCATGCGCTCTCCTCGCGCAGGTGTGGGATGACGGCTCTTCGCGCAGGGCACAAACCATCGCGCTGAAGGCGCGAGCTATAAGAGCCTGGGGCAACGCCCCAGGTATCGACGCTCGAATCCCTGCGGGCTGTAGGCCCGCGTTCGTTGCCCCTTGGCAACGCCGGTCTCCGGGCCTGCCTGGCGCGAAGGTTGATCATATGCCCGTCATTCACGCGCGAACTAACATGGGTTCAAGGGCGCATAACGCGGGCCTGCCTGTACGACAGGCCTACTGCGCCATCGCCTGATTCTGGGAGCGTAGCTTCACTCCGCTGACACTCGTGCTCACCTTCAGGCGTTCCAGCTTGCGACTGCCTGCCTGGAAGGTGACCAGATAGCTCTCCTGCAACGCACGGTTGAACTGCCGGAAGTACGGCTCAAGCGAGACCGGGTTGATCGTTCCGCCGTTGAAGCTGTCGCCACCGGTGCCCTCGGCCACCTGGCTCAGGTAGCTCTGGCCGCTAAAGCTGGGCAGGTTGGCGTTGACCTCTCGTCCACCGTAGTAGATCGAGTACACCGGAATGCCCGCGCGCTGCGCGTCGGTGACCGCCGCGGATACGTAGGGGCTGTCCTGGTTATCCGGCCGAACCGACCCGTTGTAGCGGTCGATGCCGTTGGTGATCATCAGCACCACGCGCGGCGCGCCGGTATTGGTGGGCCAGTGCTTGATCAGGTCCTGCAGGCAGAAGTACGGGCTGCCGTCGATGCCGGCCGCGGAGATGGTCAGGCGAATCGCCTTCAACTCCTGCTCAGGGTCGGTGCTGAAGCCAGCGGGAAAGTCGGCGCGGCCGTTGCGCATGTAGCCGATGCCGAGCGAAACCTGCGGCGACGCGGTCGTGTTCACAAATCGCTCAATATCCTGGATCTGGCTGCCGAAGTTCGCGCGCAAACCGTCGTCGATCAACAGCGCCACCTCGATAGGCTGCGCACCCTGCCGCACCAGCGGACGAACCTTCGCCGAGTCGATCTTCTTGCCATCAAACTCAACCTTTACATCGGAAGCCTGCAGCGTGGTGCCCTGGTTCTTTGTGTCGGCACGCACCACCACGCGTACCGTACCCGGACCCTCAACCTGCGCGGCAGCGCTCACGGCAGCGCCGCTCCAAACCAGTGCAGCAACCGCAGACAACACAAACGGACGAACCAACATACGTACTCCTTCAGGCGCCGCAGCGCCACCATAAAGATGGACGCGGCGGGCGGCGGATTCGCAGTATGCGGGCCGCGCCATTTGCGCACTTGAAGGAGCTGGTCTCTTCCCAACCCTTGACGTTTGTCATCCCGCAGCGCAGCGGAGGGATCTGCATGTACGCCGGCATGCCCATCCCATTACAGAGGGCACGGAAGCAGAGCCATTCGCGCGATGCGCGAACAGGAGGATGTAGTTGGCCCTCTGATATCCCTTCGGTTGAGCGAGCACACATGCAGATCCCTCCGCTTCGCTACGGGGTGACAAACGATAGAGGCTACGGGATGACAAAACACGGAAGAACGCTACGCGTACTCCGCCACGGCACGGTGCGCCCGCTGCATGGTGCTCAGCACATCGGTGTACTTGTTCCCGCTGCCGGTGTTGAAGATCACCACGCGATCCGATCGCTTCAGAAAGCCATTCTCGATCAGTCGATCGTAAGCTGCCGTCGCAGCCGCTCCCTCGGGAGACAGCAGGATCCCCTCGTTCGATCCCCAGTCCTGGATTGACGCGAAGATCTCATCATCAGTCTGCGAAAGCACCGTGCCGCCCGACTGCCGCACAACGTCCAGGATGATGTAGTCGCCATACGGCTTGGGAACGCGCAGACCGCTCGCGAGCGTGTGCGCGTTCACGAACATCTGCGATGCGTTCGCGCCCTCGCGAAAGGCCTTCGTCACCGGTTCGCAACCGGCCGCCTGCACGGCGATCATCTTTGGCCGTTTGCCCGAAACCCAGCCAAGCTCTTCCATCTCAAGAAACGCCTTCCACATGCCGATCAGGCCGACGCCGCCGCCCGTGGGATAAAACACCGCATCGGGATACTCCCACCCAAGCTGCTCGACCAGTTCGTAGCCCATGGTCTTCTTGCCCTCGACGCGAAACGGCTCCTTCAGCGTGGAGACGTCAAACCAGCCCTCACGCTCTTTGCGGTCCGCGACGATCTTCGCGCAGTCGCTGATCAGGCCGTCGACCAGCGTCATGTGCGCGCCATACGCGATGCACTCCACCCGGTTGGCCAGCGGCACATCCTGAGGCATGAAGATGTGCGCCTCCAGGCCCGCCGCGGCGGCATACGCAGCCAGCGCGCCGCCCGCGTTGCCGGCAGATGGCACGGCCAGCTTGCGCAGCCCATAATGCTTCGCCATGGTGACGGCCAGCGACAGGCCGCGCGCCTTGAAGGTGCCGGTGGGATTGGCTCCCTCTTCCTTCAGCAGCACGTTCGCGTTGCGGCGCGAAGGCAGCATCGGCGTCCATCCCTCGCCCAGCGTCACGGGAGCGACATCCGGCAGCACCGGCGCATAGCGCCACATGCTGTGCACCTCCGGCAGGCTGTCGCGGACCGCAGTTCCCTTCGCCTCGCTCAGGTCATAGCGAACATAAAACGTTCCCGCGCACACGGGACAAAGCGTCTTCGGCTCCTCAGCACTCTCGCGATGACCGCACCGCGAACACTCCAGATAGTCAATCTTCGGCATACCCCTTCAGGATACGGGAGCGCGACACGGCACAAATCCACTCCTCCTGTGCGTGCAGGAATGGCGCCTTAACGTCAACGCCAGGCGCGGGTGTCCATACATGCGGCCCTTGCGCATGTGTCCGATCAGGAAGGATAGCGGTGCTTCGCAAGCTCAGGGCGGGCTCGACTGGCGTGTGCTCCCCCAACTCAGGGCAAAGCCCTGGGTTCGGCCTCCGGTTTTCGGGTCTATGCGCACGGCGACACCCGCGGTAGAGTGGATCGTCACAAGGAGGACAAGATGTCCACGACCCACTTTTCTGCCTCAGCCACGCGCCTTGACCCTTACAAGAACTTCAAGTTCCGGCTCAAGTGGGATGGCAGGGTGGTCGCGGGCGTGTCGAAGGTCAGCACCCTGAAACGCACGACAGAGGTCGTCACGCACCGCGAAGGTGGCGATGCATCCTCCTCCGCGGTGCGTCGCTCGCCCGGGCAGAGCGAGTTCGAGCCCATCACGCTCGAGCGCGGTGTCACCCACGACGTCGCCTTTCAGCAATGGGCAAACAAGGTGTGGGATAACAAGAACCTCGCCGCCGGCCAGGCACGGGCCGGGTCCGTCGAGAGTCTCGCGTCTTCGCCCGACTCCCGGAAGGACCTCACGCTGGAGGTCTATAACGAAGCCGGCGAGCAGGTGCAGGCGTACAACCTGCATCGCTGCTGGGTTTCCGAGTACCAGGCACTCCCCGAGCTCGACGCGACTGGCGACGCAGTTGCCATCCAGCACATCAAGCTGGAAAACGAAGGTTGGGAGCAGTTGACGGCGGCGCAACAACCAACCAGCGCGACGACGCGCTCAAGCTAGGCTTTTCGACCAGCGTTTCAACCATCGTCATCCTGAGCGGAGCGCAGCGAAGTCGAAGGACCTGCTTGCCTCATGCCGCCTTGGCTGTCAAACTTCCTTATCGCTGCGAAAGCGCTGGTAAATTGCCCTGCGTCATGGAGCCTTGCGACCTCCGGCGGAATCATAGACACATGGCACCCAGGCAGATCGCCGTCCCGTCCGCCCCTCCGTTACGGATTGCGATCGTCGGTGTCGGCGGCATCGGCAGCACCTTCGCCTTCCAGCTTGCGCGCGAGGGTCATCACGAGGTCACGGTCATCGCCCGTCCCGGCTCGAAGCGGCTGCAACAGCTGCAGCGCGACAGCGGCATCGTGAAGATCGGGGGCGAACGCGCGGAAGTTGCTGTGAGCGATATGCTCGATGTCACAGTTCCCTACGACCTCGTGCTTGTCACTCTGCAAGCGCAGCACATTGATGCGGTGCTCCCCGCGCTTCAGGCAAGCGCCGCCAGGTGGATCCAGTTCATGTTCAACAACTTCGAACCGGAACAGCTGCGTGATGCCATCGGCTCCGATCGGTGTTCGTTCGGCATGCCCTTCGTCCAGGCCCATCTCGACGCGGATGGCAGGCTCCACGCGAAGATCGGCGCGGCCGGCCAGAAAAGCAAGATGAACGACGAGCGCTGGATCGAAGTGTTTCGAATCGCCGGCATGCCCGCCGTCTTTGAGCCGGAGATGCTGCTCTGGCTGCGCTGCCATGTGCCGCTGGGCGCAGCGTTTGAGAGCGTCTGCGTCGCCGGTGTGAGGCGCGGCGGCGGCGCCTCGTGGAGCGAGGCCATGACCATCGCACGCGGCATGCAGGAAGGCTTCACGCTGATCCAGCGCCTCGGCTACAGGCTGTACCCCGCAGGCAAGGCACGTCTGCACGCCAGCCCGGCATGGGTAGTCGCGAGCATGCTGTGGGGCATGTCGCGCATCCGGTCCTTCCGCGAACTGCTCGCTACCGGCATCCACGAGTGCCGCGCGCTGGTCGATGCCCTGCTCGCGCAGGCACCGCACGCCATCTCGCCCGATGCCATGGAGAAAATTCGAGCCATGAAACCCTCCGAGCAACCCTGATCGAACGGGAATTTAGAAGGTACGGAGTCTCTCTCAGGATCGAGACCAGATGCCGTTATGGGTTTGGTCCGGCGGAGTGAGCAGGCTGAAGGCCCGAGCTCCCATACCCCG
>CAZZVI010000192.1:0-6541 GCA_964657335.1 uncultured Terriglobus sp.
GTGCGATGCATCCGTTCGCGGACTGGCGCGCGCAGGAGATCTATCCCGATCCGCGTTACGTGCAGGTGGTCGAGGATCTGCAGCTGGTGGCGCGCGCGAACCTGATCTTCGGCCTGCACGTGCATGTGGGTATCGAGGACAGGGAGGCGGCCATCCGCATCATGAACTCGCTGCGCTACTTTCTGCCGCACATTCTTGCGCTCTCGACCAACTCACCGTTCTGGCAGGGCATGCAGACGGGCTACAAGAGTTATCGCGCGAAGGTGTTCGAGAATTTTCCGCGGACGAACCTGCCAGACGCCTTTGCGAGTTACTCGGAGTTTGAAAACTACGTCAACCTGCTGATCAAGACGAACAGCATCGACAACGCGAAGAAGCTGTGGTGGGATGTGCGGCCGCATCCGTTCTTCAACACGGTCGAGGTGCGGATCTGCGACATGCCGATGCGCGCGGAAGAGAGTGTTGCAATTGCCGCTCTGATTCAGGCGACGGCGATGAAGCTGCACAGCCTGCACGCGGCGAACATCGACTTCCGGCAGTATTCCCGCGCGCTGCTGATGGAAAACAAGTTCCGCGCCGTCCGGTATGGTTTGGATGGAAAACTAATCGATTTCGGCAAGGAGCAGGAGATTCCCGAGCGCGAGCTGATCGAGGAGTATCTGCACTTTGTCGACGATGTTGTGGATGAGCTCGGATCGCGCAGGGAAATCAACTACATCCGAACGATTCTGGAGCAGGGCAGCGGCGCCGACCGGCAGCTAAAGGTGTGGCGTGAGACAAACGATTTGCGGGCCGTGGTGGATTACATGGCGGCGGAGACACGCGCGGGTTTGTAAGGAAAGTGAACCAATTCGCGCCGTGTAAAAAAAGTTTTCCACGGATGCTGCTTTTCCGGGCATTTTCACGTTATTGTGAAGAGGAATCCCCATGCAGTTTTGCCGTCCTGCCTGAGGACCATCAGCTTCATCCAGGCTTCTTTTTGCAAACGCAGTCCGCGTCGTCACGTCGTCGTGTATCACCGAGTCGTTCACCGCAGTTCTAGCTGAGGAGAGTCGTACATGGATCTTAAGAGCTTCGCTTCCGCACAGCAGTATTTCTCGCGCCGGTCGTTTATGCGTTCGGCCGGTATCGCATCCGCTGCGGTTGCAGCGATGCCGTCTTTCGGATACAGCCAGCAGGCTGCTCCTGCGCCGGGTCAGGCCGCGGGCGCTTCGGCCGCGCAGGGTGGCTACCGCCGCCGCGATGGCGGAGCCGGTCAGGGTTCTGACATGGGCGAGCGCCGCCCGATGGCACCCGGCACGGTCATCATTTCTTCGAACGAGAACCCGCTTGGACCGGCCCCGGTTGCGCTTGCCGCGATTGGCGACGCTGCCAAGAAGGGCGGCCGTTATGACCGCGAGTACAGCTCCGCAATGACGAAGGCGATCAGCGACCAGTTCCAGCTGAAGCCGGGTTATGTGCGCAACTATCCCGGATCGGGCGGTCCCCTGGATCTGGCCCTGATGTCGAACATCGGACCGGATAAGCCCCTCGTCGTCGGCGACCCGAGCTATGAGCAGGGCCCGCGCGCTGCCGTGACTGCCAAGGCCAAGTGTTTTAACGTGCCGCTGAAGCAGGACGGAACCTACCACTATGACGTGAAGGCGATGCTGGCCGCCACGCCCGCACCCGGCGCGTTCTACATCGTGAACCCGAACAACCCGACCGGCGTTGTCACACCGAAGGAAGACCTGGTCTGGCTGCTGAACAACAAGCCTGCCGGTTCGGTCCTGATCATCGACGAAGCCTACCACCACTTCTCCACGGCCGATTCCATGCTCGACATGGTTGCCGCGGACAAGGACATCATCATCCTCCGCACGTTCTCGAAGATCTACGGCATGGCCGGCGTTCGCGCAGGCTTCGCCTTCGGCCGCCCGGACCTGCTTGCCAAGTTCGACGGCATCGTTCCGACGGAGCGCCAGCTTGCCTCCATCTCGCTGACCTCGGCCGCTGCTGCCGCTGCCAGCCTGTGCGATGCCCAGCTGGTTCCGCTGCGCCGCAAGATCAACAAGGACACCCTTGACGACACCATGGCGTTCCTCAGCAAGCACGGCTACAAGTTCGTGCCCAATCCGCAGGCGAACATGTTCATGGTCGACGTAAAGCGTCCCGGCCGTGAAGTGCAGCAGGCGATGCTCGCGGAGAAGGTTGCCATCGGCCGTGTCTGGTCCGCAATGCCAACCTACGTCCGCGTCACTGTGGGCACGCCGGACGAAATGAAGAAGTTCCAGACGGCCTTCTACAAGGTCATGAACGAGCCGACCGCACCGGTCGCCGCTCACCTGGACGAGATGGTCGACCACATCCCGCACGAGATCTATCGCGCGTAATGTCGCCTGTCGTACTTGAGGAAACCCCGGCGATCGGATCGCCGGGGTTTTCCTTTGGCCAACGCCTGCTTCCAAGACAGAAATAGAGCATCCAAAAGACTAATAATGATTGCCGCTGCTGCCGCTACCCGCCTCGCTTCCGTGCCGTTTCCGCCCTCGTTTCAGAAGGGTGCGCGGAATGCTGCCACCACCTGCCTGCGCATTCAGCCCGACGAAAAGGTCACGCTGATCACCGACGAGGCCACCATGCCGGTCGCCGCCTCCATCGCGGTGGAGCTCGACCGCATCGGCTGCCTGTGGAACGGCTTCGTGCTCGAAGAACTTGCGCCGCGCCCGCTGAACGGCATGCCGTCCATGGTGCTCGATGACATGGAGACCAGCGACGTCAGCATCTTTGCCGTGCAGGTGCAGCCCAACGAGCTGCGCAGCCGCATGGAGATGACCGATGTGGTCAACCGCCGGCGCATGCGCCATGCGCACATGGTCAACATCACGCCCGAGATCATGGTGCAGGGCATGCGCGCCGACTTCAATGAAGTGGATGCGCTGTCGCAGGCCGTGCTCGACCGCGTGCGCAAGGCGACCTACGTCCGCGCGACGACGAAGGCCGGCACCGACATTCACGCGCAGCTGAACCCGGCGTACAAGTGGTTCAAGACGTCCGGCATTATCTCCACGGAGAAGTGGGGCAATCTGCCCGGCGGCGAGTGCTTCACGGCTCCCGGCGAGGTGAACGGCGTGTTCGTCGTGGATGGCGTGGTCGGCGACTTTCTCTGCGCGCGCTACGGCATCCTGCGGCAGACACCGCTGTCGATCGCGATCGAGAACAACCGCATTGTGCGAATTTCGTGCGAGAACAAGGACCTGGAGCGCGATTTCTGGGCTTACACCCACACCGACGAAAACTCCGACCGCGTCGGCGAGTTCGCCATCGGCACCAACATCGGCGTGGACCGCGTGATCGGCAACATCTTGCAGGACGAGAAGTTTCCCGGCATCCACATCGCCTTCGGCGACCCGTACGGAGCACATACCGGCGCGCCGTGGAAGTCCTCCACGCACATCGATGTGGTGGGTCTCGGCTTTAACATCTGGCTGGGCGATGCCGAGGGTGAGAAGCAGATCATGCGGGACGGGCTGTTTCTCATCGAGTCGTAGCCACGACGCCTCATGTGGGTGACCCCATGTCTCGCTCTTGGAACCTGGCAGGGTGTGCCGGCAACCTGAACCCCATGCCTCACAATCGAGACATGGGGCACCCGTTTCGGTTAGAACCTATTTCAACGCAATCGCGCTTCGTAGCGTGAAGCTGATGGCGCTTTCTGATGGGATGACCACGTCGCGGTGGCCCGTGTAGGCACCTGCAACAGTGCCGCCACCGGCGCCTGCCATGCCGCCAATCAGCGCACCCTTACCGCCGCCTGCGAGGCCGCCGATCAGGGCGCCAATGCCCGCACCTCCGCCGATGAAACCCGCGGTGCGCTTGCCGCGGCCTTTGACGCGCTGTATATATTCGCTGGTCTCCACGCGGTAGCCGCCGATGGTGCGCAGCTCAACGCCGAGCACGCCCGCTCCGGTAAAGTGGCCGCGGCCGTTCGCGCTGACGATCTCTCCCTGCACGGCGGTGCCGCGCGGGAAGGCGACGACACCATGGACGGTAATGGGATAGTTCAGGACTCCGCTGAAGCCGGACCCGACACCGCCGCCGTGCTCAGCCGACAGAGCCTGGGTCGTGCGAATCGTGACGCGCGTGCCGGTAGGAACGACGAGCGCCGGCGCTGCTGGTGCCATAGCCGGAGCGGAGGTCATAGCCGGCGCGGGCGCCTGTGCCACGGTGCCAGGTGCGACCGGCGCATCGGAAGGCGTAGTTGCCGGTGCGACAGGCGCGACTGCCGTGCCAGGTGCGGGAGTTCCGGACGCGACAACCGTGGCTCCCACCGGGATGGGCTGGCCCGCCGGAATGACCTGGGTTGACCCGTTGGGCAGTTGCACCGTGACCGCGCCGGGTGCAGGCTGTTTGTTGCTATGGCAACCCAGCAGCGCGGCTCCGGAAAGCGTGGCGATCATTGCGATGGTGCGGACGGGCCTGAACATGAGGTCGATCTCCTGGCGTGCGCGAGCCTCTAAGCCGCGCAGGCGACATTCCTGTAGATGCAGCCGAGACGCGGCGGTCACTTCGAGGATGCGGTTTTTCGTCCGGCTGTTCCAACGTGGGCCTGCGTTTGCCGGCAGGCGGGAAGCATGATTTGTGCTTCGCACAAATGTTCACTCATTCGCTTCGCGCAGGAATGGGCGCCCGGTTCCAATGCTGTTGCGTGCCGTAGACGCGAAAAGGACGGAGGCCATGTGGCTCCGTCCTTCGGCATATTTCGGTTGGTGCAGTGCTTAGATCTTGGCTTCGCGGTACGACACGTGCTTGCGCACGACGGGGTCGTACTTCTTGAACTCCAGCTTGGCGCTGGTGGTTTTGGGGTTCTTGGTCGTGGTGTAGAAGTGGCCGGTGCCGGCGCTGGAGACGAGCTTGATGATCGTACGCATGATTATCCTTTTGCCTGCAGCAGGGCAGTTTCAATACCCAGCTTGTTGATAGTGCGCAGGCCGCGCGCGGAGACGCGCATACGCACAAACTTCTTTTCGGAAGGAACCCAGATGCGTTTCCACTGCAGGTTCGGCTCCCAGCGGCGCCGCGTCTTATTGTTCGCGTGCGAAACCTTGTTTCCAGCCATCGGCCGTTTGCCGGTGATGGGACATACCTTTGCCATTACGAATCTCCTGGTGCACGGCCTGCTACTTCAGACCAACCCTGTAAGTATGCCATGGTTTGGCGGTAAATGCACCCCGAAAAGTGCGGAATCAGGCGTGGTTCTCACCGCGTTTGCGGGGATCAATCACAGATTCCGGTCAGGCGAGTTTGCGCATAACGCATGCCGTCAGCCCGCAACGGGATTCTTGTGTCCGGGATTCGAGTGATTCTTATGTCAGTATCCCAATCATTCTTCTGTCAGGGGATCCGAATGTATTTTCCTGTGTCTGGGCATCGGTTGATTCTGACGGGGCTGGAAGGCAGCATTACGTGCGGTGCGGCCTCGTGATGATGATGGCGCGGGCGTGCATGCCGGGTTCGCAGGTGTATTCGCGCTTGCGCTGGGCGTCCAGCCAGGCGACGTCGCCCGGTTCCAGCACACGTTTCTCTGACTCGGAGGTCAGGGTCAGGCAGCCTTCCATCACCATGGTGAACTCAATGCCCTCGAAGACTCGGGGTCGAAAGGCGACTTCGTCTGTTTCGCCGCGAAACTCTGCGATGCAGGGCACCATGCTCTGGTCGGAGATGAGGGAGCTCATACTCTCAGACAAGAATGTGGAGTTGCCGCCGGCGCTTCGCTGCAACCGCACCCGCTCGGACTTGTGCATGATGCGGAAGGAGACCGGCTGCTCGCTGCGAAAGAAGTAGGAGAGATCCTTGCCGAAGGTGATCGCGATGCGGGCCAGGTTTCGTACCGTCGGCACTACGCGACCGGTCTCCAGCTGCGACAGGAAGCTGGCGGAAAGGCCCGTCTTTTTGCCGAGTTCGACCAGTCCCATGGACCGGCGCATGCGCAGGCGGCGAATGCGCTCGCCAATCTGCTTCGTTTCGATGGAGGCTTCTACCTGGTCAGGCTGAACCACATCCACGACGTTCTGGAGCTGGCGATCTTCGTCTAACTGCATAAATATTGAGATGGTGAACAAAGAAAAGAAGCTGCCTGTGGCAGCCGTGTTCCTGTGGAGCTTCGCGATATTCGCCCAAGTTACCGTGGAACATCCCACTCATCCGCTATGCGTATGGATGGGGCACCCTATCCTGAGATGGTCAGCCAAGGCGGGTGCCCCATACATGCGCGACTCTTAGCGCATGTGTGGGATGTTTGAAGACACAGGGTTCGTGCTTCGCACAAATGCCCCACTCATCCGCTGCGCGTATGAATGGGGCACCCGGCTTCGGAACGGTCACTGCATGCGGCGATGCTCTAGAAGTCCTCTCCGAAGCCGACTTCGCCTTCGACCGCGGTCTGGTAGGCGGAGACGCGGCGCTCGAAGAAGTTGGTCAGCTCCTGCACGTCCTGCAGTTCCATGAAGCTGAATGGGTTCTTCGTCTTGAAGTGCGGTGCGATGCCGAGGCGCTGCAGGCG
>CAZZVI010000193.1:0-6537 GCA_964657335.1 uncultured Terriglobus sp.
GGCATGTTCTTTCTCGCGTTCCTGCTCAGCAAGCCGAAGCCGGGCGAAAAGGCGCCGGAGGGCGCGGCGCACTAGGGAGCGCCAGAATGCCATCGACAGGCTGGAGCCTAGGTCTGAAAGCGGGGATTGCGGGCCTTCAGCCCGCAGGGTGCGGCGCACGAAGGCGTTCGCGTCCATTTGTTAGCAGGAAGAAGGCAGCATCTGCCGTGACGTACAATCATGATCCCGAGCAGCAACATACGGGGATATCGCTTCGTCCAAACCGAAGCGGTTGGTTCGCCGAACGCTGGCAAAAGGACAGCATGGTGTCGTTCCGGTTCACGAGCGCTCTCAAGGTTCTGCAATGCGCACTGCTCTGCATAGCCGCGTCTGGTCTTCGGCCGATCCATGCGCAGGAGAATCCTCTGGACAGGGCACACACGCCCGCGGCTCCGGCGCCTCCGCCCGCGCCGAAAGGTGACGTGATCACCGGCAAGGATGTCACGGCGAAGGGCGCTCTGCACCCGGGCGCGACCCTGCGAGTCGACGCAAACCTGGTGCTTGTGCCGATGACCGTGACCGACAGCGAAAACCGCCTGGTAACCGGCCTCGAGCGCGAAAACTTCTACGTCTACGAGAACAATCTGCCGCAGACGATCCGCACCTTCTCCACCGACGACGCGCCCATCACGATCGGCATCATCTTCGACCTGAGCGGCAGCATGAACAGCAAGTTCACCCGGGCGCGCCGCGCGCTGAGCGAGTTCATGCGGACGAGCAATCCGCAGGATGAGTTCTTTGTCGTCGCCTTCAACGACCGCCCCAATGTGGTGGTCGATTACACCAGCAACGTCGACGACGTGGATGCGCGCATGGTCATGCTGAAGCCGCAGAACCGGACCGCGCTGATCGACGCCGTGTACCTCGGCATCAACAAGCTGAAAGACGCAAAGTACGAGCGCAAGGCGCTCCTGATCATCTCCGACGGCGGCGATAACCGCTCGCGTTACACCGAGGGCGAGCTGCGCAAGGCCGTGCGCGAGGGCGATGTGCAGATCTACTCCATCGGCATCTTCGACCAGACCGCGGCGACCGAAGAGGAGAAGAACGGTCCTGCGCTGCTGACCGACATCTGCGAGCAGACCGGCGGACGGCTCTTTCGCGTCACGGATGTTTCGGAGCTGGGCGACATCGCCGCCCGCATCTCGGCAGAGTTGCGCAACGAGTACGTCGTCGGCTACAAGCCGACCGACCTGCGGCACGACGGCAACTGGCGTAAATTGAAGGTAAAGCTGAACCCGCCGGCAGGCCTGCCGCAGCTCTCAGTTCACAATCGTCAGGGTTACTATGCACCTTCGGATTAGCGGATCGGCTGTCTCCTTTTGCCTGGCGTTGTGCCTGGCCGCCTCTTCCGCAACGAGCCTGCATGCACAGCAGCCGACCCCGGCCATGCCATCGCTCACGGTTGACCGCGACCCCGTTCCTTCCCCCGATCCTGACACGGTAGCACCGGCTGCCGCCGCGCCCGGCGCACAAACAGCGCCCGGCGTCGGCAGCCAGGTGCAGCGCTCCGGCAGCACCTACACCCTGCGAACCGATGTGGGCGAGGTCCGGCTGAATGCCAGCGTCATCGACAACAACGGCCGCATGGTGCAGACGCTGCCGCGCGAGGCCTTCCAGGTGTATGAGGACGGCGTGCAGCAGACCATCGCTTCCTTCCGGCATGAGGATCTGCCGGTCTCGCTCGGCATCCTGATCGATTCCTCCGGCTCCATGTACGACAAGCGTGCCGCGGTGGGCAAGGCGTCGCTCGACCTGATTCGCCTCTCCAACCCCGAAGATGAAGCCTTCCTGGTCGACTTCTCGTGGGAAGCCTTCATCGACCAGGACTTTACCCGCGACATCAAGAAGCTGGAAGAGGGGTTGAACTACGTCAAGGCGAGTGGCGGAACGGCAATCTACGACGCGATCGTTGCGTCGGCCGATTACCTTTCGCACAACGCCAAGCAGCCCAAGCAGGTGCTGCTCATCATCACTGACGGCGACGACAACGCGTCCAGCTCGACGCTCGAAGAGACGATCCGCCGCGTGCAGGAACTCGACGGACCCACCATCTACTGCGTCGGCCTGCTGTTCGGCCCCGAGGAAGACAAGCGCGAGAGCCGTCACGCCCGGCGCGTGCTGGAGACGCTCGCGGAGCAGACCGGCGGCGTCGCCTACTTCCCGCGAAGGCTGGAGGATGTCGACGGCGTCGCCTCGCAGGTGGCCAACGACATCCGGCAGCAGTACACCATCGCGTATACGTCGACCAAGCCCGCGCGGCTCGGCGGCTATCGCACCATTCATGTTGAGGCGCGCGAAAAGGGCTACAGCAAGCTTGCCGTGCGCACACGCACCGGGTACTTCCCGAAGGGCTCCGGCCCGCAGGGCGCAACCGCCGCAACAACGGCTGCGAGACCGTAGCCGCTACAATCAGTCAGCCACCGTGACCCGTACGCTGCTCACCTGTTTTCTGTCTCTTGGTACCGCCGCATGGGCGCAGGGGCCGCTGATCCTGCTGGATCCCGCTCGGGGCGGCTCCGATGGCGGAGCGCACATTGGCGACCGCGTGGAAGAGAAGCAGGTCACGCTCGATCTTGCGCAGCACCTGGCCTCGCTGCTGCGGGCGCGCGGCTTCACCGTGGAGATGACGCGCGATGCCGACGTGGACGCGACCAATGACGCTCGCGCGGCGCTGGCGAATACGACGCATCCCATCGCCTGCATCCTGCTGCACGCCACGCCGGTCGGCAGGGGCGTACACCTGTACACCACGTCGCTCCACCAAAGCATGGTTGCCACAAGCGCCGCCGTCCGCTGGGACGAGGCACAGGCCGTCTTCGCCGACCGCTCACGCGCTCTTCGCGCCGACTTGAAAGCAGCGTTTCCGCGGTCGAAAATCCCGGTTTCTGCGGGACAGACGTGGATGCGCCCGCTCGACAACATGCAGTGTCCCGCAGTCGCTGTCGAAATCGGGCCGCAGGATGAGGACACCACCGCCGAAGACAACGGCTACCAGGGCCAGATCAGCAGCGCCATCGCGAACACCCTGCTGTTATGGCGCAACAAGGTGGCCAGCCTTGCCCCGCCTGAGCCGCCTGCTCCGGTTCCGGTGGTAGTTCCCAAACCTCTCGCAACCCCGGCCAAACCGGTCGACAGCGCGGTGCCGCAGTGATCCCCCGCTATCAGCGCATCCTGTTTGTCATTCTGCTGGGCAGCTCCATTATCATGACGGGCCTGCTCATCTGGCTGCACCAGCGCAACTTTGCCGCGGTGAAGAACGCGGACAACACGCCCCTTGCCGCGCCGGCTTATTCCGCGTCAGAAGACGTGCCCCTGCTGCTGGCGAACGATGCCGACGGCTCCGTGAAATCCGTAACGCGCTCGCTGGCGCTGCCGCAACAGTCGGCAGTGAGAGCGCGCGCGCTGCTGGAGCATCTGCTTGCGGAATACACGCTGCCTCGATCCTCGCACCCGCTGAACGGCGGCATTGCGGTTGAGGACGTCTACCTGGTTCCGCTACCGCTTGGAGCGCCGGCCGCCGCTAGCAGCCTGCCCGCGGTCACGCTGGCGGAGATCGCCAACGGTGGCAAGGCGGGTGATACTGACCCGTTGATGCAGATGCCTGGTGAGCTTGCGGTCGTCAACCTGCGCTCGTCGTGGGTTGAGGCGCACCCGCCCGGCATCACCTCCGAGACGCTGACCATCCAGTCCATCGTCGGCACGCTGCATGCCAATCTGCCGGAGATCACTGCCGTGCGGTTCCTGGTGGACGGCAAGCCGCGTGCGACGCTGGCCGGCTCCGTCGAGTTCGACCGCACCTACGACGCGCTGGACACCGCACGATGAGCGGATCGCACCGGGTAGCGGGCGATGGGGCGCGGCCGGTGATCGGGGTATTCGATTCCGGCTTTGGCGGACTGACCGTGCTGCGCGAACTGCTGCATCACTTGCCGGGTGCGGATTTCGTCTACCTTGGCGATACCGCACATTTGCCCTATGGGTCGAAGTCGCAGGCCGCGGTGACGCGTTACACGGCGGATGCCATCCGCACGCTGGTGGAGCGTGGTGCGGAGCTGGTCGTGATCGCCTGCAATACCGCATCGGCGCTCGCTCTGCCGTCGCTCGAGGCCCCGGTGCCGCTGGTGGGCGTGATCGGACCCGGCGCTGAAGCTGCCGCGGAGATCGCGCCGCCTGGCAGCACGGCGCTGGTGCTTGCAACCGAAGCGACGGTGGCCTCGCACGCCTACGCCGCCGCCTGCACCGCGGCGGGCCTGCGCGCGACGGAGAAGGCTTGCCCGCTGTTTGTCCCGCTCGTCGAAGAAGGCTGGACGGACGGCAGCATCACGGAGCAGATCGCGACGGTCTACCTGCGGGACGCGTTTGCTCAGTCGGGAGAGAAACCGTCGGCGGTCATCCTGGGGTGCACCCACTATCCGTTGTTGCGGCCGCTGCTCCGTCGCGTGGTCGCCGCGATGGCCGGTGACGTGCCGATTGTCGACTCGGCCGAGGCGACGGCGAAGCACGTGACTACGCTGCTGCCGCATGCTGCGCAGGCGCAAGGGAGCGAATCGCAGCTGAGCTTCTTCGCCACGGATTCTGTCGCGAAGTTCGGGCGGCTTGGACCGCAGTTTCTCGGACGGACGATGAACGAGGTACAACTCATCGATCTGGATGACTGACCTTCGGGCCGTCGGACTGATATCCTCATCCACGACAAACCATGCCCTACTTACTGAAATCCGAGCCGGATAAGTACTCCTTCGACGACCTGCTGCGCGACGGCGAGACCGTATGGGACGGCATCAAGAATCCGCAGGCGCTGTTGACCCTCCGCAACATGAAGAAGGGTGAGAAGTGCGTGATCTATCACTCCAATGTGGGTAAGGAAGTAGTCGGCACCGCGACGGTGGTGTCTGTCGACGCAGCCGATCCGAAGAACCCTGGGGTCAAGCTGAAGGCAGGCAAGCGCCTGAAGTCGCCGAAGGCTTTGTCAGCTATGCGCGAGGCCGGAGTGTTTCAGGGCTCGATTCTGTTTCGCCAGTTTCGCCTGTCCGTCGTGCCGCTGACGGAGGAGCAGTATGAGTGGCTGGTCGCGTGAGGGAGCTTCCAGCTACTCGCTCAAGCAGCCAGCGACAGCCAATGCTCAGAGCTAAAGCTAAGAGCAGGAAGCTTTCTGAAAGGGAACCATGATCGACCTGAAAGGTAAAACCGCAGTCGTCTTCGGCCTCGCGAACAAGCGATCCATCGCATGGGCGATTGCGCAGAAGCTGAATGAGGCGGGCGCAAAGGTGGCCGTCTGTTACCAGAGCGAACGGCTGAAGAAGGAAGCGGACGGGCTGCTGCCGGAGTTGAACGACGCGCAGAGCTTTCAATGCGATGTTTCCGTCGACAGCGAGATCGAGCGTGTGTCCGAGGAGCTGCAGTCCGCTTACGGGACCATCGACATCGTCGTCCATTCCGTCGCGTTCGCACCGCCGGACGCTATCAAGAAAGACTTCCTGCTGACCGCGCGCGAAGACTTCCGCATCGCGCTTGATGTCAGCGCCTACTCGCTGGTTGCGGTAGCGCGCGCGCTTGCGCCGCTGATGCCGGCGGGGGGCAGCATCCTGACGCTCACGTACTACGGCAGCGAAAAGGTCTTTCCGAACTACAACGTGATGGGCGTGGCCAAGGCAGCGCTGGAGGCCACGGTGCGTTATCTTGCCGCGTCGCTTGGGCCGAAGGGCATCCGCGTGAATGCCATCTCCGCCGGTCCCATCAAGACGCTGGCCGCGCGCGGCATCGGCGACTTCAACAAGATTCTCGATACCGTTACCGAGCGTGCGCCGCTGCATCGCAACGTGGAGACGGCCGAGGTGGGCAACACCGCCGCTTTCCTGCTGTCGCCGCTCGCCAGCGGCATTACCGGAGAAATCACCTATGTCGATTGCGGTTACAACGTCACGGGTATGTAGTCCTAAACCGTTAGGAGAGATACAGTGACCATCGCCGAGACTCTGCTGTGCGACTTCGATACAGAGGCAATCAGCACGCGCCGCGTGCTGGAGCGCGTGCCCGACGACAAGCTCTCGTGGAAGCCGCACGAGAAGTCCATGACGCTGCAGACGCTTGCGACCCATGTCGGCCAGCTGCCGCATTTTGGTCTCACCATTCTGAGCACGCCGCTGCTTGACATGGCGGCGACGAAATTTCCGCGGCCTGCCTTTGCCAGTGTCGCGAAGCTGCTTGAGACCTCGGCCGGCGCTGCCGCGGAGCTGCGCACCGTGCTTGCCGGCATGAGCGATGATGAACTGTCCGCGGACTGGACGCTGCGATTCGGCGAGCACATCATCGCGACCGGTCCCAAGTATCTGCTCTACCGCACCATGTTCTTCAACCACCTGGTGCACCATCGCGGCCAGTTGAATGTCTACCTGCGCCTGCTGGATGTGAAGGTGCCGGGCATCTATGGCCCATCCTCGGACGAGCCATTCGGCAGCTGACTGGCCGTCGTTGCTGCAAGACGCCGCGGCGGAT
>CAZZVI010000194.1:0-6487 GCA_964657335.1 uncultured Terriglobus sp.
CCGCTACCCTGACGATCTATCGTCCAGGCCGAGAACCCGAAGTACTGGAGAAGCCAGACTTCGTCGAAGCGGAGGCACCGGTGGCCGGCTTTCGCCTGACCACCTCGAACCTCTGGGCAAATACCGAACAAGGCGCTTAGGTTGCGCTGGGCAGGCTCTTCTGCGCGGGCATGGCGAGCAGTTTCAGCTCGTCGGCAAGTGTGCCGAGTGGGTTGGTGACGGTCTTCTTCAGAATGCTCACGAGGGATTCCCCGCGCTTCTGCATGAGGTACGCCGCGGCTACACCTGCGGCAATGGTGGCAATAAAAAGAAAGCGCTTCATCGGTAGTCCTCCTGACGGTCCGCGTGCGCCTGGGCGATCAACGCGTTCAGAACGGTAGGATGCGCCTTCGCCGCCAGGCGCAGCTATCGTTCGGCGATCGCATCGAGCAGCATGTAGAACTCCGGAAATGAGATCGCTGCTGCCTCCGCGCCCTGGATCGTGGTCTCGCCCGTAGCGCGCAGGGCTGCAATAGAGAATGCCATCGCAATGCGATGATCGTCTGCGGAATCGACGAAGCCGCCATGCAGCGTCTGGCTACCGGGGACGTGCATGCCGTCTTCAAACTCCTCCACCTCGGCGCCCATCGCACGCAGATTCTGCACCACCAGCGCAATGCGGTCGGATTCCTTTACGCGCAGCTCTTTCGCACTTCGGATGGTCATCCCGTTGCGCGTGAACGGAGCGATGGCGGCGAGCACGGGAATCTCATCGATGATCAGCGCGGGCAGCGTGCCGGTGATCTCCGCGCCCTTCAGATCGACTGCGCCATTCACCTGCAGGGTGCCGATCATCTCACCATGCTTCTCCTCCAGGTTCAGCACCTGCACCCGCAGACCCATCCCGGCAAGCACATCGAGCAGCGCGGAGCGTGACGGGTTCATGCCGACGTCGTCCAGCACCAGTTGCGAGTCAGGGAAGAGCAGGGCAGCGCACAGGAAGAACGCGGCGGAGGACAGATCGCCCGGGACAACCGCATCGATCGCGTGGAGCTTCTGTCCGCCGAGGATCGAGATGGTGTCGCGCCCACGATCCAGTTCCGCGCCGAAGGCACGCAGTGCGTGTTCGGAGTGGTCGCGCGTGCGGACTGCCTCCTGCAGGGTCGTTGTGCCGTTCGCACCCAGGCCCGCGAAAAGCACGGCTGTCTTGACCTGAGCACTCGCGATGGGCGTAGAGAAGCTGATCGCGGTCAGCGGACCGCCGTGAACGGTCATTGGCGCATGGCCCTCAGTCAGCTCAACGCGCGCGCCCATCTGCTCCAGCGGGCCCTTGATGCGCTGCATCGGCCGCCTGGTCAGCGACGCATCACCAACGAATGTGTAAGTGCCGGGATGCGACGCAACCAGTCCGGCCAGCATGCGCATGGTCGAGCCGGAGTTCCCGCAATCCAGATCGCGTGCGGGTGGAATGAAAGCGCCGCCAACTCCAGTCACTTCAATCGAACCGTCAGGATTCTTGACTACTTTTGCGCCAAGCGCCTCCATGCAGGCGAGAGAACTGTGCGGGTCTGCGCCGGTGGAGAAGTTGCTAAGGTGTGAAGTCCCCGCGGCCAGACCGGCAAGCATGGCGTATCGATGCGAGATGCTCTTGTCGCCCGGCAGACGAACGCTGCCGCGCACCGTACGGGCAGGCCGCACGATCTGTGTGGTGAGATCTGTTGCAGAGGACATACAAGGTCATTCTACCGGCGTTTGCAGGGCGAGCTCACTCGTTGCTCCTGATGAAGGACGGAGTCACCGACGATTGCTCGGTGTCCGTCTCATGCTCACGTCCGCCCTCTTGACCGAGCTACTGGGAACCTCCGGCTGCGGTGGTCGCAGGAGCCGCTGCAGTCTCCACAGGCTGCTCCAACCGCAGAGCCGGGAGTGGCTGCGCACCGTTTCCCACCTTCCATCGGCCGTGGCTCAGATACAGCGCCTCCAGCGCAAGCGGTACTTCCGGCTGAATGAGAAGCAGGGGGAACAGGTAACGCTTCGTCTTCAGTGCCGATTCCACACCGCCCCATACCCTCTTGCTGCGGCGCATGGAACCGGGTACCTGCGCGATCTCCCAAACATGCAGATCCAGGTCATCGTGGCGGGCTGCATACTCTGAAAGGCTGCGCACCACATGCTTGGGAGTCATCAGGCCATAATCGGCAATGCGGTCCGCATGCCGCACCGCACCGGGATAGTAGAGGTTCACCAGCTCCGCGGCAAAGTCAGCGCAGTTTGCGCCGCTCAGGTGGTAGCGGTGCCGGTTGGCGTGGGTGTTCATCACGGCTACCAAGTGGGCGTCCTGCTCTGCGGTTGTCGTCACCTGGTAAGCCCACAGCTTTCGATGGTAGGCCATCCCGGCAGTCTCCCACCACTCCTCCAGGTCGCGTGCGTGCTTTGCGCTTCCGTCGCGATCCGGCATGCCCTGCATGCCGTCAGGCACGATCTCGCGGAGAAACCGTTCCCGATACCGCTCTCGCAAGCTCCAGACCGTTTCAGGAGTGGCATACGCCGGGATCTCTTCTGGCGTCTCGGTGGCGAACAAAAAATCCATGACCGGCGTAGCCAGCCAGTCATACTGGCCGATCGCGTGATAGCGAGCGAGCACAACGCCCTGTGGTTCGCCCTGGCGGCATAGCCGCACCTTCAGCGGGCCATCCGCACATACATGATCCAGATAGATCGCCGTATGCCCCAGAGGCATCATCGTGCCGAAATTGCCGAAGGGTTCGCCGACCAGCACTGTCAGCGATGCGTGCGCGCATGCTTCTGCCAGGAAGACCGCCGCCATCAGGAGCGCCAGGCGAAGGCCACTCAAAGTGCGCCGGGGTGCTTCCTTCACCATTCACTCCTTGCCGTCGAATCAACGCGTTGCATGCGGTTTTTTGGATAGATGCATCTGCGGCCACGTCGTCAATCGATTGGCGCGGGTTTTCGTACGGGTTGTCTCGCAACGGATGCAACCGCATCCTACGGAGGCAATGACTTCACCCCGCCCGATCCTCGACGTGGTCAAGCCGCGCCGCACGTGTGCGCACCTCGCCTTCCTCTTGCTCGCGACGTGCGGCATCCTGCCGATACAAGGCCAGCGAGCACTGGTTACGCCCGTCCGGCCCGACCTGAACGCCGCCGATCCGGGACAGAACCGCACCTATTGCAGCCTGAGCGGTCGCGTCACAACGCCCGAAGGCGAGCCACTCCCAGATGCGTCCATCCAATTAAGTTCACCCACCGTGCATCCCCGCGAGACCACGGCAGATGGGGACGGACGCTTCACCATCGCGGACCTGGCACCCGGTACCTACACCGTGACGGTCTCCCGCGACGGCTTTGCGACTGTATCGGGGTCGGTCAGTCTGGCGCCGGAAGCAAACACCGCGACAGCCACATTCGCGTTGCGTCCGGCGGTCAGTGAGTCGGTCACAGTGTCTGCTTCAGAGAAGGATGTTGCCGAAGCTCAGCTCCATCTCGCGGAGCAACAACGGGTGGCCGGCATCCTGCCGAACTTCTTCGTCAGCTACATCTGGCGAGCCACGCCGCTCACCTCCAGCCAGAAGTTCGGCCTGGCCTTGAAGAACGCAGCCGACCCCGGGAACCTGCTGCTCGTGGGCACCGTCGCGGGCGTTCAGCAGGCGACGAACTCCTTTCCCGGGTACAGCCAGGGATGGAAGGGCTACGGCCGCCGCTACGGCGCGGACCTGGGAAACCTGGTCTCCGGCACCTTCCTGGGCGGCGCAATCCTGCCGTCGTTGTTCCGGCAGGATCCGCGTTATTTCTACAAGGGCTCAGGCACGGTGTCGTCGCGCTTCTGGTACGCCGTCAGCCGCACCGTTGTCACCCGCGGCGACAACGGCAGACCGCAACCCAACTACTCCACTGTGCTGGGCGACCTCTCCTCGGGCGCAATCTCCAACCTGTACTACGCACGCGAAGACCGCCGTGGTGCAAAGGTCACCCTAGCGAACGGCTTCCTCGGCATCGCGGGCGATGCCATGAACAACGTCTTCCAGGAGTTCGTTCTGAAGAAGCTCACCACGAACCACAAGCGCAACTCGCTGCAGCCCTGAGGGCCCGAACAGCGTGCGCACGTCTCAGCGTACGCGCAGCACCACGAGCGTTTCGTCGTCGAAGTGTTCCTTGCCGGCCTGAAACGCAGCAACCGCATCCAGCACGGCGGACACCGCAGTCTCCGCCTCGGGTTCCCGCAGCGACTCCAGCACAGCACAGAGGCGTTCGTCGCCGAACATGTCTCCGCCGGCGTTGTTCGCGTCCACAATGCCGTCGGAGAAGAAGACCAGCAGATCGCCCGGCTGCGTTGCCAGCGTGAACTCTTCATACTCCGCGTTGGGAAACATGCCCAACGGAAAGCCCTCCGCGTGGATGGTGCGTGCGTGCATGCGATCTCCATCGCGCGAGACGAGCATGGGCTGCACGGAACCAGCGTTGGCAACGCTGAGCGTCCGCGCACGGTCGTCCCACACGGCGAACAGCATGGTCACGTACTGCGCATCCAGCTTGCGTTCCTGGAGTTGCTGGTTCAGCGCAGCCAGCATGTTGGCGGGGCCAAGGTGCTGCGCTGCGAGCGACCGCAGAATGCCGCTGACCAGCGCGGCGTACAGCGCAGCCGGCGCGGCCTTGCCGCTGACATCGCCCATGGCGATGGCGATGCGCCCATCACCGTACGGGATGAAGTCATAGACATCGCCACCAATGGAGCGCGCCGGCAGAAAGCGCGCGGCAAACTCCACGCCCGGCAGCGGTGCGGGCAGCGGCGGCAGCAGTCGCATCTGCACCTCGCGCGCCATCTGCAGGTCGCGCTCAAGCCGCTGCTCCTCTTCGAAGATGCGCTCGTACAAACGCGCATTCGTAATGGCGATGGCGATCTGGCCGGCAAGCGTGGTCAGCGTGCGCTGATGGTCTTCGTTGTAGTAGTTCACGCGCGTGTGTTCCAGCACCATCACGCCGGTCGCCTTCTCCTTATAGATCAGAGGAACGGCCAGCATCGACCGCACCTCCGAGCTGCCCGCGTGCGCCTTCTCCGATGGGTCGGTGCTGTCGCCGAGATAGCGATGGTCTTTGCGCACGTCGTTCACCAGTATGGGATGGCGCTGTTGCGCGGCAATGCCGATGATGCCCTGTCCGAGCACCGCGTTGCGGTCACGATGCACGCGCTCGCCAAAGCGCGTGGAGAAGCGATGCACAAACTGCTGCTTGCTCTCGCTCCAAAGCAGGATGGTGAACATCTGAAAGTCGACCACGCGCTTCAGCAGCGTTCCAATCTTCTGCAGCAGGCCGTCCAGGTCGAGGATGCTGGTGAGCTCGCGGCTGATCTCGCTCAGCACGGTGAGCGTCTGCGCCTGGCGAGAAAGCCGCGTATAGAGCCTGGCGTTCTCAATCGCTATGGCCATGCGCGAGGCAACCAGCTCCAGTAGACGCTGCTGGTCATGCGTGAATGCCGCCAGCTGTTCACTCTCGATGTCGATCACGCCGATGACGCGGTTCTTCACGATCAGCGGCACGGCCAGCTCGCTCTGGACCGCAGGATTGGCACTGATGTACTGCGGCGTGTGGCGCACATCGTCAATGAGAACGGAGCTGCGATGCTGCGCAGCCTGGCCTACGATGCCGCGACCCAGCTTGATGCGCATGCGCTCGATCTCGGGTGTGTGACCCACCTGGAAACGCATCCACAGTTCGTGCGTGCGGTCGTTGATCAGCAGGATGGCGAAGATACGGTAGTCCACCACGGCGCGCACCAGTTCGGCCACACGCAGCATCAGCGTTTGCAGGTCCAGCGTGTTGTTCAGCGCCTCGGCCAGCCGCAGCAGAAAGTCGACATGCTCCGACGAGACGCGAATCCGATTTTCCGGATGCGATGGATTGGTCGGCGGGATGTTCATGGAGTGGTCCGGCAGGCCCGGAATCTCCACGCGCGGTGCGGCCGCGACCGAGTCGGCTGGAGGGCGATAGTCGCCCTCAAACTCCTCGGACAACTGTGCGGCATCGTCCAGCGGCGACAGCCGGACTTCTGAAGCCTCAGAGGCGCGGGCCCGCGACGCGACCTCTACCGGCCGCTCCTCGCGCACGTCTTCGCTGCTGCCTCTGCTCATGTCCTGCTCAAACGCTCCCTTGTTCAGTATCCCGTAGGGTGCGTGGTCTTTCCGGCGACACCCGTAAGTTCCTGCACGATGCGCACGCTCGCGCTGGCGCCGATGCGGGTTGCACCCGCCTCAAGCATGGCCTGTGCGTCCGTCAGCGAACGAATGCCGCCTGATGCCTTCACGCCGCAGCGGCTGCCCGCCACGCCGCGCATCTGCGCCACATCGTCCACGGTCGCGCCGCCCGTCGAAAAGCCCGTGCTGGTCTTGATGAAGTCTGCCCCCGCGTTCACGGCGATCTCGCTGGCCCGCAGCTTTTCTTCAAAGTTCAACAGCGCCGTTTCGAGGATCACCTTCACAATCGCGCCGTGCGC
>CAZZVI010000195.1:0-6382 GCA_964657335.1 uncultured Terriglobus sp.
CGACACGTTGGTCTCGACGTTGGTCGCTGTGACCTTTGCGTTCGGGATCACTGCGCCTGCGGCGTCCGTGACGGTACCGTTTACGCCTGCGCTGATCGTCTGCGCGTAGGCGAACGAACCGGTACAGCAAACGGCCAGCGATCCTGCAAGAAGAATGTGGCTCTGCTTCATTGGCTTCTCCCTAAAATGAAAACGATTGTTTGCTCCAGCTCGCAGAGCGTCAACGATCGGGTCTTGTTGTGGTTTCTCGCAACTGTAACCTGTTTCTGGTGCGCAAACAAGCGCCAAATAGGTCGATTGTCGTACCATTCCGGATTACTCTGCTGCGCCGGTCTTGACGCCGTCTAAATCTTGCAGCTTCGTCCGGCTCGCCGGGTTAGCATCAGCGTTATGCCACCTCGTCCTTTGCGGGTTTGTCTTGCGGTCGCGCTGTTCTGCTGCTGCGTGGCTGCGCCCGCGCAAAACGCGCAGCCTGCGGGCAACAAGCCTGAGCGATTGGAGTGGTTTCGAGATCAGGGCCTGGGTCTGTTCATCCACTGGAGCGCGGACTCGCAGCTGGGTGTGATCATCAGCCACTCACTTGCAGGCGCGAGTGATGAGTACATCGACCGCTATTACCGCGATCTGCCGAAGACGTTCGATCCGACGCATCTCGACCCGGACGCGCTGGCGCGGCTGGCCTCGCTCGCGGGCTTCCGATACATGGTGTTCACCACCAAACATCACAGCGGCTTCGCCATGTGGGACACGAAGACCGTACCCTTCAGCATCGCTCACACGCCATATAAGGCGGACATTACGCAGCAGTTGTTCAACGCATTTCGCGCGCAGGGTCTCGCAGCAGGCGTCTACTTTTCGCCGGACGATTTCCTATGGCTGCACACGCATGGCAAGGACATCCAGCGGCTGGTGCCCGGGGTACAGCCCAGCGCCAACCCCGGCCTGCTCGCACTCGATCAGGCACAGATGACTGAGTTGATGAAGGGTTACGGTCCGGTCTCGGTCGTGTTCTTTGATGGCGAAGCCAAGGGCCTCCGCGAGATCGCTTGGAAGCTGCAGCCCGACACCGTGGTGACGCGCGGCGCCATCGAAACGCCCGAGCAGAACGTGCCCGGCGCCCCGCTGCCGGGTGCGTGGGAAGCAAACATGACCATCGGTTCGGCGTGGGGGTACCAGCCGTCCGACGAGAAATTCAAGTCCGTGCAGGACCTGCTGCACATCCTCATCACCACGCGCGCACGCGGCGGCAACCTGCTGCTGAACATCGGCCTTGAGCCGGATGGATCGCTGCCGAAGGAACAGGAAGAGCGCATCCGCACACTGGGTTCGTGGATGTTCATCAACTCCGATGCGATCTATGCGACACGGCCCTGGGTGGTCACCAACGAAGGCGACATCTGGTACACGCGGTCGAAAGACCATCACGCGTTGTACGCGATTGTGGAAGGTGAACAGAACACCTCGCGATGGAAGCGCGGCGATGCGCGCGAGTTCATCCTGAAGACCGTGCGTGCCACGCCCAAGACAACCGTCGGCGTGCTGGGCCAAAGCGACAAGCTGGTGGAGTACCGGCCGAACATCGATCCAAAGAGCACCTTCCATCAGGAGGCTGACGGGCTGCATGTGCGCGTGGTGCGTGCGCAGCGGTTGCGCGACAGCGATGTGTGGCCGTATCCCTCCGTCATCCGCCTGACCGATGTGGAAGAGGCCTTCACGCCGCCCGTCGTGCACACGCTGTCTGCGATTTTGTCCGGAACTACGGCAGCACTGCATGGTGACTGGCAGGCGGCCGGTGAAACGCCCGGCGCGACGTTTGGTTTTGACTACCGCATCATCACGGGTGAGGATACGCAGTCGCGGCTGCATGGCTGGCAGCATCTGCCGGCACAACCGGCAGCCAAACCCGGTACCTACTCGGCCAGCTTCCAACCCGCACCCGGAGAACAGTACGAGGTGCGCGCCGTGCTGATGCATCCGCTGCTCACCATCTATGGCGATGCTGTTCCACTGAAGTAAGAAACACGCGTTATCGTGCAAAGAGTAGGTCTTCCGTCCGAGGACAGGGACTCTGTTCGCAGTCACACTAAGGGCCTTCAGGAAAGGAAATCTGTCATGAACTGGAACGCTGGATGGAGCCGTCGCACCTTTCTTTCCGCGCTTGCCGCACTCACCGGCAACACGTTCACGCCGAAGATGCGTGGAGCGGCTCTCGCCGGCGGCAAGGCATCGAAAACCTCGTCCATGATCGACGGACATCCGATCGTGCCCATCACGAGTGGTCTCGGTTCGACGGGAGACATCTACGCGGAACTGGGTGTGACGCCGCTGGTGAACATTAACGGCACCGTCACGGTCATCGGCGGCTCCGTCATGAAGCCAGAGGTGATGGAGCTGATCCGTCGCGGCAACCAGCACTTTGTGCTGATCGATGAGCTTGAAGTCGCCGCGGGTAAGTTCATCGCAAAACTCTGCAAGTCACCCGCAGGCTACACGGGCCTGGTCACCGGCGGCGCTGCTGCTGCCATGGTCGTCGGCTACGCCGCGTTCATGACGGAGGACCTCGAAGACCGCCTGGTCTCTGTACCTGACACTTCCAACTTTCCGCGCAACGAAGTCATCATCCAGAAGTCGCATCGCTACGCCTTCGACCACCAGATTCGGCAGACCGGCGCGAAGCTGGTCGAGGTGGTGACGCGCGAAGAGATGATCGCCGCGATCAATCCCAAGACGGTCGCCATCCACTTTACGAACATCCTGTCAGACCACGGCAAGGTCAGCGGGCCTGAGACGGTGGAGATTGCCCGCGCGCACAACCTCTACACCTTCAACGACGCATCGGCCGACGTGCCGCCGGTCTCGCGGCTGTGGGAGTACCCGGCAGTCGGCTTCGACCTGACAACCTTCTCGGGCGGCAAGGACGTCTGCGGACCGCAGGCTTCCGGCATCCTCATCGGCAAGGAAGAATTGGTTCGCTGGTGCCTGCTGAACATGAGCCCGCAGGAGGACCGCATCGGCCGCTGCTGCAAAGTGGGCAAGGAGACGATCTTTGGCCTGCTGAAGGCGCTGGAAATCTTCGTCCACCAGGATGAAGACGCCACGCTGCGCATGTACGACGAGCGCGCTTCCACGATCTCACGTGCCGTGGCGCGCTTCGGAGTGACTGCGCTGCCGCGCCAGTACAACCCGACTGCCCTCGGCAACGTAACGCCGACCTACTCGTGGCACATCGATCCAGCGAAATCAAAGCTGACGGGACACGACGTGATGCAAGGGCTGGCAGACACGCGGCCCGTCGGCATCGGCAGCTTCGGCGCGGGAGCCTCCGGCATGCGCGGCCGCCGTGTGGATCAGCCGCGCGATCCGGGGCAGGCCGCGGCAGGTCGCGATCAGGCAACAGCGGACCAGACGGCCGCTCGCACGCCCAACGCAACCGTGCAGAAGCCGGCCAACGACACGCCGCCGCGGCCGCGCCGCCCGGAGCGCGATCCGCAGACGTTCGGCTTCGCCGTGTGGCAGTTGAAAGAAGGCGAAGACAAGCTCATCGCCGATCGCCTGACGGAGATCTTTAGCACTGCGCCCAAGGCCTGAGACGCGCGCCGGCGAAGCAGACGCAACGCAGCGACGCTCGAACCGCCTCACGTAAAACGACTGTCTCGTCTGCTTCGCTTCGTTCTCAGCTTCGAGCCTTCGCCGACTTCGCCGACTTTTTCGCTCGCGGCGCTTCGCCCATCGCGCGGTGATATTCCTCCAGCAGCTTGTGCCCTTTCTGCGCCAGCTTGTGCGCGGCGGCTTCATCCGCGGGGACCTTTTCGCCCCATGCATGAGCGCTCAATGCCAGGCGAGTCGGCTCGCCCTTCTCATCCTTCATCGGACCGCGCGGATGCGTGAAGGTGCGCACCAGGAACGAGCCTTTGCGCTTCATCTTCTCGGGCGTGTCTGCAGCGCCGGTCACTCCCGCCTTCAGGTGCGAGCCGTCACGCGCCGCAAAGAAGGCACGGCCTTTTGCCGTCAATCCACCCTTGGGATTTTTGCCGTCCACGGGCATGCTTTTTGTTGCTGCTGCCTTCTTCCCTGCTGACTTTTTGGTTGCCATATGTGACCTCCCGGACATAAGAGCATGTGCGTTCCGTGCGCGTTAAGCCCTTTCTACAGGTTGGCGTCAACTTGAGGCGACTTCTAGCGCCAACGCGCGAGCAACGGGATTGCTTCGCATCACACAGCTATACGCAGCCGAAAGGCTCTCTGTCTCGCATCCCACCTGCTTCTATCCCCTCATCACTTCTAACCAGGAAAGGCCTCGTCCCCTCATGTTCATGCGTTCTGAAAAGCTTCTTATCCCTCTTGAAAAGCCCGAAAATCCCGACCCGAACGGCGCGGCCGCTATCCAGGAACTGCTGGGCGGCAAGTTCGGTGAAATGTCGACACTGAATAACTATCTGCACCAGTCCTTCGGTTTCAAGGAGAAGAAGAAGCTCAAGCCCTTCTATGACCTGATTGCGGCGATCACCGCGGAAGAACTCGGCCATGTGGAGCTGATCAGCACCGCGATCAACCTGATGCTCGAAGGCTCCGTACCGGAAGGCGATCCGACATCGGCTCCTCTGCAAGACGCAGCAAACCTGCGCAACACGCACCACACCATCGTGGGCGGCGGCGGACACCAGGTGATGGACTCCATGGGACACTTCTGGACCGGACAGCATGTGTTCTCCAGCGGCAACCTCGTCACCGATCTGCTGCATAACTTCTTCCTGGAGACAGGAGCGCGCCTGCACAAGCATCGCTGTTATCAGATGACGACGAACGCCGCGGCACGCAACGTGATCGGCTACCTGATGGTTCGCGGTGGCGTGCACCAGGCTGCCTACGCTCTTGCCCTGCGCAAGATCACCGGCGTGGAAGTGACCAAGATGCTGCCCACACCGAACATCGATGACGCCAAGATTCCAGAAGCACGCAAGTGGCAGGAGATCGGTTCGCACCGCAAGATCTACACGTTCTCTGAGGAAGACTACGGCGATCTCGCAGGCGTCTGGTCCGGTCCGGCGGACTGGGCTGACGGCGAAGAACTCGAAGTGATCAAGGGCGTTCCGGAGTACGCGGCAGAAGGTCCCGTCATCGGCGAATCGCCCACGCTGTTCTCGCCTGACTACGCCACGGAAGAGATCTACGAGATCGCGGCACAGCTCATGCAGAAGGGCGGCGTCTCGCCCCTGCAGCCCGGCGACGGCCTACACTCGCGCTTCCAGGGCAGCGTTCCAGACAGTCCGGGAGCGTCAGCGCAGGAAGGCCGCAAAACCACGACGACTCCGGCAGCAAAGAAACAGGTTCCGTCAAAGAAGAAGTAACGTTGCGAACCGTATCGATCGGGCGGCCACCTGGCCGCCCGATTGTCCTTTTTTGAGACGTAGCTGTTTTACTCGCATGAAGGCACTCAATAGGCACGTTTCGCTGCTCGATAAGTACATCGAAGAGCGTCGTTTCGATGAGGACTTACATGCGATCCTTCTTGCCTCGTATCCGCCTGATGTCTTCTGTACTCTTCCTCATCAGCGGAACTGCTGCCTGCGCGCACGCGGACACAATCGGTCTCAGCACGAACTTATTTGCCCCGAGCACATACGACACCTGCGGCGGCTGCTCCTATATCCTGCCGATTGCATTTGGAACGACGGGAACGATCTCCACCTACACCTTGAACGGCATCGGCGGCGGGGATATCACGCCCCTGTTGCTGAGCGGTGTCGATAACGGCAACGGAACCACCACATTCACGATCACCGGCATCGGGACTGAGCGTGCCGGCGTGAATGGCCTTCAGACGTACGCGTTCGGTCTGACCTCGGGCTCTGACGCGGTCACCTCGAACACGTACTTCGGCTGGTTCACTACATCCGGCGCCCTGGTGACGTTCAGCTTTAGCAGTTCGGGTTCAGGGACGTTCCTTTACGACGGCGGAAATCCGCTCGGCAGGCCGATCATGCTCGAAAATACTACTCAGACCGTGAACACGCAGAACGCCCTGGATGACCGAATCTACAACATCAATGCCACGGCCGTAACGCCGGAGCCTTCGAGCCTTCTTCTGCTCGGCACCGGGCTGGCGGCAGCGGGTTGGTTCGCCCGCCGCCGCCTCCGCGCCTGAACTTCCAGCTACGAATTGCCTGGACATGAACTCAGGCCCGTTACGCGGCCTGATGAATCAGTTCTTCCCGCAAGACTTCGTCGTGCACAGACTCCTTCATCGTGTGAGGAAGAGCAACCGCCAGCACATCTTCGATGCGTGTCGCATAGTGAATCGTGACGCCTTCGGTCTGGTCGGCCGACAGGTCTTCCTCGACATTCGGCTTTACGTCGATCGGCAGAATCACATCGCGCACGC
>CAZZVI010000196.1:0-6359 GCA_964657335.1 uncultured Terriglobus sp.
AAACACGGTCACGATCCGCCGCGATCTGATCCTGGGCGACCTGTATTTTCCGGTGAGCGATTACCCGCAACTGCGCACCTTCTACAACGACTTCGAACACAAGGACCACGGCTCGCTCGTGCTGAAGCGCACAGCAGAAACAGCATCGGTGCACTAAGCAGCACGTCAGCGAGTCAGCAGACAAGGCTAACTCCTTTGCTATCTCGCTGAGTCGCTGCCCCTGACATACTCGCCGCTCTTGCCGCCGCTCTTGCGCAGAAGCACGACCTCACGGATGCGGATGCCCTTGTCGAGCGCCTTGGTCATGTCGTACACCGTCAGCGCGGCGACGGCGGCAGCGGTCATCGCTTCCATCTCTACCCCGGTGCCGGCAACGGTTGCCGCGGTCGCGCGAATGCGCACGCCTCCACCCGTGTTCAGCAGGGCCGCGGGATGCACGACCGTAGCCTCCACGTCGATGAACGACAGCGCGAGCGGATGGCACATGGGGATCAGGTCCGCGGTCTTCTTCGCGGCGGTGATGCCGGCAAAGCGGGCCACCTCCAGCGGATTGCCCTTGGGATTCTGCGGCAGTGCCGCGAGCACGGCCGCGCTCAACTCGACGAACGCCTCGGCAACGGCCTCGCGCCGCGTGGCAGGCTTCGCGCTCACGTCCACCATGTGCGCTTCGCCGGCATCGTTGTAGTGCGACAGGCGGCGCTCACTCATCCGCGCACCGCTTCCGGAAAACGCGCTGAAGGCGCGTGTTGTAAAAGCCTGGGGTAAAGCCCCAGGTTCAGGCCATGGGGAGACAGCGGGCTGAAGGCCCACGTTATGCGAAGCGTGACGACCCTCACATGCCCTCCTCGCCCATCAGCACCACGCCCACGCCGAGGGCAACCGCATCGGCAACGATCCACTGCACCAGCGTGCGCGTGTCGTAGTGGACGAGGTACACGTGGCTCATCACGATCATGGCAGCCACGGCGAGCGCGGGCACGATGACCGCGGCGCCCACCAGCATCCTGCCAAGACGGCGGCGCGTGGTGAGCCGGGGTGCGGCAAGCTTCGGCGCGGTGGGTTCGGTGCTCATGGCACCAGCCTACCGCAGTCCGGACGCGATGCTGCGTGGCGCAACATGAGCGTTATAAAGTGGAACGCACCATGTCCCGCCTCGCCTTTGCGCTCGCACTTGTCCTGTTCCCCGCCACAGCCGCCTTTGCCGCGAACGATTGCGCCGGCCTGAAGGCGCTCACGCTGCCGGACACCACGCTTACCGCAGCCGACCCCGTAGCGGCCGGCGGCCTGATGTTGCCGAACGGACCTGCGCGCAAGGACATGCCCGCCTTCTGCCGCGTCACCGGCATCCTGCACCCGACCGCCGACTCTGTGATCCGCTTCGAGGTGTGGCTTCCGCAGGCCGGCTGGAACGGACGCCTGCTGAACGTCGGCAACGGCGGCTTTGCCGGGTCGATTGCGTACGGCCAGATGGCGGGCAATCTCGTGCGCGGCTACGCGACCGCGGGCTCCGACGCCGGGCACCAGGCCGAGGCGGAAGACGCCAGCTGGGCCTATCACCATCCCGAAAAGATCGCGGATTTCGGCTATCGCGCGGTGCATCTGACGGCGCTGCGTTCGAAAGACCTGGTGAAGGCGTTCTACGGCCAGCCGCAGAAGACCGCCTACTTCGACGCCTGCTCCGATGGCGGCCGCGAGGCGCTGATGGAGGCGCAGCGCTTCCCCGAGGACTACGACGGCATTCTCGCGGGAGCTCCCGCAAACAACTGGGTGCACATGCTGGCGGCCGGCATCGCCATCGCGAAGATCACCACGCTCAACCCAACCGCCTACATCTCCAGCATGAAGCTGCCGGCGATCAACCGTGCGTCGCTTGCCGCATGCGACGCGCAGGACGGCCTGAATGACGGCATTGTGAGCGACCCGGCACACTGCAACTTCGACCCGGCGGTGCTGCTGTGCAAAGGCCTTGACGACGTCTCGTGCCTGACCTCGCCGCAGGTGGGATCGCTGCGAGCCTTCTACGCCGGCGCGCACGATGCCGGCGGCGCGGAGATCTTTCCGGGGCTGCTGCCTGGAGATGAAAACCCGATCTGGCACGACTGGCTGCTGGGGAACGCGCCCTCCGGATCGAACTACGGAAGCGGCTTCTTCCGCTACATGGTCTACAGCGATCCGACCTGGCAAGCACTGACCGCGAACACGGCCGAAGCCCTGAAACTGGCGACCGAACGCGTCGGCAAGGACATCGACGCGACGGACCCCGACCTGCGCCCGTTCGCCGCGCGCGGCGGCAGGCTGATCGTTTACCACGGCTGGAACGACCCGGCGATCTCGCCCTGGAACACGATCAACTACGCGAAGCAGGTGAACGCGACGATGGGCGCCGAACGCGCCGCGTCCGTCATGCGCGTGTACCTGGTGCCGGGCATGGAGCACTGCATCAACGGCCCCGGCCCGAACGTGCTCGGACAGCTCAGCCTGCCCGGAGCGAACGGCGAAGGCACAGGCGGGCTCGACCTGCTGCAGACCTGGGTGGAAAACGGCAAGGCGCCCGGCATCATTCTGGCACTCAAAACCTCCGGAACGAGGGAAGCGCCCATCAAGACCGTGCGTCCGCTATGCCCATGGCCGCAGGCGGCGAAGTACGACGGCAGCGGCGATCCGAAGGTGCCCGGCAGCTTTGCCTGCATGGCTCCGTAGACCGGTACGACGGCACGGGCGACCCGAAGGTGCCGGGCAGCTTTGCCTGTGTGGCTCCGTAGACCGGAGCGCCCACAGGCCTGTCATTTCGACCGGAGCGCCCGCCTCGGATCTGTCATTTCGACCGGAGCGCAGCGGAGTGGAGAAACCTGCTGTTCGAACGTTCGAAGCGCCATAACAGCACGTTTCTCCACTACGCAGGACGGAAAAGCCGTCCTGCTCCGGTCGAAAGGACAGGGTTGTTGTGGCCTTGACAGAAAGAACACAGCAATGACACCACGAAGATGGTGAACCAACGCGAGCTCAACCGCGTATCTTCCTCCGAGAGGAAACGATATTGCTGAAGCTCCTTCTGTGGTGCATTCTTTTCGTTCTGTGCTGGCCGCTGGCGCTGGTCGCGCTGGTGCTGTACCCGATCGTCTGGCTGCTGCTGTTGCCGTTTCGCATCGTCGGCATCGCGGTCGACGGGGCGCTTGAGATCGTTTGGGCAGTGATCACCCTGCCGGCGAAACTGGTCCGCGCAATTTGATAGCGTTCCGCCGGGACGTGGCCGTACCATGCCGCCATGAAGCCCTTTCCGTCGAGCGGCTCTTCCATCCTCCGTGTTCTCGCCGTCGCAGCGCTCTTCGTCTGCCATCACACCTTCGCCCAGCGGGCGGCGAAGCCCGCGGATGCCCCGGTGATGCGGCAACTGCCCCGCTTCTCCGCGGCCAACGTACCGGCGATGAGCCCGGAGGAGACACCCGCGACACCGCTGAAACCTGCTCCGCCCGCGCCCACTGGCCTGCCGGGCAACGGTATGGCACAGCATCCCATGCTCGTCTTCGGCGAGGGCTACAACAAGCTCATGATCGTGAACGGGGGCAAGATCGTCTGGACCTACTCGACCGGCCCGGGATGGGAGTACGACGACGCCTGGCTGCTATCGAACGGCAACGTGCTGTTCACGCGCATGCAGTACATCGCGGAAGTCACGCCGGAGAAGAAGGTCGTCTGGCGCTACGACGCGCCGGCGGGAACCGAGATTCACGGCTGCCAGCCAATCGGCCTGGAGAAAGTGCTGTTCATTCTGAACGGCCTGCCACCGAAGCTGATGGTGGTGAACATCAAGGCAGGCAAGACCCTGGTGGAACACGACCTGCCTGCCAAAAGCCTGACCGACCCGAAGAGCGTGCATGGCCAGTTCCGCCGCGTCCGCTACACCGCGGGAGGCCACTATCTCGTTTCCTTCCTGACGATGAATCGCGTGGTGGAATACGACAAGGACTTCAACGAGGTCTGGAGCGTCGATGTGCCATCGCCCTGGGCCGCAGTGCGGCTGAAGAACGGCAACACCCTCATCACCGATGAGCGCGACGTCCGCACCTTCGAGATCACACCTGACAAGAAGGTCGTCTGGGAGCTGACGAAGAACGACATACCCCCGCAGTTCTGGTACGGCAACGCGCAGTCCGCGACAAGGCTGGCGAACGGCAACACCATCGTCTGCTCGCGCGGCGGCGATGCCATGGGTCCGCAGATGGTGGAAGTCACGCCGGAGAAGAAGGTCGTCTGGGTGCTGCAGGACTGGCAGCACTTCGGCCCGGTGACCGCCGTGCAGGTGCTGGACGAACCCGGCGTGCCGGAAGATCCGGCGCAGTACCAATACTGATCGAGGACCGGATGAGCGCTATCTCCCGAGTAACGGCCTGCATCATCAGTCAGCTGGTGGTCCTTTGCACCGCGGCCACAGGCGTCCCGCAGAGTTCCGGGAACTCTGTCATTCTGGCGCGCGACGTGGACAAGCGACCGTTGCAGAAGGTCAGCATGGCAGAGCTTTCACCCGGCATGCGCCGTAAGGTACAGGCGCTGATTGACGACGCAAGAGCGGCAGAAACACCCGCAGACAAGAACCGCGCCATAGCGCCATCGCTCGAGACGACGATCTATCGCATCCCTGTCGCACCACACGGCCACAAGCTGTACCTCGTAGAGCAGATCGGCGAGCTGGCGTGCGCGCCCGCCGGTGTGAACTGCGAAGAAGACGTATTTGACGAAACAGCGAGTGGAATCGATACCGTGACAAGCGGGGAAGGCGCGGGTGTAAGCGTCGTTCGCCGGCCTAACCTCCAGATGCCCGACATCGCGGCCTACGAGCAGGAGGGCCACTTCGCGAAAGATGTCACCGTTTTCCGCTTCGACGGATCTTCGTGGAAGCCGTTTCTCTGCAAGTCTGTCGAGCCGATCAACGACGATCCCAACCCAGCGATCGTTGCGGACAAGCCCTGCAAACAGTAGTCATGCATCGCGCGCTGCGCGCTATCATCAAATACAAGATGCTTTGCGCTGCCTACACCTCGGTGAGTTCTTCCCGCTCGGCCGCTGCGCGTCTCGGCTTTGCCTAGCTGCGCTCTTCGCGCACGGCACACCCACGCACTCTTCTGTTCCTTACTCATACGCTTAAGCCTGCGCTACGCGCAGAGGAGAAACAATCTCATGTTCGACCGTCTCGAACAACTGGAAGACCGCTACAAAGAGCTCGAAAAAGACCTCTCCGACCCCGCGCTCGTCAGCGACCAGCAGCGCTTTCAGAAGATCGCCAAGCAGCACCGCGACATGGAGCCGGTGATCGAGCGCTTTCGCGAGTACAAGCGCGTGCGTACCGCGCTGGCCGACGCGAAGGCGATGCTGACCGAGGACGACGAGGAGGTCCGCGCCATGGCGCAGGAAGAGCTCAACGCGCTCGAAGGCCGCCTGCCCGAGATCGAGGAGCAGCTCAAGATCATGCTGCTGCCCAAAGACCCCAACGACGACAAGAACGTGGTGCTCGAGATTCGCGCGGCGACCGGCGGCGATGAGGCTTCTCTCTTCGCGGCAGAGGTCTTTCGCATGTACCTGCGCTACGCCGAGCAGCATCGCTGGAAGGTCGAAATCCTCTCGGAGACCGAGTCCACCGTCGGCGGCATGAAGGACGTGACCGCGCTGATCGAAGGCGACCGTGTCTACTCGTCATTGAAGTACGAGAGCGGCGTGCACCGCGTGCAGCGCGTGCCCGCAACGGAGACGCAGGGCCGCGTACACACCTCTGCGATCACCGTCGCCGTTCTGCCGGAAGCCGAAGAAGTCGACGTCAAGGTCGAGCAGAAAGATCTGCGCATCGACACCTTCTGCTCGTCGGGCCCGGGCGGACAGTCCGTCAACACGACCTACTCGGCCATCCGCATCACGCACCTGCCGACCAACACCGTCGTCAGTTGCCAGGACGAAAAATCGCAGATCAAGAACCGCGAAAAGGCCATGCGCGTGCTGCGCTCGCGGCTCTACGAAGTCGAGATGGAAAAACAGCACCAGTTGCAGGCCACCCAGCGCAAATCGCAGGTGGGCACAGGCGACCGCAGCGAAAAGATCCGCACCTACAACTTCCCGCAGAACCGCCTGACCGACCACCGCATCGGCCTGACGCTGCACCAGTTGGAGTACGTGATGGAAGGCAAGCTGCAGCCCATCGTAGACGCGCTGATCGCGCACGACACCAGCGAACGCCTGAAGGCGGAAGCCGTCGCGGCCTGATCCCACGGAATCGACCTGTCATTGCGTCCGGTCTGCTACTAAAGCACTGTGATTCGGATGGCTTGCTACACAGCACTGTCCTTTCGCCGGTTTGCTGCCGCAGCACTGTC
>CAZZVI010000197.1:0-6356 GCA_964657335.1 uncultured Terriglobus sp.
GGCGCGCCTGTTCGGCGTAGAACTCGCGCATGTCGCGCTGAATGGAATCCATCTTGCCATTCACTTCGGTGCGCAGTGAGTTCATCTCCGTACGCAGCGAGTTGATGGCATTCTGATTGAAATAGCCTGCAGCCAGAATGGTCGCAACCGTGATCGCGACCGACAGGACGTCGTGCATGCGCTCTCCTTGGTGCAGATCATACGCCTGGACACTGGCAAAGTCAGCAATTGCAAGTCGATCAGAGTTCCGTGAAGATGTCGTGGAAGTCGTACACGCCCTTGCGCGTGCTGAGCCACTCCGCTCCACGCACGGCACCCTCCGCAAAGCCGCGGCGTGAGAAGGCCTCGTGCGTCAGTACCACCCGGTCTGCATCGCTGCGTGCTTCCAGCACATGCAGTCCCGCCGCATCGCCTTCGCGCAGTGACTTGATGGGCACCTCGCCCGCGGCGGCAACTGCCTGCTGCAGGCTGAGTGCCGTGCCCGACGGCGAATCGAGCTTGGTGACGTGGTGCGTCTCTTCGATGGTCAGCTTGTAGCCGGCCTTCGCCAGCGGCTCGGCCATCGCGCCCGCCACCTGCAGCATCACCTGCACGCCGATGGAGAAGTTGGTGCCATGCAACAGCGCAGCATCCTTGCGCGCGGTCAGGTTCGCCATGTCCTGCAGGCTCCCGTACCATCCCGTGGTACCGACCACGACCTTTGCGCCGACGGCAAGGCACGCGCGCAGATTGCCGACGACTGCCTCCGGCGTGGTGAAGTCGATGACCACGTCGAAACCCGCGACGAACGGTGCGGTCAACGCCGCAGAGCGCGGGTTCTCTTTCGCGTCCAGCACGTGGACGCCGTGGCCGCGTTCGCTCGCCACTTCCGCCACCAGCTTGCCTGTTTTGCCGTGCCCCAGCACCAGCATGCGCATCGTTATCGCTCCTGCTTCTTTTACTGCACGACCATCGGCGCAGCCGCGCTCACCGGCGGGGCGCCCGCCGTGTTTGCGCGTGCGTCCACGTCGAAGATGTTTGCGTCAGGCTCGGCGAAGAAGGTGCTATGCAGCGACCGGATGGCCTCGCCCGCATCGTCCTCTTCGATCATGAAGCTCATGTTGATTTCGCTCGCGCCCTGCGAGATCATCCGCACGTTGATGTGCTCGATCGCAGTGAACACCTTCCCCGCGATGCCGCTGTGGCCGCGAATGTCTTCACCGACAAGGCAGATGAGCGCCTTGTTGCTCTCATACTTCACGTCGGCGATTTTCGACAGGTCCTCTGCGATCGCGGGCAGCCGCTCGCTGGTGTCGACCGTGACAGAGATAGAGACCTCGCTGGTCGAAACCATGTCGATGGCGACACGATGCCGGTCAAACACATCGAAGACCGCTTTCAGATATCCGTGCGACATCAGCATGCGGCTGGCGACGATGTCCACAATGGTCAGGCGCTTCTTGACCGCGATGCACTTGAAGGGCGAGCGGCAGGGCGGTGCAACCGCAGTGATCCGTGTGCCCTCATTCGCAGCGTTGCGCGAGTTCAGCACAAAGACCGGAATGTTCTTCTGCACTGCCGGGAGGATCGTTGCGGGATGCAGCACCTTCGCGCCGAAGTAGGCGAGCTCGGCTGCTTCTTCAAAAGAAACTGTCTTGACGCGCAGGGCGTCCGGGCAGATGCGCGGGTCCGTCGTCATGATGCCATTCACGTCGGTCCAGATCTCGATGGCTCCAGCATGCAGCGCACCACCGACCAGCGCGGCGGAAAAATCGCTGCCGCCGCGCCCCAGCGTGGTCGTGATGCCGGTCGCGGTGGACGCGATAAAGCCGCCCATCACCGGCGTCAGTCCCTTCTCGATCAACGGCAGCGCATGCTGTGCCAGACGCTCTTCGGTCAGGTGCTCCTGCGGAATTGCCTTGCCGTATTGATCGTCCGTCGCGATGCAGAGGCGCGCGTCGAGATGCGCACCTTCCAGGCCGTTGATGACGAAGGCAGCCGCGACGATCTGGCTCGACAGCCGCTCGCCGAAGCTGACCACAAGGTCTGTCGTGCGCGGTGTCAGTTCGCCGACCGCGCTGATGCCGCGCAGCAGATCGTCCAGCGCGTCAAAGTCATGCTGGATCGCGCTCAGCAGCGTGCTCAGCTCCACACCGTGGACAAGGTCACCGGCAGTCTCAAGATGCCGCGACCGCAGGCGCGCGCTGAGTGCCAGCGCTCCGGCCTTGTCGCCCGCACCCGCTGCCGTTGCAGCCGCGAGCAAGTGGTCCGTCACCCTCGCCATGGCCGACACCACGACGACGGCCTGCAGCCCGCGTTCGCGACGGCCGCGCACGATGGCTGCGGTCCGTCGAATTGCAGCGGCATCTTCCACCGATGTCCCGCCGAACTTCATCACGACAAGCTGCGGACGAGGCGCGCTCATGCGCTCACCAGTTCGGCGCGACCGCTGCCCGTCCTGCTGTGGAGCACATTGCCCGGCAGCTTGTTCAGCTTCGCCAGTACTTCCGCATTCAGGACGGCCGCCCCCGCCGCGCCGCGCAGCGTGTTGTGGCTCAGCAGAACAAACTTCCAATCCAGCAGCGTGCATAGCCGCAGGCGGCCAACGGTCGTGCTCATGCCGTTGCCGTTCATCACATCCAGCCTTGGCTGTGGGCGATCCGCACCTTCGTTGTAGACGACCGGCTGTTCCGGCGCCGATGGCAGATGATGCGCACGCAGCGGCTGAAACTCGCTCCACGCTGCCAAAATCTGCTCATACGTCGCAGGCGTTTTCAGCTTGATGGAGACGCACTCGGTGTGACCGTCAATCACGGCAACGCGATTGCAATGCGCGCTGACCTTCGCAGGCAGTGCGTCGACCGCGGAACCGGTGTAGCGGCCCAGCAGCTTGCCGACCTCCTCCTGCAGCTTCTCCTCTTCGTTCTTGATGAACGGCACCACGTTGCCGAGAATATCGAGCGAAGGCACGCCCGGGTAGCCCGCGCCGCTGACCGCCTGCATGGTGCTGACAAACAGGCTCTCGATCCCGAAGCGCTCTTCCAGCGGCTTCAACGCGAGCACGAGGCCAATGGCCGAGCAGTTCGGATTCGTCACCAGGTACCCGCCGGCGGCGCTCCGGTACGAAGCCTGTGAGGCGATTAGATCGAGGTGATCGGCATTTACTTCAGGAACGACGAGCGGCACATCCGGCGTCATGCGAAAGGCGCTGGAGTTGGAGATGACCGCGCATCCGGCATGGACAAACTGCGGCTCCAGCTCTCGCGCAACATCGGCGTCCAGCGCCGCAAAGATCACCCTCGGCAAATCGCTCGTGTCGGCCGGGGGCGTGTTCGGCTGCAGCACCATATCGCCGATGTGCTTCGGCAGCGGCGTGTCCAGCTTCCAGCGGCATGCGTCTGCGAACCGCTTGCCCGCGGAGCGCTCACTCGCGGCGAGCCACGCAATCTCAAACCACGGGTGGGAGCTAAGCAGTTGGATAAAGCGCTGACCGACCGTGCCGGTCGCGCCCAGGATGCCCACTTTGCGACGTTCCATCTCTTCGAATCCTTGCCTCTCGATACCTTGACAAGAATACGTGAAAACGTTCGCTCACCTTCAGACTTCGCGCCGATAATACCGGCGCCGGTACGTCGTTCCGCTGAAGCTGCCCCACGCAATCAGCAGCCCGACCGCGTGAATCAGGAACCAGATGCTGAGGCCCTGCGCGGTATAGATCATGAACAGGATGAGGATGCGCGGTACCAGCACCGCAGCGATCAACGGCACCAGGCCAACGACGAAGGTCCCGCCGGGATGGTCCTGCAGATACATCACAAGCAGCGAGATGCGCGGCAGAAACAAACTGAGGACGAGAAACCAGAAGGGTAGACCGATCGTGTGCATGGGCAACGTTCCTCACTGACCGCAAATTGTGATGCACACGACGTTACAGCAGTTTGCGGCGGAAGACTACTTTCGCGTGCGCTGCGAGACGAGCAACTCCTCCAGCTCTGCCTTGAACTCGCGCACGTCTTTGAAGTCACGATAGACCGAAGCGAAGCGGATGTAGGCAACGGTATCCAGCTCGCGCAGGTGCGTCATGATCAACTCACCGATCTCGCTTGTGGTGCGCTCGCGGTCGGGCGAGTCGACCACGTAAGCCTCCGTCTCATCGACAATCCTGCCCAGCTTGCCCGTCGGCACCGGGCGCTTTTCACAGGCATGCAGAAGACCCGAAAGCACCTTCTGACGGTCGAACTTCTCGCGGCGGCCGTCTTTCTTGACGACCATGTACGGGATCTCGTCGATGCGCTCGTAGGTGGTGAAACGCTTGTTGCAGCGTTCGCACTCTCGCCGGCGGCGAATGCTGTCAGCGTCCTTGCTCTCGCGCGAGTCCACGACTTTATCCTGCGCGTGGCCGCAAAAAGGGCATTTCATACGGGGTTCAGTGTACCGGAAGCGGCTCGGCCGGCTGTTCTGCCGCGTCATCGCTCTGCTTCGCAAGACTCCGCAATGAAACCTGTTCCGCCCGCGCAAACAGCAGGCCGGCGGGGATGACACTCATGTTCGTGACAACCCAAAGGATCATGCCGGCACTCGACGCAAGCTCGTTGGGAATGCGGAACAGCACCGTCAGCGCGCCGATGGTCAGCAGCTGCGCGCCGCCGCCAATGCCGGGCAGTTGCACCAGGCTGCCAACCACGCTGAACCCCATCAACAGCAGGATGTGCGACAGCGTCAGGTCATGCACGGGTGACGGAAACGCTCGCATCACGATGACATACCCGAGCGCAATGCTTACCCACGTGAGCATGCTGTACGCGGAGATGGCCAGGAAGTCGCCGAAGCTGCTCACAGTATTCAGGCCGCCGCGAAACTCCAGGATCTTCGCCGCAACCGCCTCGCCGGCACTACGCGAGACCTTACCCGCAAGACTTCCAAGCACGCGCGCCATCGCCTCGCCTGCAAAGCGGATGAACGCAACAAAGAGCGACAGAAAGACAATGATGCCCAGGATGGCGTAGCCAAACAGGTGGTAGCGCTCGTGGTAGGGCAGGGCACTCAGCCCGTGCGAGAACAGCAGGTTGCCGCCGAACAGGATGCCGAACGCTCCCAGGTCAAAGATGCGCTCGACCGCAACGACGGCGAGCTGCGACGAAAACGAAAGACCCGCCCGCCGACTGACAAGATACGGCCGGATCAGTTCCCCAATACGCCCCAGCACGGCAAGCCCGGTAAACCCGATGAACTGCGACGGAATCAGCTTCGGCCACGCAATGTGGTCTTCCGGCGGGAGCGATGGCTTCAGGAACAAGGCCCAGCGAGCCGCGCGAAAGAGGAAGTTCGTGTAGATGACAAGCACCGCCACCAGCAGCAGACGCCAGTCAACGCTGCGGCATGCGCGCCAGAAGGCCATCCAGTCAAAGTGCGAGGCGTGCAGCTTCCACGCGATCAGGGCAACGGCCAGCAGCGTGACGGCCCACACGATCAGCTTGCGTGTGTTCATCTGGAAGCGGCTCGATCCGTCGCAGGCAGCGGTCCCTGTGCCGCGACCAGGCTGTTCCAAAGGCGGATCACCTTCGCAACGTAGACCTGGGTCTCGCGATAGGGCGGGATGCCGTGATACCGATCGACCGCCGCCGGACCGGCGTTGTAAGCGGCCAGGGCAAGCACGACGTTCTCGTGATATCGCGTGAGCAGCCGATCGAGATACGCACTGCCGCCATTCACATTTGCCTGCGGCGAAAAGCTGTCGGAGACGCCCAATTGCGTTGCAGTGGCCGGCATCAACTGCATCAGCCCGCGAGCCCCGGCGCGCGACACGGCATGCACATCCCCTGCGCTCTCCGCACGAATGACGGCTATCAGCAGCGCGACATTCAGGTTATGAGCTTCGCCCGATCTCCGCGCAATCGCGCTGACCTCCGGCGATTTCACTTGGGGCGCAATCCCTGCCGCATGGATTTGTGAGGACGGATCGATCGCCTCCTCCATCGCATCCTCGACCGTCGCAATCGAATCGGCGGAAACGTCCATATAACTCTGTGTGTCGTCAGCCTTCAGGTGCAGGCGAATGGTGCCCGGCGTAATCGCCTCACGCGAGGAACAGTTCACCGTAAAGCCATTGCGCAACGTCACTAGCTCCGCCGCACGGGCAGACAACGCGAGCGACACCGCCAGAAGGAGGCTCACCATGGCGCTGGCTTGCAAACGATAGGCCATCGTCTGCAGGGTATCACTCGAGGAGCTTCAAGCTTCCTGGATTGTCACCCTCAGCTTCCCCTCGTGGCCGTCATGCCTGACCTTTCTTCATGATCGCATCCCATAGTTTCCCGGCGTTTTGTCATCCCTTTCGTCCTTCCTGGTTGTCATCCCGTAGCGAAGCGAAGGGATCT
>CAZZVI010000198.1:0-6298 GCA_964657335.1 uncultured Terriglobus sp.
GCTCCAGCACGGAACTGCCCCGCAGCAACTGCGCGCTTACGCTACCAGCGGGCGCGGTCCCGGCAGCGCCACGGATATGGACGCTCAGCTGCGGCGGTTCGTCAGGGCGCAGCGCACTGTACTGCGATTCCAGCCCGAAGCTGGTGGCGCCCGCGCCGGCATACCGCGAGCACGCGGTCAGAAGGCGCATGCCGTCCGGCGAATCCCAGAAACCTGGGGCCGGCCGAAAAGGCAATGCCACGATCCGGCTGCCGGGCATGGCCGCTCCCGCGCCATGATCCGCTGCGATCACGGCCGCGGCGACGTGCGTGCCGTCAGCAGCATCAAGGTAGGCAAGCCCATTGAGTCTGCCTTCCTGCGCAAAGACGCTGATGGGACTCAGCGCGACCGGCGGCAGAAAGTCGTACCCCTTGCGCCAGTGAAAGGCAGTGGGCGCGGAGCTTCGCGGGACAGCGTAGCTGTGACGGAAGTCAACGGCTCGACTGTAGGTGTCCTGCGCGGGGCCTTGCGTCAACGTACCGTCAGCCCCGCGGGTGACCGGCACCCGGAAAGGCTGGCCGCCGATGAGCAACAGGTTTCCGCCATCTTGCAGGAAGCGGTGAATCCCCGTCCATGCTGCGGCGGGAAACGCCGAGCCGTAAGGCAGCACCAGCAGCGATGCCTGTTGCAATGTCTCTTCTTTCTGCAATCCGTCCGTGTCGACGAAGTCCGCAGTGGTAAACACCGCATGGAGGGTTGCCGGGCTGAGCGGTTCGCTTTCCACCGTGGGGAAGCCCGCCTGCTGGAAGACTACGATGTGTGTCCGCTGGGCTGCCGCCGCGCCGACAAAATGAAGCGCGACCAGCAGAACTCCGGTGCAACGTGTCATGCTGAGTCCCTCGGAAGGCATGGAGCGAAGGTGCATCTGGCGCTACGTCCGCGGGTAGAAACGGCTGCGCAGGCCGGGCCACGCCGATCTGCCGCGGGAGGAGAGTGGCGCAATTACCTTATGTGATCGCTAACAGGCATGTGCACGAGGTATAGTAAACGCCCGGAATGCTTGTCAAGCGCCTTTCTCCGCACTTGACCGCATCATGAAAAATGCTGCTTAGGAGCCGCTGGAAAAGCGCTGCCCGACCTGCAGCCGGCCGCAGGAGCCGCGGAGGACCAGGTCAACGTCCAGCACGACCTCCCGCTTCTTCTGGGGATGCTTGCCTGCCAGGCGCTCGAAGAGTATCTCCGCGGCCTGTCGGCCAATCTCTTCCACGGGCTGGCGAATGACGGTGATACCGGGTTCCAGCAGGTCCGCTGTTTCGAAGTCGTCAAAGCCCACCACGGCCAGCGGAGTCGGCGGCACAAAGCCGCTCGCCTTCAGGCCGTGCAGCAGATGGCGTGTGATCAGGTTGTTACCGCACAGAACGGCAGTCGGCGGATAGCGCGCCGCAAGCAGCTTGCGTACATGGGTCGCGAAGTCGTCTGATGCTGCGGAAAAGCTTACGCGGACAGGCCCGAGCCCTGCGGCCAGCATGGCTGTTTGATAGCCTTCATAGCGGGCCTGCAGCGTATACATGTTCTGCTCGAAACTGACGAATGCAATGCGCTTATGACCCAGCGACAGCAGGTGTTCGGTGCCTCGCTGCGCACCCCCCACGTTATCGACCAGCACCGTATCAAAAGACCGCCGATCTACCGGCCTGTCCGCCATGATGATGTGGCACTGCCGCACCTCCGGGCGCAGCAGAGGGGAATCACCCGGAGTAGAGCCGGCCGCAGGGATGATTACCATGCCTTCCACATTGCGGCGCAACATCTTGCACACTTCGTCGTACTCTGTGCGGCTATCTTCATTCGAGGTCGACAGCACGACAGAGTATGAATGAGACTTCGCTACCTCGCTGACGGCGTGGGCGCAGATTGCAAAAAATGGATCGAACAGATACGGAACAATTACGCCAATCTGGCGGGAACGCCTGTCGCGCAACGATCGCGCAAGCTCATTTGGACGGTATTTAAGATCGGCCACCGCGGCCAGTACACGGTCACGCAACTCAGGTGACACTTTTTCATTGCCTGTCAGAACGCGGGACACGGTCATGCTGCTGACGCGCGCAAGCCTCGCGACGTCGCTCATTCGCGACATGGCTTTGCTCAAAGAATCCCTCTCTACGTGGGCGCTTTCGTCGAACAATCACTTCCACTTCAGCGCTATGGATCGCGCCAAAGAGGCACAGCAGAACTATAGCTTGAAAGCGTCGCGGGATTGATTCTGGAGCGAAAAGAAAATGGGGTGACAGACTGTCACCCCATCGTTGAGTTGGAAGCACTAGAAGGTGAACTTGCCCGCAACCTGCACCTGGCGCGCGCTGTTCTGATAGCTCGAGACCTGTCCAGCAGAGTTTGTCTGGATGATGCCGAACGTGCTGGGCGTGTTGATGCTGGTTCCCGGTCCCGAAAAAATCTGATGGTTTAATGTGTTGAACATCTCGAAGCGAAATTGGAACCCGAAGCGCTCGCCCGGTCCGAAGCGGGTGTTTTTGACCAGCGATGAATCCAGGTTGTTGTAGCTCGGGTTTCTTACATTCGACATCACGCGCGGAGCATTGCCGATGGTGTATGGCAAGGTCTTGGCGAGAGAGGCCGTGTTGAAGAACTGCGCGTTGGTTGAGTGGGTCGCTTTGAAGTTCTGGCCCGTAACGTTCGGTCTCTGCGCAAATGTAAAGAGCGCGGCGGCCGTCGTGCCGTTGTCGTATCCGCCAATGACGAGCGGTGTGCCGTTCGAATAAGACACGATGCCGTTCAGCTGCCAGCCTCCGACGAGCAGGTCGACAGCCTTTGGTAGACCAGCGCCGAAGCGCTTTCCGTGTCCGAACGGCAGCTCGTAAATCGCGCTGGAGGTAAGAATGCGCGAGACGTCATACGCTGACAGCCCGAACTCGCGTTCCGGATGGTACTGGTCGGCATACGTCTGTGACGCCGGTCCAAGATAGTTCACCGACGAAGCTGAGTTATCTTCCGCCTTGCTTCCCGTGAACGCGAAGGTATAGCTGAAGCCGTGGGTAAACTGCCGTTGCACGCGCAGTGTAAAGGCGTGGTAGATGGAGCTTGAACCCGGCTTGCGGAAGCTGGAGACACCGCCGTACTGGGGATACATGCGAAGCAGTTGGGAACGCTGGATCGTGGGCTGCGACAGAGACGCGCCGATGGTCGTGATCTTGCCATAGAAAGGATTCGGCACCTGGTCCAGGAGTGCGGAACCCATGGACAGGTACGACGTCGGCAACTGGTCAAACGGCTGTCCTGGATCGCCGTTAATGAGGAACGTTCCCTTGTTGCCCAGGTAGGCTGCCTCGACGACGAAGTTCGAAGGCAACTGGTACTGGACGCTCAGGTTCCACTGTTGCGTGTAAGGCGTGCGCGAACTGCTGAAGAACGACTGGGAGATCCCGTTACCAACGTCGATGTTTGCGACGCAGGTAGTGCTTGCCACGCAGGCCGGGTTCAAAGCAGGAGCCGTCTGGTAGCCGCTGGGAAACGGATTGGAGAGATCGGCGACCGGTGCACTTTGCTGATTGTTGAAGCTCGGATTGAAGTTCGTCTGTGCGCTAAAGCCTTCCGTGCCGGCAGCGCCTGATGTTCCGGCCGCCTGCAGTGCCGAAGGCTGGAAGACGAGGCCGTATCCGCCCCGGACAGCAACCTTCGATAGCGGACTGTATGCAAAGCCGAAGCGCGGTGCAAAGTCCTTCCATTGCGTTGAGGTCTGCTGGCGCCCGAACTTGGAAGCGGACGAACCCACTAGCACCATCTGCCCGTGCAGGTTGCTGCAGTTCGGGCAGCTGACCCCGGTGGCCGCCGTGACGCTGCCCAGTGCGCTGGTCAGGGTCGGGTCCCAGTACGAAAGCTGGTTCTTGCTCTCTGTACGGGGCAGCTCCACATCCCAGCGCAGGCCATAGTTCACGGTGAGGTTCTTCGTGACTTTCCAGTCATCCTGCGCATACCCGGCAAGGTAATACGAGGTCTGGTTCGTGTGCGGATCGAAGGTGATATCTCCACCCGAGGGCAGGCCCAGCAGGAATGAAGCAATCGCGTTTCCGCTGCCGTCGTCAACGGCCGGATTTTGCCGCGTCCAGGTCTGGTCAGAGGAGTAGGTGCCGGAGGGATAGGTGTATTGATAGAAGTCCAGGTTCAGCAGCCGCCACTCGCCGCCCACCTTGATGGAGTGCGCACCCACGATCTTGTTCAGGCTCGCATTCACATCCTGCGCCAGCGGATTCTCCTGCAGAGGAATGTATCCCTGTGCGCCGATGTCCGAGTAACCCTGGCTGAAGCTGAAGTGCGGGAACAGGCGAACGTTCTGATCGGCCTGCGTGTTGATCGATCCGGGGAAGCCAAGGGCCGTCGCGTCATAGCCCTGTCCGAATGCCGTGCGGACCGACGTGGACTTTGAGAAGCCGTAACGGAACTCACCAACCAGTGTCGGCGAGAACGTGATGACATTGTTAAAGGAGAGACTGTACGCCGTGCTGTTGGTAGGACCGTTGTATCCGCCGGTAGCCGCCACATTGCCAAAGTCGCTGAGCGGAATGGAATTGCCTCCATAATGCGAGAAGCGGATAAACGAATGCCAGTTGGTGTTGAACTGCTCATCGACGCGCGTATCGAAGTGGTAGTAGTTATTCGTCGAACTGCCCGCGATGTTGACGGTGTGATCGCCCTGTCCCGCAGTGACGGGATAGTACGAGAGCACCTTCTGCGCAATTTTTGAGGCCGCGGTGTTCAGGTACTGTGCAGGGATCTTGTTTCCTGCAAAGGCCGACCGTATGTAATTGCCGCTCGCATCACGCTGCACGGTGTACGGGTTATAGATGGGCTGGTTGTACGCTGTGAAATCGCCGGTCAGGTACGCTGCGTTGGGAACAAACAGCGCGCTGGAACCGGAGATTGCCTGGCGCGAATCCTCATAGTCGCCGAAGAAGAAGGTCTTGTCTTTTCGGATGGGGCCGCCAAGAGTTCCGCCTGTCTGATAGCGATGGCCGTCCGGCTTCGTTGAGCCGCGCGTGCCGAATGCCTGCGCACCAAGCGCCGAAGGCTCTGCAAACTCAAACGCACTGCCATGAAACTCGTTGGTGCCGCCCTTCGTGACCAGCGAGATGATACCGCCGGAAAAGCGGCCGTATTCGGCCTCAAGCACGCTGGATTGTACGTTCACTTCCTGCACCGAGTCGATGATTGGCGTGTACGCGCTGAGATTATTGCCTACGTTGTTTTCGGGCAGGATGTTGGTCATGCCGTCGATCAACTGTTCATTGTTGCCATTGCGCGATCCGCCAATGTGGGGGGTCGACGCGCCGCCGACGTTGCTGACCGTCGGCGCCAGTGAGGCAAAGTCAAACGGGTTGCGCCCATTGTCCGGCAGATCCATGATCTGGCGGGTTTCAACCGTGGTGGACAGATTGGAAGTTTCCGTATCAAGGTGCTGGTCGTTTGCAGAGACCTGCACGGTGTCGGTGATCAGGCCGACCTGCAGTTGGAAGTCCGCGGTATCCGTTTCCGACACGTTGACCCGGATGCCCGTCTGCTGAGAAGGACGGAAGCCTGCCGCTTCCACGCTTACGGTGTAGGCGCCGGGCAGCACAAAGGTGAAGGTGTAACGGCCTGAACCATCTGTCTTAACGGAGCGTGCCAGGTTCGTTTGCGTCTCGCGGATCGTGACGTTTGCAGATGGAAGACTGGCTCCGTTCGCGTCGGTGACGACGCCCTGGATAGTTCCAGTGGGCGTCTGCGCGTACATTACCGCGCTTACCGCGAGCACTGGCACGAGGGTTAAAGAATGCATGATGCGCATGGACACTCCGAAAGTTGAAGGGGGAAACTGACCGTTTCGATTGACGCTACGATCTTCGAGTTATCGTTAACAGGCTTGCAGCGATTCTTATAGGCTTCGCCGCTTTGCCGTGTCAAGAGCACGGGGAAAGCTGTATTGACTCGATTGGAAGTGGAACAAAATAGCGAAGTGCTCGGCGACTAAGCCTTTGCGAGGTCCCGCGCAGTTCGTACAGAGCTGCCGCCAGATAAGGGCTCCCAGCACTTCTCTCAGCGTGGATGAGTGGTCAGCAAGACCTGGATGCACCTTGCACGTGCGTTCGGATGCGCTTCCCGCCTGTCAGTCTGACACAGTTAAGGCATCTACATCGCCCGAAGCAATACATTTTCTGCATGTGGCTGGCAACTGAGCGACAACCCAATGTCGCTAAACGTCAACTAAATTGTTGAGACATAGTGCTGCAGGTATCGACCCGAAGGCCACTACCCTCATTCACAT
>CAZZVI010000199.1:0-2353 GCA_964657335.1 uncultured Terriglobus sp.
CGATCTTCCTCACGGTCTACGGCAAGGGCCTGCGTGAACTGGCTGAGCAGAATCTGGCGAAGGCACACTTCACCGCTTCCTCGCTCGCAAAGGCGGAAGGCGCAAAGGTGCTGTTCGACGGCGCGCCCCGCTTCAACGAATTTGTGCTGACCACGCCGGAGTCAGCCGATGAAATGAACGCTTCGCTGCTGGAGAAGAAGATCATCGGCGGTCTATCTCTGGGCAAGTGGTATCCCGAGCTTGGCGCGAACGCCTCGCTGTGGTGCGCCACGGAACTGACCACGCGCGTGCAGATCGATGCCGCCGCGGATGCGCTGCAGGCCGCCGCCGGCAGGGTTGGAGAGCTGGTGCACGCGTGAGCCTGGACTCTCTCGCCGGCGAGCGTCTCACCGCCGTTGAGTTCGTCGAAGATTTTCTCCAGCTTCGCTTCGGCGAGGCGCTGCTGGTCCTCTTCGTCTGGCCTGACGTTGCCGATGCCGATGCCATCTCCGTTGCATTCGGCCAGCCCGGCTATCGCGACGCGCTCTGCTCGACGATCGGCGAGAACGTGACCGAGGCCGAGATGAACGATGGCCGGTCGCTCACCATCGAGTTTGAGAACGGCACCGTCTTCGCGCTGAGCCTGCGGGACGAGGACCTTGACACACCCGAGGTCGGCAGCTTCCGCTCCGCCGACGGCGAAGTGACAGAATTTTGAAGGAGGAGCGAAGCATGGTCGGCAAACATCATCACTACGCCATCAGCATGCAGTGGACCGGCAACCGTGGAACAGGCACGTCCGGCTATCGTGATTACGACCGTTCGTACGAGTTGGCTACGCATGGCAAGCCGACGCTGGCCGGCTCGTCTGACCCGACCTTCCGTGGAGACGCGGCCAAGTGGAACCCTGAGGAGATGCTGCTGTCGGCGCTCTCGTCCTGCCACATGCTCTCGTACCTGCACCTGTGCGCGGACGCGGGCATCGTCGTTCTGGACTACAGCGATGACGCCAGCGCCACCATGGAACTGGATGCGGACGGCGCAGGACGATTCACCGGCGTGGTCCTTCGACCGCGGGTCGCAGTGGGCGTGGGCACAGACGTCGCGAAGGCACAGCACCTGCACCACACTGCGCACGAAAAGTGCTTCATTGCAAACTCAGTCAATTTTCCCGTGAACTGCGAGGCCGTGGTGATGACACCCGCGACCACGATGTCAGAGGCATAACCATGGCAGACACTCCCTTCATAGGCACGCCACGCAAAGCGACCACGCACACCAGCCAGAACGAAGGCCTGATCTTCGAGAAGAGTTCGCCGGGCAAGAAGGCCTACCGCATGGACGAGCTCGACGTGCCAGCGGTGGACGCCGGTGCACTGCTGGGCGACGCCATCCGCACGGACGATCTGGGAGCGATGCCGGAGCTGAGCGAAATCGAAATCGTGCGGCACTTCACGCGGCTTTCGACGTGGAACTATGCGATCGACCTCGGCATGTTCCCGCTTGGCTCGTGCACGATGAAGTACAACGGCCGCGTCAATGAAGCCGTTTCGCGCTTTGAGGGCATTGCAGAGGCGCACCCGTATCAGCCAGAGTCGCTGTCGCAGGGCGCACTCGGCATCATGAAGCAGTTGCAGGATTGCCTGCTTGAAATCACGGGCATGGACGCCATCACGCTGCAGCCCGCAGCCGGCGCGCACGGCGAGTTTACCGGCATCCTGATGATTCGCGCGTATCACGAGAGCAACGGCAACGCCCGCACCAAGGTGCTGGTTCCGGACTCGGCGCACGGCACTAATCCCGCGACCGCAGCGGTCGTCGGCTACCAGGTGCAGAATCTGAAGTCGAACGCAGAAGGCGCGATCGATCTCGAAGAGCTGCGCCGCGTCGTTGATGAAGACACCGCCGCGTTGATGCTGACGAATCCATCGACCATCGGCGTCTTTGAGAGCCAGATCCACGAGATCGCCGACATCCTTCACGCGAAGGGCGCCCTGCTGTACATGGACGGCGCGAACATGAACGCGCTCGTCGGCAAGACGCGTCCCGGCGACTTCGGCGCCGATGTGATGCACCTGAACCTGCACAAGACCTTCTCCACGCCGCATGGCGGTGGCGGTCCGGGCAGCGGCCCCGTTGCGTGCAAGGCAATCCTCGAACCTTTTCTGCCGCGACCCACGGTCGTTACGAAACCCGACGGCTCGCTCGGCTTCGACTATGAACGTCCGCAGTCCGTCGGCCGCGTGCGTATGTTCTACGGCAACTTCGGCATGTTCGTGCGGGCGCTCGCCTACACGCTGGCCAACGGGCCGGACGGCCTGCGCCAGACGACGGAAGACGCCGTTTTGAATGCCAACTACATCCGCGCAAAGCT
>CAZZVI010000199.1:2453-6185 GCA_964657335.1 uncultured Terriglobus sp.
AACCCCGAACTGGTCAAGACCGCCCCGCACACCACCCGCATCCGCCGCCTGGATGAGACCGCAGCCGCGCGCAAACCAGTACTGCGCTGGCAGGGACCACCGCAGTCCGTTGAACCGGATACCGCTGCGAAAGAGTGGTAGCGGATGGATGAAGCGTCGCTCAATGCACTGTCAAAGCAAGTGCTTGATGCTGCTTTCACCGTTCACACGACCCTCGGGCCGGGGCTGTTGGAAAGCGCGTATGCTGCGTGCCTGCTTTTCGAGCTTAGGCGTGCCGGATTGCGGGTTGAGACCGAGGTGCCGGTTCCGATCGTCTACTGCGAGCAGAAGCTTGCCGAAGTCGGATATCGCATGGACTTTCTAGTTGAAGGTGAACTCATCGTTGAACTGAAAGCGGTAGAAGCGATCGCGCCGCTCCACGAAGCGCAGCTTGTCTCATACCTGAAACTCTCAAATAAACGCCTGGGTCTTCTGATTAACTTCAATGTTCCATACCTGCGGGACGGCATTCGGCGACGAGTGAATATGCTCTAAGAGCAGTACGCAAAGAACGCAAAGTACACGCAAAGAGAACGTCAACCCTCGCGTTCTTTGCGCGCACTTAGCGCTCTTCGCGTACTGCTTTTAGACTGCTCGCATACTTCTTCTTTACAAAGGTGACCGATGTCCGTCTTCTGGGATCGCAAAGACGAGCTGGAAAAGTACGAGTTCATGATGGGCACGGCGCGCGGGCGTCTGGCCGTGTCATTGGACGTGCTGACGGACTCGCTCGCGCTGGTCGGTCAACACGGCGTCTACTGCACGTCCAACCGCAACCCGACACTGCCCGCACTCGATCTGCAGGCGGTCATGCGCGGCATCAACGATGCGAAGGAACTGATCGGCTCGGCGATGGAAGAGCTTCGCCAGGCAAAGGAATCCGGAAAGGCGACCCTGCCACCGGGCGGCGACTCGGTCCGCTAGACTGCGTGTGGCCCCCGCGACGGCAGCGACAATCGAGCATTCCCGCCGTCTGTTGCAGTACACTGGACGCACGCACTCGTAGCTCAGCTGGATAGAGCGGCAGCCTCCGAAGCTGTAGGTCAGAGGTTCGAATCCTCTCGAGTGCACCACTTTGCAGCAAGAGAAAGGCCCCAGCCAACGCCGGGGCCTTTCTCTTGCCTGCAGTTCCTTAGAAGTTGAACCTGGCGATGAACTCCAACTGCCGCGCACCGTACAGCGAGTTGCTTGTGCTGGACTGAGCGCCGAAGTTGTTGATCGCATTCGAGCCGATGAACGGGATGATGCATCCGCGAAGGGTGGAACCCGTCGGGATGCTGCCGGCGGAGCAGGTAAAGGTCGTGCCAGCGATCGGTGTGGTTGACGCGTTCGCAGCCAGGAACTGTGATTGAGTCGAGTTCACGCCGGTGATGATCCGGTGATTGAGCAGGTTATAAGCATTCGCCGAGAGCGAGAGCTTAGTCCCCTCAAAGATCGGAATGTCGCGGGTAACGCGCATGTCCAGGTTGTTGAAGCCGGGCAGGTAGATGGAGTTACGGCCGATCTGCGGCGGACGCCCGGTGCTCGCGATGCCGGAGCTGGAACTGATGGCGCCACCATAGATGTTGCCGCCAGAACCGTAGCTGCCGGCACCGCCGGAGTAAACCGTTCCGCTCATGCCCAGGAAGATCGGCTGACCGCCAGAGGCAGTCTCGGCCCCGGCGAACTGGAAGCCGTCGACGATCTGCTTGACGAACTTGTTGTCCATGAACAGGCGTGGCTGGTAGACGAAGCTCATGACGAAGCGGTTGCGGATATCGATGTCCGAGTTGCCGTTGTCACGCTTCAGATTATTCGGATCCAGAGGCTGGTCGCCACCGTAGAAGGTGCCGTTCGCGCCGCCCACCTGGCCGGTGTCCGTCGCGTGCGACCAGGTGTAGTTCGCCAGCACCTCAAGACCGTTGGCGAACGGACGGCGCGCCGTCACACCCAAGCCGTTGTACCAGGTGTTCGCGATGGAATAGCCGGTGTTGTAGCCCTGCAGGCTCGGGATAATGCGATCGGCCGTTGTGTAGACCGGCGTCGTGATTTGCTGGCTTACTACACCGGGCGCGCTATACACGTTGTAGGTAGCGATGCCGTGCGGTGTCTGCCCTCGCAGATTTGCATCGATGAAGACCGGCAGACGCATGCCACGCGTACCGACGTAGTTGGCTGCCAGTGACATCTTGCCGGGCAAGGCCTGCTCAAATCCCAGGCTGGCTTCGTGAGCATAGGGCGGCACGAAGTTCGGATCCAGACCGTGGAAGCTCTGGGACCCTGCCGACGCTGTACCACCAATGACCGGAGCCGGCGCGCCCGCAGGACGCAGCTGGCCGGAGACGTCAGGCCCCGGCGGCGTGAAAGGTAGATTCGGGAACTGAATGCCAACCTGGGCATACGTTCCCGCTGTGCAGGCAGACGCGCATCCGGTGTAGTTGTAGTTCACCTGAACGACGCCATTTTCTACCCGCATCGCATAGTAGGTGGAACCCTGGTTAAGACCAGAGAAAATCCCATAGCCACCGCGAATGACGGTGCCTTCGTGCGGATTGAATGAGAAGCCCACCCGCGGAGAGATGCGGTTGGTGTTCTTGATGGTGCTGGAGTAATAGGCCGAAAAGCCGCCGCCGTTGGGCGCGAAGTTGGAACTGGTTAAGCTGGTGTTGTTCTTGATTGGCGGGGGCGTGATCTGGATGTCGTAGCGTATTCCCGCATTTAAGGTGAACTTCGGAGAAACCTTCCAGCTGTCTTCTACAAACCCATCAAACATCTTCATGTAGAAATCGTCCTTGCCGGCCTGACTTGCCGGGTTCAGGATGTCCGTGGTCTGCACGAGGCTGGTGAAGTGATACCCGGCATAGGGGTCGGTATCCCCGGCAACGCCGTGAAAGACGTCCGCCGTGTAGTTTGCAAAGTTCGCCGCGTTGGTCGAGCCGGAGTATCCGTAGACACCCCCACCCTGGAAGAGGTTGATCATCAGTTCATGCACGATGTTGACGTCGCCACCGGCCTTGAACGTGTGACGACCGCGTGTCGTCGAGACCACGTCGGTGAACTGGAAACGCTTTTCATCCGGCTCCGCCGTGCGGGGCAGTGCGTTCGGCATGCCATAAGTGAGAAATCCAGAAGTCGTGCCAATGGCAACTGATGGTCCAGGCGCATTTGCGCCGGCAGTCTCCAGATCGCGGCCAAGCTGGAAGTGAATCTGGTTGACCGTGCGATCCGATAGCTGAGACGTTACGCCGGCAACCAGAAAGCGTTCGTGGTAGGTGGTGGGGCCGTTCTGGCTGGGCGAACCGCCGCTGACTGTATTTGCCTGGTTGTAGCCGTAGGTTGATCCATAGTTCGCGCGGTTGAAATCTACGAACATGTCGTTCCGCTTCGAAATGTGCCAATCGATGCGCGGGAAGAACAGGTCCTGCTTCTGGAAGCGGGTGGGTGCGCCAAACGCGGTAGTGTTCACGAAGTTGATCGCCGCAAGACACTGCGCCGCGGTGATGAACGGTGAGCACTGCGTCGGGGAAATCACGTTCGTCGACGATGTGGTCCCGGTTGGCGTCGTGGTGATGGTGTTGGTGTTGTAATACAGCGCCTTACCCACCTTGCGGAAGCCGTCATAGGTGAAGAAGTAGAACAAGCGGTCCTTGATGATGGGGCCGCCGACCGAGCCGCCATACTGCTGCTGCTGGTGAACCGGCTGCGTCAGCAGAA
>CAZZVI010000200.1:0-6182 GCA_964657335.1 uncultured Terriglobus sp.
GAGGCCGGCGAGACGAGCACCGCCACCGGTAAGGATGCTGCCCGCGCCAAGTGCCTCCAGCACGCCGCCCTGGCGGAGATTATCGCGGAGCATGTGAAAGAGCTCTCGCGCACGCGGTTCAAGAATTTCGCTGATAAATCGCTGCGAGATAACCCGCGGCGGTTTGCCGGCGGCACCGCTGATTTCCACTTCATTGCTGGACGGCACCGCGGTGACAACGCAATTCCCGTAGTTGATCTTGAGGAACTCCGCTTCCTCCAGCGAGATATGCAGGCCGACGGCGAGGTCGTTCGTGAAATGATCGCCGCCGATCGGGATAACGGCAGTATGAGCTACGGACCCCTCAAAAAAGACAACGACCTCCGTGGAGGCGGCACCTATCTCAATGAGGCAAATTCCAAGTTCCCGCTCATCCGGCGAGACGGTGGCTTCCGCCGCGGCGATGCCCTCAAAGATCGTGTCCGTTACTTCGAGCCCCGCCTTGTTGGCGCACGTGACCAGGCTTTGCGAAGCGCTGGCGGAGCTGATGACGATATGCAGATTCACTTCGAGCCGGTTGCCGACCATGCCGACCGGATCGTGGATGCCTGGCTGCTCGTCGAGAATAAATTGCTGCGGAAGCAGGTGCAGCACTTCGCGATCCGCGGGCAGGGTGACGGAACGGGCGCGATCGACGGCAGCCCGCACGTCTTCACGGGTGATTTCCCGCAAACGAGTGCCGAGCGAGATGCCGCCGCGGCTATTGACGCCGCGAACATGAGCACCGCCGACACCCAGAACGCAGTGATCGATCACGGCATGTGCCACCTGTTCAGCTTCGTTCGCGGCATGGGTGACGGCTCGGATCGCGGGGCCCAGTTCGGCGACAAGGCCTTTCCGCATGCCCTGGGAACGAACCTGCGCGTGCCCCCGGTAACGCAAGGCGCCTTCATGGAGCTCGGCAACAAGTACGCGCGTTCGAGCACTGCCAATATCGAGAACGGTAATGAGGCCGTCTTCAGTCTGACTCATGTCCTAATCCAGGGATCGCGCGGAGCTGGCATGCTGGTTGGTACGGGAGGCGGCATGTGCGGGTTTTCGGGCCTTGGTGCCGGTCCTGGACGCTGCTTTCGCCGAATGCGTGGGCGCTTTGAATGGATGGACCGGCTTGCGGACGACCGGTCGGGGCGAGCTTCGGAGCGCGGTTGGTTTTACGGCTGGCGTTGCAGCGAGCGTGGGCACGGAATCGACCTTGTCGCCATTCACGGGATCGTTGGCTCCGCCCTTCGCCATCTCAAGCACTGTTTGTCGATCGTAACGCAGGTCGATGGCTGCGAGGTGTGGATATTGCTGGCGCCATTGCGGCAGATGCTGCTGGTACAACCGGTAGCGTTTTGCAAAACTTTCATCGCCGAAGTGGACCAGGATGTCGGCGCCTGCGGAGGGCATCAACGCGCGAATGTCTTCCGGGTCGGAGACATCCACTTCACTGAGCTGCTGCGAGACCATTGGAGCTTTCCCGATGGTTGTGGCACCTGCGGTGCCGCTTCCTGATTCGGAGGCTGCGCTGTTCAGCGCCGTCACAAAATTCTGGTACAGCTGCATGCGCTCCGCGCGGGTCTGCGGCGGATCGTCGGGGCTGATGCCGACAATGACCGGAAACGAGTAGTGCCGCGAGGCAAGCATGGCTGGCGACATGGAAAGAATGACGCCGTTTGCGTCGACCAGGTCGATCCGGCTGCCCTGCCGTAGAAAGGCTGCCGGCGTGCGTTCGACAATCGAAACGCGCAACTGGTCGGGCAGCAGGCGCATGACCGTGGCACTTTGGACCCATGGAAGTTGCTGGAGGCTGCTGCGGCGTGTTGCCAGCGGAATCGCAAAGATGTTGCGGTAGAGATCGGCGTTGAAGATACCGAGAACGTCGGCGCGGCTGAGCTGACTGGTGCCGCTGACCTGGATCGAGGAGGCACCGTCGAGACGGAAGCGAGGGTCATGCAGAAAGAAGCCGCGCACCAGCATGAAGATCGAAGCGACGATGCCGAGAACAGCAATCGCTGCGAGGGCCAGGCCGACGCGGCCCCACTTTGTAGCAAGCAGCGAAGAGCGGCGAGCATTGCGGGACAGGGGCATGCGCCGGCGTGAGCGCGAAGCCGCGCGGTCGTCCGGGGTGTCGTTGAAATCTTCGTTGAAGTCTTCAGGATTTTCATCGAAGTCGCGGAGCATGGCTTCGCGGGTGCGGCTGGAACGGGCGCGGGAACGCACGGCGGATTCCGAGAAGTCCCCGCGTGACGTCGCCGGTCCGTCATCGAGGCGTGCTTGAGAGGAGACACGACGGGTCGCGCGCGGCCGGGCGGCGGATTCGGGACGGTAGAAGTCCTCGAACTCATCGTCGTAGGCCGCGTCGTAAGCAACGGCGGTGCTGCGCGGCGGTGTGCGGTCGCGCATCATCCGGTCGTCGTCCATGGATCTGGTTTTCGCCACGGCCCGAGCAAGGTCGTGAGAATCGCCTGTTTCACTATAGCGCGGCATGGCTCGCACATTGCGGTGGGAATCGCGCAGGAATACACAGGTATCCGCGTGAGAACTAGCAGACCTTCCTTTGCACACGACTAGCAAGCGTATGAAAATGCTTGCAGTTGGTTGAAAGAGGGCCATGGCCATTTTCTTTAGCAGTGGATCGGTATCGGAGGAGTTGACGTCGGAGGATCTTCGGAAGGGTCTTTCCGGCGCACTTTCGGCAATTGGACAACGCAAACGCGTGCTGATTGTGCCGCCGGATGCTTCGCGCTACCACTCGCGCGCGGGGGAGTTGACGGAGATGGCCTACGCGCACTACGGGGAGGCCGTGAAAGCAGTGCTGCCGGCGCTGGGAACTCATACGCCAATGAGTGAAGACGCGATAGCACGGATGTTCGGAAAGGTGCCGCGGAGCCTGTTCCGGGTCCATAACTGGCGCAGCGACGTAGTGACACTCGGAGAGGTGCCGGCGGGTTTTGTGAAGGAGCAGTCGGAAGGCAAACTTGACTACGCGTGGCCGGCGCAGGTGAACCGGCTGCTTGTCGAAGGGGAGGCAGGTGCCGGCGGTGCCTTCGACCTGGTGCTCTCCATCGGGCAGGTGGTGCCGCATGAAGTGATCGGCATGGCGAACTACAACAAGAACATCCTGGTCGGCACCGGGGGTGTGGAGAGTATCGACCGGAGTCATTACCTGGGCGCGGTGTATGGCATGGAAAGGATTATGGGCCGCGCCGATACGCCGGTGCGACGGGTGCTGAACTATGCTTCCGACCATTTCTTGAAGGGTCTGCCGATCGTGTATGTGCTGACAGTTGTCGGCCGCAGCGAGGATGGACGACTGGTGGTGCGCGGATTGTTTATCGGCGACGACGTGGAGTGCTTCGAACAGGCTTCTGCGCTGGCGCTGCAGGTAAATTTCGTAATGCTGGAGCGGGCGATCCGCAAAGCCGTCGTATACCTCGATCCGCATGAATTCCACAGCACCTGGCTGGGCAACAAGGCGATTTACCGGACGCGTATGGCACTCGCCGACGATGCAGAGCTGATCGTGCTGGCGCCGGGAGTGAAAGAATTCGGGGAAGATGCCGGGATCGATCGCCTGATACGGAAGTATGGCTATTGCGGAACGCCCGCGACATTGGCGGCAGTTGCGCAGAACGCCGATCTTGCCGGAAATCTGAGTGCGGCGGCTCACCTGATCCATGGATCGTCGGAGGGCCGCTTTCGGATCACTTATTGCCCAGGCAGGTTGAGCCGGGCAGAGGTCGAGTCGGTCGGCTTCGGATTTGCGGACCTTGCTGCGATGACACAGACATACGATCCGGCGAAGTTGAAGGATGGCTGGAACGACGTGGGTGGCGAAGAGGTGTTCTACGTCAGCAATCCGGGGTTGGGATTGTGGGCGTTTGGAGAACGCCTTAAGAATTAGACAACGGCCTGTCGGTCACCGTTGCCGAGCCGCGGAGTTTGTCAAGCACCAGCTGAGCGACCTGCGACACGCTGCCCGCTCCCAATGCCAGAATCGCGTCGCCCTCCTTTGCGGAAGCGGTCACGGCTTCCGCTGCTTCGGCGAACGATGCGGCATAGCAGGCCTTCGTGCCACTGCCGACCTGCTGCAATGCGGCAACCAGGGCCGGTGCGTTGATCCCGGGTATCGACTCTTCGCTGGCGGCGTAAATGTCGAGTACCTGCAGCGTGTCGGCATCCCTGAAAGCAGAGACGAATTCGGGAAGAAGGTCGCGGGTGCGGGTGTAGCGGTGTGGCTGGAAGATGACGTGGATCCGATGGTAGCCGCAGGAACGGGCAGCGCTGAGGGTAGCGCGGATCTCGGTCGGATGATGGCCGTAATCATCAATGACCGTGATGCCGTTCACGACGCCGCGAATCTGGAAGCGCCGGTCCACTCCGCGAAAGCTTCGCAAACCCTGGATAATGGCGGCTTCCTCGATTTCCAGCTGCACGCCGATGGCAACGGCGGCAGTAGCATTCAGAACATTGTGAAGCCCAGGCACCTGCAGGGTGAAAGGGCCAAGGACCCGGGACCCGTCGACAATTTCGAAGCGGGAGCGGACTGGTGCCGCAGCGGTGCCGCTCTCCGGCGCGGAGTCGCGACTGGTGCCTGTGGTTTCGACCGGCAGCAGGCGCACGACGAAGTCGGCCTCCGGCGAACGGCCATACGTGAAAAGGCGGCGCGTAACGCGGGGCAGGATGGCGCGGAGCAGGTCGTCGTCGAGGCAGACTGTGGTGGCGCCATAGAACGGTACCTTGTCCATAAAGTCGACAAAGGCATTTTCGACATCCTGCATGTCGCGATAGCAATCCATGTGTTCACGATCGAGGTTCGTCACGACGCCAAGGATAGGCGAGAGTTTGAGGAAGGAGCGATCGCTTTCATCAGCCTCTGCAACAAGATAACGAGAGGTGCCGAGGCGCGCATTCGAACCTAGCGCGTCAACTCGACCGCCGACCACGATAGTGGGATCGAGGCCACCCTCCGCCAGGACGGCGGCAATCATCGAGGTGGTGGTGGTCTTTCCATGCATGCCGGCAACGGCGATGCCGTACTTCAGGCGCATCAGCTCGGCGAGCATTTCCGCGCGCTGGACGATGGGGATTTTGCGGTGCCGGGCTTCGACGACTTCAGCATTGCGTTCATTGACAGCGGAACTGGTCACGATGACCGCGGCACCGATGACATTGGCTGCGGCATGACCTTCAAAGACAGTGGCGCCGAGGCCGGCCAGCCGATCAGTGATGGCAGAGCGGCGGAGGTCGGAGCCGGAGACGGGGTACCCGAGAGTGAGCAGGATTTCGGCGATACCGCTCATGCCGATGCCGCCAATGCCAATGAAATGGACCCGCTGTGCCTTCGCGAAAATAGGCTTTTCTCCGTACCGCTGGGCTACCTCAACCACTATCCCACATGCGAGCTTACGAGATTCGGCGGGAGGAAGTAAGAGCGGGTTGCCCTGGGCCGCACCGGTTTCGACGCCAGGTTGCTCATTCTGCCACTTGGCAGCCTGAACAAACAGGGCTGGCAGATCGCCGCAACTTTTCCCGGGGATTGTTGTTCTAACGGGTGTGGGCTTAGAACTAACCAGAAAGCCCGCAAGCTCGTTACACTCCGTGGTTAGCGACTAACGCGTCGTAGGCGGAGCGGATGGGGGTTGTGATGAAACTTTTTCGATATGTGTTGATGCTCGGGATTCTCTTGAGCCCTGCTGCCTTGCTTCGTGCCAATGCCCAGGTGGGCGTCGGTGTAGCTGTCGGCGATGGTGGTGCCTATGCCGGCTATGGCTACGATGGCTATGACGCTGGATACGCTGCGGCGCCGGTCTGCGCTTACGGCTATTACAACTACTATCCGTATAGTTGCGCACCCTACGGCTACTACGGACCGAACTGGTTCGTCGGCGGCATCTTCATCGGTGCCGGTCCCTGGTACCACGGCTACTGGGGTGGTAGAGGCTTCTACGGCGGCTATCGCGGGGTCTACGGATACCGCGGCGGGTATGGTGGTTATGGCTATCATGGCGGCTATGGCTACCGCGGCGGCTATGGTGGGGGTTACCACGGCGGTGTGGGCGGCGGTTTTCACGGTGGTGCCGTTGGTGGTGGATTCCATGGAGGCGGCGGATTCCACGGCGGCAGCGTAGGTGCCTTTCATGGTGGCGGCGGCGGTTTTC
>CAZZVI010000201.1:0-6158 GCA_964657335.1 uncultured Terriglobus sp.
TCGGTCAGCTTGCCCGTCTCGTCCAGGTCGATGTTCGCCTGCGCGATGGTGTGGCGATCCTCTTCCCATGCGGACAGATAGAAGGAGAACGGCTCAGTCTCGAGCACGCGCTTGCCATCCTTCGCGAGCTGCTGCTTCAGTGCATGCGCTTCGTTGACCTCAATCGGGTCACCCTGCCGCATGCCGCTCTCGCCGGAGTTGGTGACAGCGACGTAGTCGATTACGTGACCGTCCTTGACGCGGCGGTAGGGCGACTCGATGAATCCGTACTCGTTGATGCGCGCAAAGCACGACAGCGACGAGATCAGGCCGATGTTCGGGCCTTCCGGCGTCTCAATCGGGCAGATGCGGCCGTAGTGGGTCGGGTGCACGTCGCGGACTTCGAAGCCGGCGCGCTCGCGGGAGAGACCGCCAGGTCCAAGCGCGGAGAGACGACGCTTGTGCGTGATCTCCGAGAGCGGGTTGGTCTGATCCATGAACTGCGAGAGCTGCGACGATCCGAAGAACTCGCGGATCGCTGCCATGACCGGCTTGGCGTTGATGAGGTCGTGCGGCATCGCCGTCGACATCTCCTGGTACACGCTCATCTTTTCCTTGATGGCGCGCTCCATGCGCACAAGGCCGATGCGGAACTGGTTCTCCATCAACTCGCCCACCGCGCGGACGCGGCGGTTGCCAAGGTGATCGATGTCGTCCACAAGGCCGATGTTCTTGCGCAGCTTGAGCAGGTAGCGGATGGTGCCGTAGAAGTCTTCCGGCGTCAGCGTGCGCTTGTCCAGGTTGGTTGCGTCCTGGCTCTCGTACAGCTTGATGTTGAACTTGAGACGGCCCACGCGCGAGAAGTCGTACTTGCGCGGATCGAAGAACATGCCTTCGAACAGCGCGGTCGCGGTGTCGAGCGTCGGCGGATCGCCCGGGCGCAGCTTGCGGTAGATCTCGATGAGAGCTTCCTCGGGCTTGCGGACGGAGTCGCGCTTCAGCGTGTTGGTGATGATGTTGCCGACGTCGTCCTTCTCAGGGAAGAAGACCTCAAAGCCTGTCGAGCCGGTCTGCAGAATCTTGTGCAGCTTGTCGGCGGTGGCTTCCTGGTTGGCCTCGTACAGCAGCTCGCCCGTAGTCAAATCGACCACGTCCGCGGCGAAGATGGCGCCGTCAAAGTCGCTCTGGGCCACTTCGATCTCGGAGACGTTGCCGGCACGCAGCTTGGCCAGCAGCGAGGTGGAGATCTTGCGGTTAGCCGCAACGATCTCCGCGCCGTCAGCACCGCTGATCGCGTTGGCAGGCTTGACGCCGACGAGGTTGGTCGCGCCCTCTGCCTTCAGGCTCCAGTACATCTTGCCGTCGCGGATGTTGACCGTGTCGGCGGTGTAGAAGGTCTTGAGGATCTCCTCGTCGGTGCGCAGGCCGAGCGCGCGCAGGAAGATCGTTCCGAGGAACTTGCGCTTGCGGTCGATGCGGACGTACAGGATGTTCTTCTGGTCGTACTCGAACTCAACCCACGAGCCGCGGTACGGGATGATCTTGCCCAGGAAGTAGCTGCGGTTATTCGCCGTCTCGAAGAAGACGCCGGGCGACCGGTGCAGCTGCGACACGATGACGCGCTCCGTGCCGTTGACGATGAACGTACCGTTCGCCGACATCAGCGGAATGTCGCCGAAGAAGACTTCCTGCTCCTTCATGTCGCGCAGGGTCTTGACGCCGGTCTCGGGGTCCTTGTCGTAGATCTTCAGGCGAATCGTGACCTTCAGCGGAGCCGCATAGGTCATGCCACGCTCTTCGCATTCGGCCTGGTCATACTTCAGCTGCAGACCCACCGGGTCACCGCACTTGGTGCAGAAGTCCGGCGTGTTCTTGTTGTACGTGCCGCAGAAATGGCACAGCACATCGCCCGGATGGAACGGGTCGGTGATAACCATGTGGCCGCAGTTCACGCAGGCCGTGCGCAGGTGGTTCAGACCCTTGAGGTAGCCGCACTTACACTCCCAGTTGCCGATGGAGTAATCGACAAACTCCAGCTCCGACACGTTGCGGAAGTCGGTGATGGGAAAGACGGACGTAAAAACCGACTGCAGGCCGTTGTCTTCGCGCTCCTGCGGCAGTTTGTCCATCTGCAGAAAGCGCTCGTAGGAGCGGCGCTGCACTTCGATCAGGTTAGGAATCTGGATTGCGGTTGGGATCTTCGAAAAATCGAGACGGCTGCGGAGTGCGCGCGTTTCGGTGTTGCTTGCCATACGTTAAGACTCCCCTTGTTCGTGCCGAGGCCTCTGCGTTGCGCGAAACCGCATCCGATGCGGTGACTGCCACGAGAGCCGGAACATGCCGTGTGGGCGGCTGATCCGCGGGTGATGTGCGCTTGACAACTGCAGCGGCTCTACCTCGGTGAGAGCAACTGCGCGCATTGGAAGTGGGCGTGATGCCCGTTGGTGATACGAAGCTTTCCGTACTGCCGTGCCTGTGAGTTACAGGCTGAAACCGGAGCCGCGCGGCGGGATCAAACTTCGGTCCACAAACGCAGATTCGCTCACGGGGACAGGAAGTCCCGTGAGCGCAAGATCCGGCTTTTGCACTGTTGCTGCTGTGTAAGAAATACCTGCCGCCCTTTGAGGCTTACCCCGCCTCAGGGTTGCTGCCGCTCGTGATACGCTGCCTGCACCGCAAACCCCCGCCGCCCGAGGTATGCCGTGGCCGGCTCTTGCGTGAGCCGGAAGAATTTCAAATTGTCGTTAGGTTCTTGACCGTTGCGCCGTTACGCAGTCCCACGCTCTGCGGCCATGCTCCAAACGAAAGAATACCGCGCCTTCGTGTTAAATGCAAGCGGGAGCGTTCACCGCGTTCGAGCGCCTTATAAAACCGGTAAGTAGGTTAGCCGAAGAGTATCTTCACCGATGAGTTCAGTGGCGGCCAGACGAAGCGCCGATGGTGCACCGGCGAAAAACGGTGATCCGTTTCCTAAGACAACCGGCCGTAGATACATTCGATACTCATCAATGAGTCGCGTCCCAAACAGACTTTGCGCCAGTTGCGGCCCACCAAGGTCGATCTCACCTGTCAAATCGCTCTTCAGCTTCCGTATTGCTGCCTCCACGTCAGACTGCAGCAGCGTAGCGTTGGGTCCGACGGAAAGCAGGGTTTGCGAGACAACCCACTTCGGACGGCTGCGCCACACCGCCGCGTATTCGAGATCCTCGGAGTTCCACCCTGGCTGATCTTCATCCCAGTAGCGCATGATCTCGTACATGTGCCGGCCGTAGATCATGCCTGTCACACCGCGCACATGCTCAATGAAATGCCGGAAGACAGCCGGTCCTGGACGCCCCAGCTTCGCGTGGTCCACATAACCGTCTAAGGACTGGTTCAATCCGTAAACGAGTCGAGCCATAGCAGACCTCCTGAGCTCACTTACAGGTGTCAGACCGGACCGAGCTGAGTCTGGTCGCTCATGCCATCCAAATAAGTTCGTGACGTGTCTTCGCTGTTGTCGGCGACGCTACCCGATGTCTTTCCAATAAGAGAGAGCCCGGACCATTGGCCCGGGCTCCCTTGTACTTAGCTGCCGCCGAAGTTACTTGATCTCGACTGCCGCGATGCCGTCGAACTTCTTGGCGAGGGCCGCCGCGTCGTCCTTGCTGATGTTTTCCTTCAGGGGCTTGGGAGCAGCCTCGACCAGGTCCTTTGCTTCCTTCAGACCCAGGCCAGTGACTTCACGCACAGCCTTGATGGTGTTGATCTTGTTCGCGCCGATCTCCTTCAGGATCACGGTGAACTCGGTCTTCTCTTCTGCTGCGGGAGCTGCCGCGCCGCCGCCGGCTGCAGGCGCTGCCGCAACGGATGCTGCTGCCGCCGAAACGCCGAGACGCTCTTCAAGCTTCTTCACAAGCTCTGACGCCTCAAGCAGGCTCAGGCTAACGATCTGGTCTTCCAACTGCTGAATGTCTGCCATGGTGTTTTCCTTTTCTTGATCTTGTTACTGCCAAATCTTTCCTACGGATTACTTCGCCTGGGAGCGGGTCGTCTGCTCCAGGTTGCTCCGTCGTTCCGGGGTTTCCGATGCGCCCAGACTGCGCACCCCGCAACGGTGGAGCAAAACTTTATGCGCCCTCGACAGGAGCCTCGGTCGCAGCCGCACCGGCCTGCGAGTCAGCGCCATCTTCCGGCTGTGCCGGGTCGGCGTCAGTGCTGACCGCAACTGCTGCGGAACCTTCTTCAGCCGCGGGAGCCGCTGCGGCAACGGGTGCCGCGCCGGCCTTGAACTTCTCCCCCTGCACAGCCTGATCGACGACGACGGCAAGGTTGCGGCCGGTGGCATTTAAAACGGTAGCCAGGCGCGTTGCCGGAGCGTTGATGAGGAACAGCAGCTTCGAGAAGAGCTCTTCCTTGCCGGGCAGGGTGGCCAGGTTGTTGATCTCCTGGACGTTCAGAACCTTGCCGTCGACGATGCCGAGCTTGAAGGTGAACTGCGCGTTGTCCTTGACCCAGGTCGAAAGCGCTTTCGCCAGCGCGACCGGATCGCCGGAGGTGTAGGCGATGGAGCTGACACCCTTCAGGCCGCCCAGCGCGCCCTCAATCTGCGTGCCCGCGCCGGCCTTCGGAGCCAGCTTGTTCTTCAGCACATGGTACTTGCCGCCCGCGCCGCGCACAGTCTTGCGCAGGTCGAAATCCTTGTCCGCCGTCATCGCGGTAAAGGTGCCGATGATGGCAGCGGTCGCGGTCTGCAGTTCGCCCGCGAGGACCGCCACCTTCTCGTTCTTCTTCTGTCTCGTCAATGCCATTGTTAGCCTCTAGCTGCTAGCTTTTAGCTTCTAGCTCATGTTTTTGCTGCGGTGCGAATGCTCGCAGATCACGCAAATCTTAAGTTCGGCAACGATCTCGCTAAAAGCCAGGAGCTAGTAGCTAACAGCTGCTCCTACGCCTTGCCCGCAAGATCCGCGACAGCCTGATCGATCTCGATGCCGGGCCCCATCGTGGACGAGATGTACATCGCCTTGATGTACTTGCCCTTGGCCGCGGAAGGCTTCGCCTTGACCACTGCGCCGATGACCGTCATCGCATTCTCAACCAGCTTCTGCGCCTCAAACGAGCTCTTGCCCACCGGAACGTGGACGAGCGCCGTTTTGTCCGCGCGGAACTCGACCTTACCGGCCTTAATTTCCTTCACCGCGCTAGCCACATCCGTGGTCACCGTACCGGTCTTCGGATTCGGCATCAGGCCGCGAGGTCCGAGCACCTTGCCGAGACGGCCGATGGAACGCATCATGTCGGGCGTGGCGATCAGGGCGTCGAAGTCGGTCCAGGATTCCTTCTGGATCTTCTCAACCAGCTCTTCTCCGCCGACGATGTCCGCACCGGCTTCCGTCGCCAGGCGCTGGTTCTCGGCGGTCGAAATGACCGCTACCTTCTTGGTCTTACCCAGGCCATGCGGCAGGGTCACGGTCGCACGAACCATCTGGTCCGCATGACGCGTGTCCACACCAAGACGCAGCGTGATATCGACGTTCTCGTCGAACTTCGCGTACTTGATCTTCTGCAGGAGGGGGACCGCGTCGGTCAGGGTGTAGGGGCGGGGCTCAACAGCCGCGCGCGCCTTTGCCAGGTTCTTCGAAATCTTACGCATACCAGTTTCCTTGTCTCCCACCGCTCGAACCATTGGACAAAGCGGGCTGATGGATTCTTCTAGCCCAGCGGGTATGCCTCGCGTTGACTACAGCCTCTGCGTTTCCGCTCTGGCTCCCCAACGAGGGCCCCGCCCTTTGTCCGCAGCGTACCTTCTACGCTGAACCCATCCCGAATTGCTGTTACTCAACTGCTGCGGGGAATGAGCCGTTCGGCCGTGGTGATTGACACAGCCGGCTTTCGTCCTTCAGCGCTTCCACGCCTTATTTCGATTGCCCAACTGCGATGTACTTGAGGACCGGCGGTACAGGACACGCACGGAGGCTCAGGCACTCTTATGAGTATGCCATGAAGTTGATGGAGATGCAAGACGGGTGAGGGTGTATCGACAAAGTCGTCCATGCTGTAAGGCAGTTTCAGTAGAAAGCAGCGGGCTTTAGCCGCTGACGAATCGATCAAGAGATAGATGGGCTTCAGCCCCGGTTTTGCGGCACATTCCGGGGCTGAAGCCCCTTCTTCACCCAGGATCGATTCAGTGGCCTGAAGGC
>CAZZVI010000202.1:0-6150 GCA_964657335.1 uncultured Terriglobus sp.
AGGCGTCGTGCCCGTCTGGCGAAGGCTGGTTCGACGGAGGTGGTGCCGAATCCGCAGGTCGCGATGATTGCGCTGAATCCTCATACCGGCCAGGTGCTGGCGCTGGTAGGAGGACGCAATTACGGCATGAGCCAGTTCAACCACGCTGTCTCTCATCGGCCGACCGGGTCGGTCTTCAAACCGTTTGTGTATGCGGCGGCATTCAATTCATCGCTCACTGGTGCGGAACTGGAAGCGCCGACGCCGGAAGCTGCGGAAGCCGCCGATGCGGCAGCCAATGCTGCTACCGGCACGGCAGTGAAGCCGATCACGATTGCTGCGTCCGGATGGCACGGCGTCTTTACTGCGACGACGCCGCTGAACAACGACCTGCAGACCTTCGATGGTGGGTACACGCCGGGCAATTTCCACCATGACACGAAGTATCTCGGCCAGGTGAGCGCGAAGATCGCGCTGCAGCAATCGCTGAACAACGCGACGGTTGAACTTGCACAGATGGTCGGCTACAACAACGTGGCGGGACTGGCGCGCGAAGCCGGCATCAAGAATGCGCGCGGGACGCCTGCAGTCGCACTCGGCGCATACGATGCGAGTCCACTGGATGTTGCCGGGGCCTATACGATGTTCGCGAATTACGGCACGCGCATCGAGCCGTGGATGCTGGCCAGTGTGCGTACGCCGACGGGTGAAGTGATGCAGAACTTCCCGATCACGCCGAAGCCTATCCTGGATCCACGCGCGGCCTATCTCACGCTCTCGCTGATGAAGAATGTGATCGATCACGGCACCGGCTTTCCAGTGCGAGCGCTCGGATTTACGGCGCCGGCAGCGGGCAAGACCGGTACCTCCCATGATGCATGGTTTGCAGGTTTCACCTCCAACCTGCTTTGCGTGATCTGGGTCGGTAACGACGATTACTCAGACATCAAGCTGGAAGGCGGCAAGGCAGCCGGCCCGATGTGGGCGGAGTTCATGAAGAAGGCTGTGCAACTGCCGCAGTACTCCGACACGAAGGATTTCGAGACACCCGCGGGCGTGACCCTGCTTCGTCTCGATGCCGAGACCAACCTGCTGGCGGATGAGAGCTGCCCTAAGGATTACTATGCTGCCTTTCTGGATGGTACCGGCCCGACGACTACGTGCTCGCAGGGCAGCGGCGATCCACGGAACTTTTTCCAGAAGATTTTTGGGTTAGGTGGTAATAAGCCGCAAGGCCCGTCGATCCCCGGCCAGCCGCAGCAACAGGTGATCGGCCAGCCGGCCCAACAGTCCGGCGTCGTGAACCAGGCTGGTGCGGCAGCGCAACAGCCTGCTCCTCCTGCTGAAGAGCCGAAAAAGAAGAAGGGCTTCTTCGGAAGACTGTTCGGTGGTGGCGACAAGAAGAACGATACGCCGCCGCAACAGCAGCAGCCGCCACAGCAGTAGGGCTTAGCTAACAGCCTACTTTGCGTCTGCGCACCTGGATCGACCAGCCCTCGACCGGAGCTGTCGCTGTGCCTTGATCTATTGGCAGGGGCTGGCAGTCCGGGCACCAGTAGGTCGAACGGGCGCCGCTTCCCTGCTTACGCATCAGCACAGTTGCGCCGCAGCGACGGCACTCCCTGCCCTGCCGGCCATAGACCCAGAGCCGCTCTCCCTGGTTGGCGGCGTGCGTGGTTCGCCGCGGACCAGTATAGGTGATGATGCCGTCGCCTGCGCCATCGGCGACGTTGACGGCAAGGAATTTTCGCGAGCGATCGAGGATGCAGTCGATTTCATTCGTGGTGAGTGACGACACTTTGCGGAACGGATTGACCTGGCAGGCGAAACAGATTTCCGACTTGTACACGTTGCCGATGCCGGCCATGATGCGCTGGTTCAGCAGTGCGTCGGCTACGTCGTCGTCCGCATGTGCTATGAGTCGCGATCGAGCATCGGCTTCCGAAAAGTCTTCGCTGAGCAGATCGGGGCCGAGCTTCGGGACCATGGTGCTGCGCTCCAGAGAACGCGCCGTGTGGAACTGCGCAACGGGCACATTGAAGGCGACTGCTTCGAAATCGGCAGTTGTGATGACAGCGCGCATGCGGCTCTTCGGCTGTCGCCAGCGTTCGCCTGTGCGATAGATATGCCACGAGCCGCTCATGAGCATATGTGTGACCAGCATCAGGTCGCCGGAGAAGTGAACGATGAGCCATTTTCCGCGCGACTCCACTTTTTCGATCACCCGGCCTGCGACGGGAGTGTTGTCATTGACGCTGGCAAGCGGTGCGAGTGCGGTCTGGAATCGTGTGACGGTCTTGCCGGCGAGAGCGCGGTTGAGGGCGCGGGCGGAACGGAAGATTGTGTCGCCTTCAGGCATGCGCTACTGCACCTCGGTGATCGGCTGGCTTGTTTCGTCTGTAGCTGCTGCTGATACGGGCATAAGGACCCGACGCAGATTGAAACCGATCGGTGCGGGCTGGAAGCCGGCATCCTGCAGAGCCCGCGCCATCCAGTGCGCAGCGATCGGCGTGCCATTGATGGTGGTGATCAGCATGCCGCTACGATGGTCGGCCTCGCGACGCCGCATCTCTTCCTGCCCGGTGTGGGCCAGGAACTGCGCGAGATCACGGGCGGCCTGGCTTCGCTCGGGTTCATCCATGGGCAGGAACACCTGGACGTTCGGATTGTTCCGACGAACGTACGCGACCAGTTCTCCGTTGCGGAGGATGACATTGGCGCCGACACTGCGCGAGAGCATACGCGGCGTTGTCTCCATCTGTTTGCTTTCAGCGCCCTGCGATTCGGCATCGTTTGCGTTGGCTTCGCCGGCTTGCGGCCAGCGCAGCACACTGCCGTAAACATTTGCTGGATCTGTCGCGGCCAGGATGACCATCTCCGGCTTTTCCGGACGAACGTTATTACGCAGCGAACGCAGCAGGTCGACTGCGGACGGCAATGCAAATTGTGTAGCGCCCAGACCGGCCACGAAGTAACCACGGCGGATGCGACCGCTCTCTTCTAGGACTTTCAGCGTGTCATAGACCGCACTGAAGCCGCCGGGGAGATTCTCCTGCCCGATCGATTCCCGGGTGAGGACGCCATAGCGATTCAATAGCTGGTTCGCGATCGCAGCACTCCACTGCGTTGCATCGGTCATCAATGCATCGGGCTGTGGCAGCAAGGTCCAGCGGCCCTGCGCACTCGGAGGCGTGGTACGCCGTGAGCGGAAGGAGGGGACATTGTGCTGGCGTTTGGCGGGGCGGGCCGTAGTTGGTTTCGCGACATAAGCACGGAGCGCGTGGAAGGTGTCATTGGTGATGAGGCCTCGCCATACGAGAGACCAGAGTGCATCGAGCGTCTCGCCTGGAAAGCCGCCGCCGACAGCATCATGCAGCTGCGAGAAGAAGGCTGCGCCGCCCTTTGCGAGTTGATCAAGCAGCCTTTGCTCACGAGGAGTTTGCGGTGTCTCTGTGACGACGGTTCGTGTGGGCGGCAGCAGTGTGGTCAGTCGATCCGAGAGGTAGAGCGCAATCCGGCCATCATGTTCACCCAGTGCGTCAAGACCACACCAGACCACTTCCCCGGCGGCTATGAGCGTGTCCAGATCGCCGGGTTGATAGTTGCCTAGCCGTGATGGCAGAATGGCGGTCTCGATGAGCGACGCCGGCAACGGCGTTCCCTGCAGATTGTCGATCGTGTCAAGCAACGCGTCGAGCCCGCGTCTCCGTTGCAACACACCCTGCCAATGCGTAGAGAGCCGCGCGAGCATCTGCTGTTCGACCGGCTCGACCTCCTTGCGCAGCTTTGCCAGCGACTTTCGCCGGATCATGCGCAGTACTTCTGCGTCACACCATTCGCGATGGATACCGCCCGGCCGGAAAGCGCCTTCCAGAATGCGTCCATCGAGTAGTAGCTCGCGCAAGACACTTTCAGCCTGCGCGGGATCGAGAGCGAAGCGCGCAGCGACTTCCGGAAGCGTGAATGGCCCATGGGTGCGGGCGTATCGCCGCAAAAGCTCGAGCACTGGCTTGACCACTGGTGTCAGCAGCGACTTGGCAATCCCCGGCGGCAGCGGAATACCTAACGCGTCGCGATAGCGCGCAGCATCTTCAATCGCGATGAGGCGTTTGGTACCGGCGATCTTGATTTCGAGCAAACGCTTGGCACGTAAGAGCCGCTCGACGTGAATAGCCACCGTTGGTGATTCAAGACGGCGGAGCAATTCTTCGCGTGTGAGATCGCCAAGTCGCAGCAGCAGGTCATTGATACCGTCGGCATTGCGGGCCTTCATGTTCTCGCCCAGCAATTGCAGCTGCTCTTCTACTTCTGCAATGGCGTCGGCGTCGAGCAGTTCGCGGAGGTCGGCATCGCCCAGCAGTTCACGCAATTGCTCCTGGTCGATCGACAACGCCTGGGCGCGACGTTCTGCAAGTGGTGCGTCGCCGTCGTAAATATAGTTAGCGACATAGCTGAAGAGCAGCGACGATGCGAAAGGTGATGGTGTGCGCGAGTCGGCTACGTGGATGCGGATGTTGCGGGAGCTGATCGCGCGCAACACTTCCTGAAAGGCGGGCATGTCAAAGACGTCGCGCAGGCACTCGCGGTACGTTTCAAGCAGCATCGGAAACGATGGATAGCGTGATGCGACGGCCAGCAGATCGTAGGCGCGTTTACGCTGCTGCCACAGGGGTGTACGGCCCTGGGCGCGTCGACGAGGCAGTAGCAGCGCGCGTGCGGCTGCTTCGCGAAACTTGGCTGCGAAGAGTGCTGTCGAGCCGAGTTGCCGGAGGACAAGATCATGGGCTTCGGCGGGATCGAGCAGGATGGTGTCCGCATCAGGGGCGGCGTCCGAATCGGGGAAGCGCAGCACGAAACCATCGTCTGCCCACATGCTCTCGACGTCCGGACCACCGGAGGCGCGAATGCGTCCAGTGATCGCCATCGCCCACGGTGCGTGGACACGATTGCCGAAGGGCGTGAGAACGCAGATGCGCCAGTCGCCGAGCTCATCTTTTACGCGCTCGATGACGATGTTGCGATCGTCGGGCACGACAGTGGTGGCAAGCTCCTGGTCGGCCAGGAAGCGCATCAGATTTTCAGCTGCGCCGGGGTCGAGATCATGTTCGCGAACCAGCCGTGAGAGTGCGGCATTGCGCGGCAGCTCGCGCAATTCACGAATCAGCGCACCGATGCGCCGCCCGAACTCGAGAGGCCGCCCTGCCTGGTCGCCGTGCCAGAAAGGCATCTTGCCCGGTTCCCCCGGAGCAGGAGACACAAGAACGCGGTCATGATTGATTTCGTCGATGCGCCAGGTAGACGCGCCGAGGATAAAGGTGTCGCCGGTGCGGCTCTCGAAGACCATCTCTTCATCGAGTTCGCCGACGCGAATGGGCTTGCTTCCTTCTGTGCCGGAGAGAAAGACGCCATAAAGGCCGCGGTCCGGGATGGTGCCGCCATTCATGATCGCGAGATACTTTGCGCTTTCCCGCGGAGTGAGGATGTTCGTGATGCGGTCCCAGGTAAGCCGCGGCCGAAGCTCGGCAAACTCATCCGAAGGATAGCGGCCGGCCAGCAGATCGAGCACGCCCTCAAACGTACTGCGCGCGAGGGAAGCAAAGGGCGCGGCGCTGCGGATCAGTGTGTACAGTTCTTCGACGGTCATCGTCGAAGGCAGCGGCGGCTCTTTCTTCTTTCTCGCGGTGCGGCTTACTGTTGGAGATTGGGCGACAGTCGCGACCATCTGTTGTGCGAGAACGTCGAGTGGATTGCGTAGATAACGGGTGGACTAGACCAGTCCCTCATGCATGGCGCGGGTGACGGCTGCACAGGCGATCAGGTCGGCGCGGTACTTGGGAAAAATGATGCCTTCGCTCGCAGCGCCGACCTGGTGCCCGGCGCGGCCGATGCGCTGCATGCCGCTGGCGACGGATGGCGGGGCCTCGATCTGGATGACCAGGTCAACCGCGCCCATGTCGATGCCGAGTTCCAGCGACGATGTCGCAATGAGTGCCTTGATCTGGCCGGCCTTGAGCAGTTCTTCGATCTCGCTGCGCTGTGCTGCTGCGAGCGAGCCATGATGCGCACGCGCGATGGTCTCATTGGCAAGTTCATTGATCGCGCCGGCAAGCCGCTCTGCCACGCGGCGACTATTGACGAAGATGATCGTCGAGGTGCGAGTGCGAACAATCT